>CAYNJT010000006.1:0-33699 GCA_964397625.1 uncultured Leptolinea sp. | reverse complement strand
CTGGGTATAGGGTCAGATGTTCCCGTGGTCGGCCTGGCTGCCAGATTTGACAGGCAAAAAGACCATGCGACGTTCATCAGGAGTGCCCGGCACGTCCTCCAGGTCATACCGAATACGCATTTCTTGATGTGTGGTGAGGGAGTTTCAACCGGCAACGCGGAACTGGAGGGTTGGATTGAAGCAGCCGGCGCCGCTGAGCGTTTTCATTTGCTCGGGCGGATTACAGACATGCGATCCTTCCATTCGGCCTGTTCAGTTGCTGTTTCTTCGTCGGCATATGGAGAATCTTTTTCCAACGTTCTTGGTGAAGCAATGGCCTGTGGGATTCCGTGTGTTTCCACCAATGTCGGCGGCGCGGAGGAAGTTCTGGGAGAAATGGGGAAGATCGTCCCCCCGGGCGATCCGGAACTCCTGGGGCAGGCTATCGTTGAAATCCTCGAGCTTTCAAACGATCAACGCCTGGAATTGGGCAGAAGAAGTGTTGAAAGGGTGCAAAAAAAATTTGAAATCAACATGGTCGCTCGATTATATATGGACCTTTGGAATGCGCAGGCTTTACCAACCCACGTTTCAAATCACGAAATTCTGTAAAGACTAAGGTGGTATTCCCTAATCCTGCCTGACAGAAAAGTGGCTGCCCGGCTTTTAATGGAAAAATATTCACTGGTATACTTTTCAGCGAGAACGGAAATAAACTAAAAATGAAATATTGCCGATCAAAGGATACGAATGTGTGGAATAACCGGATTTCTTGATACCAGAAAAGAATTGTCAGCGGCTGAATTGACTGCCACTGTAACCCGAATGTCAGATGCCATTATCCACCGCGGACCCGATGACAGCGGGGAGTGGGTCGATCCGAATGCCGGGATCGCTCTGGGTTTTCGGCGGCTGGCAATTGTCGACCTGACACCAACCGGGCACCAGCCGATGATCTCGGCCAGCGGCCGGTATGTAATGGTTTTTAATGGTGAAATTTATAACTACGCGGAAATGCGCAATGAATTGATTGGAATGGGAGTTAATTTCAAAGGCACCTCTGACTCCGAAGTCATGGTTGAAGCCATGGATGCCTGGGGCATCATCCCTTCGATCAAACGCTTTAACGGCCAGTTCGCTTTTGCTTTATGGGACAGGAAAGAACGAGTTCTGCGCCTCGTTCGCGACCGAGTGGGGGTTAAACCCATGTATTACGGTTGGTTCGGTAAAACCCTTCTCTTTGGCTCGGAACTAAAGTGCATGCGAGCGTACCCCGGTTTTTCCGATGAAATTGACCGCAATTCACTCGCCCTCTTTGTGCGCCATAACTATATCCCGGCGCCTTATTCCATTTTCCAGAATGTTCACAAACAGATGCCTGGAACAATCCTGACTTTTCCGTTTGACCGGCCCGGTTACAAGCCGGAACCGGAGGTATTCTGGTCAGCTAAACAGGCGGTGGAAAATGGGCTGGCCAATCCGTTCAACGGAACCGTTGAAGAAGCGGAATCTCAACTGGAAACCCTGCTGCGTGAATCTGTTCGATTACGCATGATGGCGGATGTGCCTCTTGGCGCATTTCTTTCCGGCGGGGTTGATTCTTCAACCATAGTCGCCCTTATGCAAGCGGAAAGCAGCATTCCGGTAAAAACATTCACCATCGGTTTTCATGAAGATGAATACAATGAAGCGGAGTATGCCCGTAAAGTAGCCGCCCACTTGAAGACCGAACACACAGACCTGATGGTTACGCCGGAAGAAGCCCAGGCTGTTATTCCGTTGCTGCCCGCGCTGTATGATGAACCTTTCTCAGATTCTTCCCAGATCCCAACATATCTGGTATCCAAACTTACCCGCAAATATGTGACGGTCAGCCTGTCAGGCGATGGCGGAGATGAATTATTCTCGGGATACAACCGCTACTTCTGGGGAAATGACATCTGGTCAAAGATTGGATGGATGGGTAATGGGTTGCGCGGCACAATGGCCGGTGGAATGCGTCTACTTTCACCATCGACCTGGGACAACATTTTTCATACGTTGAAACCGATCCTGCCAGGCGCTCTACGCGTGCCGACTGCCGGTGAGAAGATGTCCAAGATTGCTGATGTGGTATCAGTTGATTCTCCACAAAGCCTGTATTACCGCCTGGTTTCCCACTGGAAATACCCGGATCAACTCGTGCGTGGTGGAAGAGAGCACGCAACACCGCTCACCGATCGTTCTGACTGGCCGAATATTCCAGATTTCACTCGCTGGATGATGTATATGGATCTGATCACCTATCTGCCGGATGATATTCTGGCGAAGGTGGATCGCGCCAGCATGGGTGTCAGTTTGGAAGCGCGCGTCCCTTATCTGGATGATCACCGGGTTATCGAGTTCGCCTGGCGATTGCCAATGAGCATGAAGGTCCATAATGGCCAGGGGAAATGGATCCTGCGGCAAATTCTTTACAAGCACGTACCGCGTGAATTAATCGAACGTCCCAAGATGGGATTTGGTGTTCCCCTTGATACATGGCTGCGCGGCGCGTTGCGTGATTGGGCGGAAGATCTGTTAGATGAAAACCGCATGCAGGCAGAGGGTTTCTTCGATACCGAAGCCATCCAGAAGATGTGGCGTGATCATCTTGCCGGCACACACAACAACCAGTATTACCTGTGGGATATCCTGGTTTTCCAGGAATGGTTGCGGGCTCAGGTTCCCCAGACTCAAATGTGAAAACGCTTTTATTCGCGAATACGGCTTGGTATCTCTATAACTTTCGCCTTCCGTTGGCAAAAGCTCTTCGCGCGGAAGGTTTTGAAGTTGTCCTGGTTTCACCCGGTGACGATTTTTCTGAACGGTTGACTCAGGCGGGATTTCGTTGGATTGAATTTCCTTTTTCTAGAAAAGGCCGCAACCCTATACTTGAATTAATAACAATACTCCGTTTAATCCCTTTATACCGGCGGGAGAAACCGGATTTTGTCCATCATTTCACCATCAAGTGTGTTCTGTACGGATCGCTTGCCGCGAAGATAACCGGTGTAACCCGGGTGATCAATTCCATTACCGGGTTGGGTTATCTCTTTATTGGTGATTCAGCGGGGCAGAAATTGATCAGACCATTGATTCAATTCCTGTATCGATTGGCTTTGCGGGGCACACAGGTGATTTTCCAGAACACCGATGATCGAGGACAATTTCTGACCAACCGGCTGGCAACATTGGAACAGACAACCGTTGTGCGCGGCTCCGGAGTGGATGTGGATCGGTTTGTTCCGACGCCGGAACAGCAGGATCGATTGCAGGTTCTTCTACCCGCCCGAATGTTGTGGGATAAAGGTGTGGCTGAATTTGTGGATGCCGCGCGAATTTTGAAAAAAGAATTTCCTGAAGCCCATTTTGTGCTTGCCGGTGACACCGATCCGCAATACCCGGCGGCTGTGCCCGAGCATCTACTTATTGAATGGCAGCGTGATGGTGTAATAGAATGGCCGGGTTGGCAGGAAAATATGCCGGATGTGATTGCCCGGTCCAATATCGTATGCCTGCCATCTTACCGGGAAGGCCTTCCGAAGACATTAATCGAAGCAGCCGCATGCGCCCGTCCTTTAGTGGCGTTTGACGCTCCAGGCAGCAGGGAAGTGGTTATCCATGGAGAAACGGGTTATCTGGCAAAATTTAAAGATGTACCAGATCTGGTTAACTGTTTGCAAAAATTACTGAAAAATCCCGATGAAAGAAAGCGCATGGGTGCCAACGCGCGAAAACTGGCCGAGTCTGAGTTCTCAATACAGCGGATCATTCGTGAAACTCTGGAAGTTTATAGTAAACTTCAGGGGGATGGAAATTTAAGATGACCGCGACCGCTTTTCAATATTCCGGACTTTTCCAGGCTATTTTAGTCAGCCTGATTTTGACACTCGGAACAAGTTACATTGGAATCAAGATAGCCCGGCGGACCAAGTTGATGGATTTCCCCGGAGCGGCTCCCTACAAACAGCATAAAATCCCCATGCCATACGCCGGCGGCATCGCCCTGATGTTGTCATTAACCATCCTTGTTTTAGTTACCGGGTTGTGGCGGGACACGAATATTGTCCGCATGCTGGTAGGAGCGCTTTTTATTTTTGGTTTTGGCATCTGGGACGACTATAAACGACTTGGCGCGCTGCCAAAATCTCTCGGGCAGCTCGCAGTGGCCATTTTTCTGGTTAGTTCCGGTTTATCGATAAAGATTCTTGAATCTCACACGTTTTTTCTCGGGGGTTCAGGTCCTCTCTATGTCTGGTTGGATTATTTTCTTACTATCTTCTGGGTAGTCGGTGTGACGAACGCCTTCAACCTGGTTGATAGTATGGACGGTCTTGCCGTCGGCTTAAGTGGATGGGCGTTCACATTCTTTATGCTGGCCACAATGGATTCAGGTCAGAATTTGCTTTCCGTAACCAGCGCCATACTGGTGGGCATCTGCCTGGCAATATACCTGTTCAATTCCATCCCGGCAAAGATGTTCCTGGGCGATTCTGGCGCGCAAACGCTGGGTTTCCTGCTGGCTGTCATGGCCATTTATTACAACCCGGTGGATAGTTTCCAGTCATCTTCTTACCTGGTACCAATCCTTCTGGTGGGGGTACCCATCTTTGATACCACCATGGTGACCATCTCTCGCTTTCGCCGGCGGGTACCCTTCTACAAAGGAAACCGTGATCACACATATCACCGGCTGGTGGCACTGGGGCTGGAACCCGGCCATGCTGTCTATGTAATGCATCTGGCTGCTCTGATCCTCGATTGTCTGGCTTTTATCGCGGTGGGTTTGCCTCCCATCTGGGCGAATGGTGTTCTAATTCTGACCATTCTCATGGGAATCGGGCTTATCTGGTTTTTCGAGAAAAGTCAAAAAAAATCTGAGTGAAGAAGCCATGCGATCAAACCTCGCCGAACGATTGATCAGGGTCGGAAACCGCTGGTTGGCCCCGGTTCTCCTGGTTTTCGGGCTGGCTGGTTCAATTCGCGCCGGTATAGCGATAGTATCATTACCCGGCGATTTTTCTTTCACCCGGCTTTTGCTTTCATCTATACCGGCCGCAATCGGGTTGATATGCGTGGGTTTATTTTTTTATCTGACCAGAAATTCATTTTCACGGCTCGAACATCTCAATGAACGATTGGCTGAATCAAAAAAGATAAGCAAGATCGAATTCGCATTACCTGTACTCTGGTTCCTTTTTTACCTTTTGGCTTTTCTTCCAATCGCCGAAGGGAGTTGGAAAGCCATTTACATCCGATTGCTGCCTGTATTTCAGGTTTTCTTTTTAACAACTTCAGAAGCCTGGTTGTACTGGTTGTTTATCACGCGCCAAAATGTTTTACATGAGCATGAAGAAAATAAACAGTCAATCGCGGCCGGTCTGACAGCTGGCGCTGTCATTTTGCTATTAATACTGATCATTGCTGTCACCGGCATGGGAATCGGTGCCGGGACCCAGTTCTGGGGAAAAGCCGGAGTGCCCATCCTTCACTGGCAGCTTTGGATTGCCGGTGGGTTTGCTGTGGCCTGGTTGCTGGTTCAAAAACTGGGTTGGAAAGTTACCGGATTTTTCCAGAATGACGGAGCAGTCATATTCCTGTTGTGGATCATATCTTTCGCGCTCTGGCAAAATATTCCGCTGGCAGCCAGCCGGTATTCCACAGAGCTTTACCCGCCGAATTACGTAAGCTACCCTTACTCAGACGCGGGTGATTATGCCATCCAGGCGGAAGCCATCCTTGTAGGAAAAGGTTTCCCATACGGTTTCATTGATAAACCGCTGCATCTGGTTTTCCTTTCCTTGCTCGGCCTGCTGGCTGGCAAAGATTTCGCGCTACAGACCACACTTCAGGTGGCTGTTTTGGCGCTCATCCCTTCCTTGATGTATCTTTTAGCTTCGAAAATGACATCCCGGTCTGCCGGAATTTTTGCCGGCATAACAGCCATGTTTATGCAGGCCAACAATCTGGTATTAACCAATCGCATCCAGATGACTAATGTCAAAATGACCATGTCAGAATCGTTGACCTGTTTAATGCTTCTGCTGGTCGCGTTGACTTTGTTTTACTGGTGGACGGATCAAAAAACAAGGTGGGTGTATCCTGCGCTGGCCGGCGCGGTGTTGGGACTCTCATCACTGGTTCGCCTGAATGTTATTGTTATTGCGCCCTTTGTTTTTCTTACCTGGTTGATTGTGAGCGGGATCAGACTACGCGGGACGTGGAAATCCGCGCTCATCTTTCTCGTCTTCTGCATTCTTCCACTTATTCCCTGGAGTATACGAACTCAAATTGTTTTGCATAATCCCATCGAATTTGTGAAAAGCAAGACAGAAGGGGTTCTTTTACGGCAGCGTTATGAGCCTCTTATTAATAAGACTGAAGAACCTTCGAATGAACCAACCGATCAGGCTATTAATGATGACCAGATACCCTCCGGAAAAGCAGGGATCAAGGGGCTGGCCGTTCCCATGTTGCAGTCTGGATTTCATAATCTTGTTTCTGTGGCTCTGGTTTTGCCGGCATCCACAACACACACGGGATTGGAAGATACCATCCGATTGCCATACTGGGACCAGGAATGGAATGGTAAATTTTCACCCGGCGGAATGATCGTACTAACCTTGAGTCTGCTTATTGTCGTATTTGGATTTGCCGCCGTTTGGAAGGTGAAGCAGGCCGCCGCGTTAATTCCTCTTCTGGTCCTCTTTCCCTATCTGCTGGCAAATACTGCCTCGCTGGTATCCGGTGGGCGCTATGTGGTGCCGGTAGACTGGGTATTGCCGCTCTATTATTCGTTTGGGATGACCGCTCTGTTTATTTGGTTCTTAAAAATCCCCACTATTACCACGAATAACCAGGTTCACAGTAAAAGGTTTATTCTCAATTCAATAATCACAAAGCGTATTCCGTTAATCTGCTTGGGATTGGTTTTTTTGATTTCCCTCATCCCAATGATCTTGAGCCTTGGTATCCCCAACCGCTATACCGCGGTGAAACCCGGGCAGATTCTTGCTGAAATGAAAAAAATGGACCTCCAATTGCCCAACAACCTGACCTTGGATGAACTTGATAAGTTCACCGAGGTAAAAGATGCCTCATTCAACTCCGGCAGGGCTATGTTCCCGCGTTGGATGAAGACCGGCGAGGGCGATACGGGTGGCGCAGGATCCGCTTTCAGCGCGTTGCCCTTTGACCATCTCTCATTTTCCATCCTGTCAGACTCGGTATATCCATTTGATGTCGTTCTGCCGATCAACACACCGGTAGATTATTTCCCGAATGGTACAGATGTTGTCATTATCGGGTGTAAAACCACGGCTTATTTTGACGCGGTGATGGTTATCCTGAAGACTCCCAAACCGGTAGTCTATTCCCGCCCGGATATCACCCGGCTTACCTGTCCACTCCCAATTCCATGAACAAGAAAATGTATATTTCTTTATTCTTTTTTCTGACCTGTCTCGAAGCCTTTGGCGCGGCCATCTGGTTGATCTCCATGCCGGCCGAATCTGGTCACGCGATCGCGTTTGGTTATTCCGCCCAGCGCCTGTTGATGATCGGAGGTATGGCTATCCTGGGATTGGCCAGTCTGGTGGTTTTGTTCCTTCAGCGCCGAAAATCGATCTTTTCAAAAAGGATAGATACTTTCTTTCAAAAGCGCTGGCTGGTTCAGGCTGCTTTGATCCTGGCTCTAATCACCTGGGTGCTGGTATTCCTGCCTGATTATCAGTGGGGCCGATTTGGCGGATATAAAAGCCGGTTGCTGCCGGTCATTCTCTGCTTCCTTCTGGTTGCCATCCAGACCTGCCTGATTGGGATTCGGCTGCAGAAAAGGAACATCACCGCCTCCATAAAATCAGTTCTCTCCACGCAACCTGTACTTCTGAAAAGCTGGACTGTCTTTTGGGGTGTGATGACGGGTATGATCCTTGTTATCGCCATCTTTCGCATAGGTTTGATCCCTGATATTGTCTACTGGAACGATATCAATGTGCCGCTGCTGGGAATCCAGATCTTTGGTGTGGTTATTGGTTCCATTCTCATAATCAAGGCATTGTCAGGATTTGGTTTCTTCCTTGATGGGAACCGCAAAGGATTTCAAAGAATTCTGCCAGATCTGGTGATCTTTCTACTCATCTGGGCATTGGCTGTAGTCCTGTGGACACAGACAGACGGTCCACACAGTTACTTCGCGCCGGGGCCGTATCCACCGAATGGTGAACGTTACCCGTTTTCTGACGCCGCCGGGTATGACATGGCCGCTCATCTGTCCACCATTGGCGGAGGACTTGGCACTAAAACGTATGTGGACAAACCGCTTTACGTGGCATTTCTCAGTGTGATTTATCTGCTTGTTGGCAGCCGGATGACCACAGCGGTTGGGCTGCAGGTTGCTGTCATCGCCTGTATGCCTGCGGTGATTTATCTGTTGGGGCGTAAGCTGCATAACCGATTAGCCGGGTTGATTTCAGCAGGGTTGATCATATTCCGGGAGATTAATAATATCAACGGCACGCTCTGGGTGCTTTCGGCCAATACCAAAGTGTTCATGACCGAGGCTTTAGTCACCTTTTTGCTGGTTTTATTCGTGTTCTTCTTCACGGCATGGGTGAGCGACCCCGAAAAAAAACTGGCATTGATGGCATCCGGCGGCTCACTTGGACTGGCAGGGCTGGTTCGTTTGAATCCCTTTTTTCTTTTTCCCGTTGCCCTCGCGGCTATATTTTTCCTGTTCTGGAAAAAATGGAAGCGGATGTTTCTTTATTCAGGGTTGTTTGCCGCCTTCTTCGCAGCGGCCGTCCTTCCGTGGATGTTCCAGTCCTATGCGGTACATGACAACTTCATTTTCTTTACATCTACCGTCCGATGGGTGGTACTACCCCAGAGGACGTTTTACGCATTGAACAAGCCAGTTGAGACACCTACCTCGCTGGCCACTCCTGTAATTCAGCCGACTAAACAAACCTCACTCACCCCGCCCACACCGGCGGCGGATCAGGCAACTCAGCCGGTGAATAAGACCTGGAATAAGATCACTGGAGTTAGCCGGTATGTTTCCGCCCATTTCATGCATAATCTGATCGACACGGCAGCCATTTTCCCCACCCGGCTGGAATTTGAATCTCTTGAAAAGACCATCAAATCCCCAGGCGGATTCTGGAGCGCGGAGTGGAATGGCAACCTGCCTGCCGGTCAAATCGGATTGTTGGTTGTAAACGTGGCGGTAATCGCGCTTGGACTGGCTTCGGGTTGGTCTCGCAGGCGCTGGGCTGGTCTTGTGCCTGCCGGATTCCTGCTGGTTTACAGCCTGGCAACAGCCGCGGCGAGAACATCCAGCGGTCGATACTTTTTACCGGCTGACTGGGTGGGCATCGTTTATTTCTCCCTTGGCATCGCGCAGCTCGTTGCCTGGATTTCTTTGTGGTGGAGCGGTAAGAATTTTGAAACAGAAGCACCTCAATATGCTGAAGCCAGTAACCCGCGATTCCCTGTTGTAAAGGCAGCCCTATTACTGGCGTTGTTTGTTCTCATTGGTTCTGCGCCAGTACTGCTGGATCGTTTGATTCCCGTTCGATACCAACCTTTGGATAAGACCACGGTGGCCGCGGTTTTAGAGGGAAAGGGATTAACCGATTCGCTCTCTATCAATAAGGCAGACCTGGTCAAATTCCTTCAATCTTCTGACGCGGTTGTCTATAACGGCCTTGGTCTTTACCCCCGGTATTATGAGATGAACAAGGGCGAACCGGATCAGTTCTCAGAAGCTCGCGGACTGCCCTATCCCCGCCTGGTTTTAACCGTGATCGGATCTGATTTTCGAACCAGCGGGATTCTGCCTTTGATTCATTCACCGGCTAGCCTGCCAAACGGTTCCGATGTGATAGCCATGGGGTGCAAAGGTGAATTGAATGATGACTGGTTCGCATTGGTTGTCGAAGGGCCGCAGAAACAGGTCATTCTGCGCAGCCCGGCAGCGGATTGGGTCTGCCCGGCCAAACCGCCAGTCTGCGATGACAACCGCGAATGCCGGTGATTAATT
This sequence comes from uncultured Leptolinea sp., assembly GCA_964397625.1. Classification (GTDB taxonomy): domain Bacteria; phylum Chloroflexota; class Anaerolineae; order Anaerolineales; family Anaerolineaceae; genus Leptolinea. Next base: position 23,657 of record CAYNJT010000006.1, on the reverse strand, counting down.
AATGAGCCAGGCATTAAAAGATAGCAGAAAGATTGACAGCCCCCTTATATGGGAGGTTGTCGTTTATATGTACAATCGGATCAATTCAAAATATTGAAGATTGAAAAAGCCACAAATCCGGGTAGAATACCCCATTCGAACTGACTTTTAAGTCAGGGATCAAATCCGTATTAACACCTCAGGTTTTTATGGGATCAGATATTATCGCAACCGGTACGACCCGGAGTGAAACAGCGCAAAAAAAGAGCTGGAGAAAGACAGCGTTCAATAGCGTTCTATTGTTCATCTTTATTCTCGCCGGATTTGAGATCATCCTGCGGTTCTTTGTATCGGGAGTTACACCGAAAAGTTATTTTTCACCTGATTTTGGCCCCCGGCCTGTGGCAGGCAGCACAATCAAATATGTTCGGGAAGGCAATGGGGTAATCCACTACAGCGATTTTGGCGAGATCGCCACTCCCTATGGTGAAGGTTCCCCCATTATTGTTTTTGGCGATTCCCAGACGGCATCGTACCAGGTGAACGATTACGAAAACTACGTGTCTGTCGCCGAACAGGAATTGCACGATAGTGGAATAAAAGTAGACCTGCGCAATTATGGATATCCAGCTGGTACTCTTGCAGATTACGCCTATCTCGCTCCAATAACAAAATCCCAGTTGAATGCCAGCGTCGTTGTGATTCAAACATCCATCAACGACTTTTTGGGACAGGGAGGCCGGGAAGGTTATGTACTGTCATCCATCGGGAACTACTTCAAAGAAAACGCGAATGGCAGCCTGACACTGGTTCATAAACCGGTCGAAGATAACCGGGCGTTTTATAAACCGCTTATTATCAAATCCGCCTTGCTCAGTCTCAGTTTGGATCGACTGCGGCTTTTTCGGACCGTGCTGAACAACAGTCTGAGTTCACGAAGAGATACTGGCGATGCCAATATGATCGATCCATCGGTTACGAAAAATACTCAAAGTGATTCGTTTATAAAGAATTACCAGGCTCAAATAGCCGCCCTGCACTCCGCATATACAGGGCAAAAGGTAATCATTGTCTTTCTTCCCTTTGCACCCTTGATTTCAGGAGATCAAATATCCCTGGAAAATACTGATTCAAACTTGCTGCTCGCGAGTATCAAACAATACGACGATTGGTATGTGGTCGACCCTTCCGCTGAATTTAAAAATCTCTGGGTGGAACAACATAAATTGCCGCGCGGCTTCGATAACTCTGAACCGGGAACGGGGCATCTCAATGAAGAAGGTCATGCAATTGTCGGGCATCTGTTGGCCGAAAAGATAGCGGAGGTCGTCCATTGAATTTTGCCTCCATTCCATTCATCATTCTTCTGTCCCTTGTTATCCTGGCATTTGTTCTGATACAAGGACGTACCGGTCGGAAGTATGTTCTACTTGCTGCCAGCCTGATCTTTTATGTTTTTTTTGACTGGCGCTGCCTGATCCTTGTGGCGACCTATTCTGCCATTGTATATTTCCTTTCTATTCGTTTGCTGGCTGAATCGCAAAAAGAGGCGCGCAAGAAATGGCTGGTTACTGGAATTATCATCAGTCTGTTGTTCCTTGGTTTCTTCAAATACTATAACTTTTTCATCGATAGTTTCAACACCTCTTTTTCCGTCTTTGGTTGGAGGCTGCAGACGCTGAATATCATCGTCCCGCTTGGAATTTCTTTTATCACCTTTGAAGGACTGAGTTATCTGATCGATATGCATCGGGGCGCCGCCAAACCGGCTGGCTCGTGGTTGGATTTTGCCCTTTTCATGGGATTCTTTCCGCGGGTGGTATCAGGGCCAATTGTCCGGGCGGCGCAATTCCTGCCGCAAATGCAAACCGGGATCGTATTGAACAGGCAGAACATGCTGGATGGATTTCAGAAGATCCTGACCGGTTGTTTGAAAAAGCTGGTAGTGGCGGATAGCCTGGCGATGATGACCAACATTCTTTTTACCTCACCATCTGTGTTTTCCTCGCAAACTGTGTGGATTGGTGTGCTGGCCTATTCCATTGAGATCTACTTTGATTTTTCGGGCTATACCGATATAGCCGTCGGAATCGCAAAAATTCTTGGGATCACCCTGCCGGAAAACTTCAACCTGCCATATACATCCCAGTCGGTAACAGAATTCTGGCGCCGCTGGCATATGACGCTTTCCGCCTGGTTTCGCGACTATGTCTTCTATCCACTGGAACGCAACCGGTCCCGCAAAGCGTTACCCGCAGTCTTTCAACATCTGAACACAATGGCTGTTTTTTTGCTCACCGGTTTGTGGCATGGAGCTAGCTGGAATTTTGTGCTTTGGGGCGGATTGTACGGTCTTTACCTGGTTATCGAACGGATCTTCAACCTGGCAAAAACTTCCACTGGAAAGTGGACTTCACCGGTGGATTGGATCAGGGCGTTGATCACCTTCCTGGTGGTCAGTGTCACCTGGGTATTTTTCCGATCCCCAACTTTTGGATCAGCTGTCATAATTCTGCAAAAGTTGTTATTTATAAACCAAACGGGGTTGGATTGGTTCTTCTCACCGGCGGTATGGGTGATTCCCGTTGTGGTCATCGTTAGTTTCCTTGCGCGCCAGGTTGATTTCCGGCTTCCCGAACTCTCATTGAATAAAAGTTACACATGGGCTTTGCTATTCACTGAAATTTTAATAATCTTCTTTTTTATGGCCACTGATTCCAATCCCTTTATTTATTTCCAGTTTTGATTCATCATGTGCCATTAACCTCAAGAACGGGTAGGTTCCCCTCTGACAAACCCGTGAAAAATCGAGTACATTTGTGCTATATTAAGGCATAATTTACCCAGGGTATTCCCTTGACCTTTTGACCCGCCGGTTTTATAATTCAACAATTGAATTTAGGACGGCGCTATGGGACTCATCCCCGACCCCGCTAGAGACCTGATACTTTTAGAACATATAGAACAAAATCCGGATGCCACTCAAGCCAGTCTGGCGGCCCAGGTGGGCGTGGCTGTTGGAACAGTGAACTGGCATCTTAAACGACTTGTTGCCAAGGGTTATGTAAAAGTACGGCATGCCGAACGCCGCAAGTTGCGCTACATTATCACGCCCGATGGAATTGCTTTACGGGCTACCTTAACCATCGACTATATTCAAAACTCATTCAAACTCTACCGTTTGGTGAGAGAACGCATGGAAGCCACTCTGCGTGAAGTGCGTGATGCTGGTTATGACCGGGTAACCCTGATCGGCGAGGGAGATGTGGCAGATGTGTGCCGGTTAACCTGCGCTGAAAAGGGCATCACCATCCATGAGAATGGCCGCCTGCCGCGCCTGACGATTAATGGATTGAAGATCTTTATTGAATGGCCGGATGGCGAAGCGCAGCCATCCACAGCCGCACGTCAGAAAAATCTGAATGATTCCCTGGAAGGAGACACCCAGTAGATATGATATCGAATGCAAGCCAGGATTTTTGGAAATCCAAAAAGGTATGTGTTACCGGCGGCGCAGGTTTTCTGGGATCATTCATCACCGAAAAGTTAAAAGCCCGCGGCGCGAAGGAAATTTTCATTCCTACCATTGAAGAATACGATCTGGTAAACGGGGATGATGTTCGAAAAGTATTGGATAGAAGCAAGCCGGATATCGTCATTCACCTGGCAGCCCAGGTCGGCGGGATCGGCGCCAACCGTGAACACCCTGCCGATTTTGTGTACAGCAATGCCATGATGGGACTGCAGTTGATCCATGAATCATGGAAACGCGGGATAGAAAAATTTGTTTGTCTGGGTACCATCTGCGCCTACCCGAAATTCACGCCGGTACCTTTCAAAGAAGAAAACCTGTGGGATGGTTACCCCGAAGAGACCAATGCCCCATATGGTCTGGCGAAGAAGCTTCTGTTAGTGCAATCGCAGGCTTATCGCCAACAATATGGTTTCAACTGCATTTACCTCCTGCCGGTGAACCTTTATGGTCCGCGTGATAACTTCCGCTTGGAAAGTTCGCACGTCATTCCGGCCTTGATCCGCAAATGCGTTGAAGCTCAGGAAAAAGGTGCGGATTCCATTGAGGTCTGGGGCGACGGTTCTCCGACCCGTGAATTCCTGTACGTTGAAGACGCGGCTGAAGGTATTCTAATGGCAACCGAACGTTATGATGGTCCTGAACCGGTCAACCTGGGTTCGGGCAACGAGATCGCCATTAAGGATCTGGTCAACCTGATCGCGAAGTTGACAGGTTTTACCGGCAAGATCATCTGGGATACCAGCAAACCCAACGGGCAGCCGCGTCGTGGCCTGGATACGACTCGCGCCTGGGAGTACTTCGGGTTTCGCGCTCAAATGAGTTTTGAAGACGGTTTACGTCGGACGATAAATTGGTATCGCGAAAACAAGAATTCGATCAAGTAAAGATTGGTTAAGACATCAATGACGATCGAAAGTAATGCTCTGGTGAAAGCCGAAGCCCCTCGCTCTGTAGTGATTAAACCCATCAGTGGGTGGGCGGCGCTTAACCTTAATGACCTGTGGATTTACCGGGAACTGGTCTATTTCCTGACCTGGCGCAACCTGAAAGTCCGCTACAAGCAGACAGCCCTCGGCGCTGCCTGGGCAATATTGCAGCCTTTTCTTACCATGGTTGTGTTCAGTATCTTCTTTGGCAACCTGGCAAAAGTGCCTTCCGATGGTGTGCCGTACCCAATTTTCTCCTACACGGCTCTGCTTCCCTGGACGCTGTTTTCCAAAGCATTGACTGACGCGGCACATTCCCTCGTGCAAAGCAGTCACATGATTACCAAGGTGTACTTCCCCCGGCTTATTCTACCGTTGGCTTCCATCCTTTCAGGCCTGGTGGATTTCGTGCTGGCGTTCATTGTACTATTCGGCATGATGCTCTTTTATGGAATTTTCCCGACCTCCAATGTGTGGACAATCATTCCATTCGTGCTGTTGGCGCTGGTCACCGCGTTGGGAGTTGGCATCTGGCTTTCGGCCATGAATGTGCTTTATCGGGATATTGGTTACGTGCTGCCTTTCCTGACCCAGTTCTGGATGACCCTGACACCCATCGCTTATCCGGCCAGTCTGCTGCCCGAAAAGTGGCGCTTGATATACGCTCTCAACCCGATGACTGGTGTGGTTGAGGGATTCCGCTGGGCATTGCTGGGTTCCACAGCCAGCGCTCCGACAGCCATGCTGGCTGTATCGACCGGCATCTCCTTCCTGATCCTAATCTCCGGTCTGTTCTATTTCCGTAGAATGGAACGGCGTTTTGCCGATATGGTGTGATCCATGAGTGATATCGCCATTCACACGGAGAATCTGGGAAAACAATACACCATCGGTCAGCGTCCGGCGGCGTATACCACCCTTCGGGAGACACTTTCGACTGCTTTTTCATCACCGGTCAAACGCCTGGGCTCGGGCTTGCCTGACAATAAATTCTGGGCATTGAAGGATGTCTCCTTCGATGTTCGCCAGGGCCAGGTTCTGGGAGTCATCGGGCGCAATGGCGCCGGCAAGAGCACGCTGTTAAAACTGCTTTCACGAGTCACCGATCCGACAGAAGGGAGAGCGGTGATCAACGGACGGGTAGGTTCGCTGTTGGAAGTGGGTACGGGCTTCCACCCGGAATTAACCGGACGGGAGAACATATCCCTCAACGGCGCCATTTTGGGTATGAAGCACGCTGAAGTTCAGCGTAAATTTGACGAGATTGTTTCTTTCGCCGAAGTGGAGCAGTTTATTGATACACCGGTAAAACGCTATTCCAGCGGCATGTACCTGCGCCTGGCGTTTGCCGTGGCAGCCCATTTGGAACCGGAGATCCTGGTGGTCGATGAAGTTCTGGCTGTTGGTGATGCCGAATTTCAACGCAAGTGCCTGGGAAAAATGAGCGATGTGGCACATCAGGGACGGACAGTGCTGTTTGTCAGCCATAATATGTCGGCCATCTTACGCCTGACCGAAGAAACCATCGTTATTGAAAAAGGCCGCCTGGCCTTGCGCGCTCCCACGCCACAGGCGGTGGATTATTACTTATCGGCTGGTTTTTCGCAGGAGGGGCAGCGCACATGGCTTCCCGATGAGGTCCCGGCGGACGCGGCTCCGTTCAAACCTGTGGCCATCCGAGTACGCAATCCCAAGGGCGAAGTCGTGGATACCCTGCGTTCCACCGAACCGGTTTCCATAGAGTTGGAATATGAACTGGATGCTCCAATCACCGGTCTGCGAGTGGGCATCTATTTATTGACCATGCGGGGGGAATATATTCTGACATCCTTTGACACGGATGACCCCGCGCAATTTGACCGGATTTCCATTCGACAACCCGGAAAATATATCAGCCGGTGCACCCTTCCGGCGGACATGTTGAATGAAGGCCGTTTTATGATCGCGGTGAATGCCAGCACTTTCCGAGTAAAACGGTATTTTCAGGATGAACAGGCCCTTACTTTCAATATTGACGCAGCCGGAGCTCCCGGTATGCAATGGCCGGAACCCCGTCTGGGCCCTGTTCGTCCTCATCTGACCTGGGACATTGAGGTGGAGTAAAAATGGCAGCGGCAGCAGCAGGAAAAGATGTGGTCAAGGAAGTACTGGGTCAAATTCCATTTACTGTGGAACTGTACTGGCTGCTCAGGCAGCGCGGGAAATCAATCAACAGTCATTTCAGCCTTCGGCATCTTCAAGATGCCCTTCCCGGGTTGGTGAATGACGCGCAGGAATTAAAGCAGAACGCGCCTGCCGGCAAAAAGATCTTCATTTTTGCCACACTGCATTACTGGATTGAACATGCCGCGCTTACAGGCATATCACTCGCCGCCCAGGGGCACAATGTTACCCTGGGTTATCTGGCGTATTCCGACTGGCAAAAACCGATCACCCGTTTTGATCTGCGCCGGCAGGACTTGTACGCGCGCAAAGTGTTAAGCCTGGCTGAGCCGGTGATGAAATCCATCTCCTTTGTAAGCGGCAAGATCCCCTTCGCTCCGGTTTCTGACGAGATCGCGAAACTTGTCCAGCAGGTTAGCGAATTTGACACGCAATACTCGCTGCAGGTGGAAGAGGTCGACCATAAAAATGAGGTCTACATATTGCGCAAGGAGCGTAATGAAGAAACAGCCCTGGCGGCTTATTCATATTTGAAAGAAAACAAACCCGATCTGGTGATCGTTCCAAATGGAACCATTCAGGAGCTGGGAGTGGTATACCGGGTTGCCAGGTTATTAAAGATTCCAACGGTGACATACGAATTCGGCGACCAGCGGCAGCGCATCTGGTTGGCTCAAAATAACGAAGTAATGCGCCAGGACACAGATGCCATGTGGCGGGCAAGGCAAAACTATCCACTCAAAGATGAGCAGATGGAACGCCTGCGAGCCATGTTGATGGCCCGCCAACACGGCGCCATGTGGGAAAATTTCGCCCGCCAATGGCAGGGAACGCCTTCGCAGGGCGGCGCGAAGGCGCGTGAAGCCCTTGGGTTGGATGAACGTCCGGTGGTGTTGTTGGCAACCAATGTGCTTGGCGACAGCCTTACACTGGGCCGTCATCTTTTCAGTAAAACCATGGCCGAATGGATCAGCCGCACCGTGCAATATTTTGCCGGCCGGCCTGACGTCCAACTGGTAATCCGCGTGCACCCCGGTGAGGTATTAACCCACGGCACATCCATGGTAAAGGTGGTGCACGAAGTCTTCCCCAAACTGCCCGAACATATTCGATTGATCGGTCCAAGTGAAAAAGTGAACACGTACGACTTGATCGAAGTTGCCGATGTTGGTCTGGTCTATACCACCACAGTGGGGCTTGAGATGGCTATGGCTGGAGTTCCGGTTGTCGTGGCCGCGCATACACATTACCGCAACCGCGGTTTCACGCTTGATCCAGAATCCTGGGTGATGTATTACAAAACACTGGGGCAAGTCTTACAAAACCCGGCAGCGCACCGCCTTAATCGGCAGCAGATGGAAAAAGCCTGGCATTACGCCTATCGCTGGTTCTTTGAATTTCCTTTACCTTTCCCGTGGCATCTGGTGCGCATGTGGGATGATTACAAAGCCCACCCGCTGAAAAGCGTGATTGGTAAGGGGAACAACTCTGAATTTGAGACAACATTCCGGTATCTGACCGGCGAACCAATCAACTGGTCGCAGATGGAAGCCGGACAGGAGCAATAGTGGATAATCAGGATGTAAAACAACAGGTCCGCGCATTCTATGACCAGGTTGGTTGGAAAACCGTCAGCGAAGGGGTTTATCAAAACGCCCGGTACGAAGATCTACGGCCTGTTTCGCGTGAATATATTCACCGCTGTCATCTGCGGGTTAATCGTCATTTGATACCCTCCGGTGATATTCTATTGGATGCCGGTTCGGGGCCCGTGCAATACCCTGAATACCTGACATATTCAGAGAAATATAAACACCGCTTATGCCTGGATATATCCATTCTGGCATTGAAAGAAGCCCGCGCGAGATTGGGCGAACATGGATTGTACGTGGTCGCCGATGTTGCCAACCTGCCATTCAAAGCGGAATCGTTTGATGGTCTGGTATCACTGCACACGCTGCATCATCTTCCGCTACCAGATCAGAAGAAAGCGTATATCGAATTCCTGCGAGTGCTGAAAAGCCAATGCGCGGCTGTAGTCGTCAACGGGTGGACGGATTCCCCTTTAATGCGCTATTCCAGGCCCATCGTGCGTTTCATGGAATGGTTGGGCAATCTTTTTACTCAGAAACACGGAGAAGACAAAGAAACCGCGTTGAAATCTGCCTGTTTTGGCGTTGAACCCCCCCGTAAGGAACCAGTGGGCACTTTCATTAAAAAATTCAGCCCGGAGTGGATGCAGACCGAGATCGCGCCGTTGGCGAGGTATGAGATATTTTGCTGGCGCAGCGTGAATGTGCGATACTTGCGGGCGGTCGTGCATTCCGTGCTGGGCGGCAAACTGTTCCTGAAATTGCTTTATTTTCTTGAAGAACGTTTCCCGCGATATTACGGCGAAAAAGGGCAGTATCCTTTGATCGTCTTGCATAAATAAGGCGTAACCGCCAGAGCCTGGAGAAAATCATGGATTGGTCAAAACAAGTTGTACTGGTAACCGGCGGCACCGGTTCTTTTGGAAAGAAGATGATCAAAATTCTGCTGGAAGAATTCCACCCGGCAAAGATCATAGTTTACAGCCGGGATGAACTGAAACAGCATGAAATGCGTGTGGCAGGATACGACCATCCCAGCCTGCGGTACTTTATCGGTGATGTCCGCGATCAGCAGCGTCTGCGCCGGGCCTTCAACGGAGTCAACCTGGTGGTGCATGCCGCCGCGTTAAAACAGGTGCCAGCCTGTGAATATAACCCGATGGAAGCCATTAAAACCAACATCCTGGGCTCCAGTAACGTGGTGGATGCCGCTCTGGATGCCGGTGTTGAGAAGGTCATTGCCCTCAGCACGGATAAAGCCGTCAACCCGGTTAACCTGTATGGGGCAACAAAATTGGCCGCCGAAAAGTTGTTCGTGCAATCCAACGCGTATGCCGGTGGAACCGCCACGCGTTTTTCCTGCGTGCGTTATGGCAATGTGGTAGGCAGCCGCGGCAGCGTGGTGCCAATCTTCATCAAGCAGCGTCAGAATGGCGTATTGACCATAACGGATGACCGCATGACCCGCTTCTGGATTTCACTGGAGCAAGGTGTGCGGTTTACACTGCGCTGCACCGAACAGATGTTTGGCGGTGAAGTGTTTGTTCCCAAGATTCCCAGCACAACGATCACCGATCTGGCACATGCCATTGCCCCTCAGGCAAAGGTCAATATCATTGGCATCCGCCCGGGAGAGAAATTGCACGAGGTGCTGATCTCGGAAGATGAAAACCGTAATACCATTGAACTGGATGACATGTTCGTTGTGCAGCCTGCGGAAGCTCTGTGGTTCGGGCACGAATGGGAAAAACGCGGAAAAACTCTGCCGTCGGATTTCCGTTACGCGAGCAATACAAACGACCAGTGGTTGTCTGTTGAGCAGATCAAAAAATTGGTCGCGCCGTTTGAGACCAACGGAGACGCGGGCACGGCAGAATGAAACGGTTGCTGGTAACCGGGGCGAGTGGGCTGCTGGGATTAAACATGGCGTTGCGCGAGTCAACGCGCCGAGAGGTGATCGGCATCACCAATTCGCATAGCCTTGCAGGGGTGGCTTTTCCTGTTTATTCGGTCGATCTGACCATGGATGACGCAATAGACCGGTTACTGGATGATTTCCAGCCAGACGCGGTGATCCACTGTGCAGCCATGGCGAACATTGATGAATGCGAAAAAAATCCCGGCCAGGCGGAGCTGGTGAACGCAAATGTTCCGGGGAAGATAGCCGCTGCCTGCCGTAACAGAACAGTGCGATTGGTCCATCTATCCACTGACGCCGTCTTTGACGGAGTTCGCGGTGATTATGTGGAAACCGACACTCCCAATCCACTCTCTTTTTACGCCTCCACAAAACTGAAAGGCGAATACGAAGTTTTGAATGCCTATCCGGAAGCTGTCATCGCTCGGGTTAATTTTTACGGCTGGAGTTTGACCGGAAAACGCAGTCTGGCGGAGTTCTTCTTCAATAATTTATCGGAGAAGAAGACAGTCAATGGATTTAAGGACGTCGAATTTAATCCATTGTTTGTAGATCATCTGGCTGACCTGTTGATCCAACTTGCAGATGGTCCATTTAACGGAATTTACCATGTGGTCAGTCCGGTCTCATTAAGTAAATACGAATTTGGGCGCAAAATCGCGGATGCGTTTGAACTGGACAGGGAACTGATAAAACCCATCTCTGTGATGGATGGCGGCCTGGCTGCCCGGCGGTCACCCCGGTTAACCCTGAACACGGAAAAGCTGAGAACTGCCCTGAAACGGGATATTCCCGGAGTGGACGACGGCATAAAAGCATTTGCCAGACAGCAGATGGAAGGTTACCCAAAGCTGCTGCAGTCATATTTAAGCCATAATTAGGACCATGGAGGATTTGATATGGAAATCCGTATTGGCAATCACCTTATCGGAAATGATCATCCCACATATTTCATCGCTGATATTGCCGCCAACCATGACGGCAGCCTGGAACGCGCAAGGTTGTTGATTCGACTGGCCAAAGAAGCCGGGGCGGATGCCGCAAAATTTCAGAATTTTCAGGCGCCCAAGATCGTTTCGGATTACGGTTTCAAATCCATGGGCGGGCAGGTGTCTCATCAGGCCAAATGGAAGAAATCGGTCTTTGAGGTTTACAAAGATGCCTCCGTTCCTTTTGAGTGGACACCAATCCTCAAAGAAGAATGCGATAAAGTTGGGATCGATTATTTTTCATCTCCGTACGATTTTGAAGCCATAGATTACCTTGATCCCTTTGTGCCGGCTTACAAGATTGGCTCGGGAGATATCAACTGGCCGGAAGCGCTGGAGCACATGGCAAGCAAGAATAAGCCAGTGTTGCTGGCTACCGGTGCTTCGGATATTGGTGATGTGCAGCGAGCCGTGCATATTCTGCTGGCTATCAATCCCCAGCTCGTGTTGATGCAGTGCAACACAAATTACACGGCCAGCCTGGATAATTTCAATCATCTGCATCTGCGTGTGCTGACCACCTACCACAGCATGTACCCTGATCTTATTCTCGGTCTTTCAGACCACACACCCGGACATGCCTCCATCCTCGGGGCGGTGGCTCTCGGTGCGCGGGTTATCGAGAAACATTTCACGGATGACAATTCCCGCGAGGGGCCGGATCACGCGTTTGCCATGAACCCGAAGAGCTGGGAAGACATGGTGGTCAACACACGTCAATTGGAACGCGCGCTCGGATCGGGTGATAAGTTCGTGGCCGAGAATGAGAAACAGACCGTCTACCTGCAGCGCCGCTGCCTGAGGGCAGCCCGCGACCTGAAAGCCGGAGAGATCATCACCCGCGACATGCTGGATGTCCTGCGTCCGGTGGCTCAAGGCGCCATACTGCCCTACGAACTTGACGCGGTAATCGGTACAAAGGTGCTGTGTGATTTGCCTTCTGGCAAGGAAATCTGTTGGACTGACCTGGGCAGGGCATAAAACCTGATCATGCGACTATTGTATGCTTCCCGTGGCTTTGGCGTGCACGATGAACGTTTTCTTCGCGCCCTGGCCGCGTCTGAGCACGAGGTGTTCTTTTTACCATTTACTCCGGCTTCCACACCGGGGCTTGCTCTTCCGCCCAATATCCGGCAGATCTATCAGCCGAATGATAAAGAGACCACCACCCATACCATCGGAAGCCTGCTGGAACGATGGAAGATCGACCTGGTGCATGCCGGCCCGATGAATGATGTGGCGCGCGTCTTTGCATTTACCGGATTTAAACCACTGGTAGGCATGTCTTGGGGGTTCGATCTGCTGTGGGATGCCAACCGAGACCTGATGGTGTGGATGTCAATTAAAGAAGCTCTGGAGCAAACCACTGTTTTTTTCTGTGACGCCCATAGCGTGGAGAAGATGGCAGTTCAGGATTTTGGATTTGATCCTTCTCGCATTGTGGTATTTCCCTGGGGAGTCGACCAAAATCTATTTTTTTCCACAGGCACACGAGCTGGCAGATCAGCCAGTGAACCACTTCGCCTGTTTTCCAACCGCGCCTGGGAGGAGCAATACGGCGTGGATGTGTTGGTTGACGGGCTGATCCGTGCGGGGAAGACCGGTTTTACATTCAAGGCCGTTCTGGCTGGAGAAGGTTCCATGAAAGCGGCCTTACAGGAAAAGATTCGGCAATCGCCTATTTCCCGTCAGGTTCAATTCGTGGGGAGGATTTCACAGGCCGATCTGCCGCGTTATTACAATGAAGCCGATGTGTTCATAAGCGCGTCGCATGTGGATGGTTCATCCCTGTCGCTCATGGAGGCCATGTCCTGCGGGTCAGTTCCCGTGGTAAGCAATATTCCCAGCAATCGCGAATGGGTAGAAGATGGTATCAGCGGCTACCTGTTTGAAGATGGCGACGACCTTCACCTGGCTTCACGTCTGTTGGCATTGGATAAAGTACGCTCTCAGCTTTCGGTTATTTCCCGCCGGGCTCAAGAAGTGGCGGATGAGCGGGCTGATTGGGTAAAAAATCAACAGGTCATGCTCAAAGGGTACGAGCAGGCCATGAAAATCCACCGGGAACAGGGATTGTGAAAGAGAATCGAACATTTTCCCGGTTGGATTGCGTGATTCTGGTTGTTCTTACCCTGGCCGGTCTGTGGATGGCCGCTGTCTCGGTAAACAAACCGGTACACCCAGCCGAAGATGCGGCCATGTTGATGCGCTACTCACAGCATCTGGCCGGGGGGTATGGTATTGTTTGGAACATCGGCCAGCCGCCGGTGGATGGCGCCACGGATTTCCTTTTCATGGTCTTATTGGCCGGGTTGTACGCGCTGGGTGGCGGATTGGAATCCACCGTGTTGTGGGTCGGGGGGATCTCGCATGTCATCACAGTATTGCTGGTGTATTTTGGCGTTCGCCGTTATTTCAAAGGCGGAATACTGGCCGCGTCCGTTGCGGCAGTCTTTTTGCTTTTTGGCCCAGGGTTGCGCTATGTGGAAGCCAGTTTTGGTACGACCTTTTTCGCTCTTTTGGTTTGCCTGAGCTGGCTGACAGCACAGAACGCCGTGGAAAAGCCGGATTCGGCGCTAAGGGCGGGCATCTTTGCCTTATGCTGCCTGTTAATGGGTTTGACCAGGCCGGAAGGTGTATTAATCGCTGGTTTCATACTATTGTCTCTATTATTCAAGCTGGGTTGGAAAAAATCCACCCGCGTTCTGGTCATTTTCGTAAGCATATTCCTGGTTTTGGGCGGCGCCTATTTCCTGTGGCGTTGGAATTACTTTGGATATCCGTTGCCCAATCCATTTTATAAAAAGGGTGGTGGCAGTTTCTACAGTGACAGTCTTAGGGAATCCTGGAAGGCGTTGTTCGAATTGAGTTTTCCCTTCTGGTTGGTATACGCGGTTGGTCTGATCAACATTCTTTGGGCTGGGATTGAACACACTGTCATCGGCCTTGGCTGGTGGCAAAGTGCCGCCGCATCTATGCGCCGAATATTGGAACCTGCCTGGCGCGATTTGATTGTTAAAGTGACCAGAGTAACAGGGCTGGTCATGCTGACCGGGTTTGTCATCGGCCTTTTCCGGCAGTCTTCCAGCCTGCATGAATCGTTGGTTTTTGGGCGGTACTCTCCATCCTACGCGGGATTATTGCTTGCGTTGCTGGTGACCGGCCTGATTGCCCTGACAGCCGCGAAATGGCTGCCTGTTGAAAGCAAGAGCTTTCAGAAAGCCGGTTCACGGGTGCCGTCTTGCACACTGTTACAAATTCGCGGCCTGATAACTGCCACTTTATTTAGTCTCATCCCGATATTGGGTTTCACTCTGATGTGGGTTTTGCTGTCCAACGAGATGAATTACCTGTGGCGTTTTCAATATCCCATTCTGGCTGTTGTTTTGATGAGCTGGCCTTTGGTGTTGCGCGAACTCTGGCTGGCGTTGAATATTCCACAGCCAGAAAAATGGCCGTTTTCCCTGCGAGGCATGACAGTGCTGGCTGTCCTCCTGCTGGGAATTGGACTGGCGTTTTCCCAGATCGAACGCTGGAAGATTACCTATTCTTCAGATGGCCGTTTCGAAGTAGCGCAGTATCTGTCACAATTTGCAGACAGGCAGTACACCATCGCCACCACCGAAGCGGGACTTCTGCCGTTGTATTCCGGCTGGCAGGCGGTGGATACGTGGGGTTTGAATGACTTCTGGATCGCCCATAACGGCGGGATCACCGCGGAATACCTGAAGAAGGTCAACCCCGAAATCATCATGTTTCACGCGGATTTTTCACCCATCCTTCCTCGCGCGGAGGCCGGAGATGCCTGGAGCAGGATGACCCTGACGTTGAATGAATTCGCCCGGCAGAACAACTACACTCTGGCGGCTGTCTATGGAGACAACCCGGTGGATACCCATTACTATTATGTGCGATCCGATTTCCCAGAGAGTGCTGAAATTATGTCATTTATCCGCAGTCTGGATGGCGGGAAGTATCGTTACGGGGCGCATACGCTTGACTACAACCAACTGCAATGGAAGAAGGAAAAGTAATGTCTGATACGCTTCACACTGTCGCCATTGTGCAGGCGCGGATGAGTTCGAGCCGCCTGCCCGGCAAGGTGCTCAAAGAGATTAATGGTAAACCAATGATCGCCCATGTAGTGGAACGCACCCGCAGGGCAAAATGTGTGGATTACGTGGCTGTGGCTACCACCACAGACGCGGCTGATGATGCTGTGGAACTCTGGTGTAAAGAATCACAAACGGCCTGTTACCGGGGCAGCATGTTTGATGTGTTGGACCGCTATTACCAGGCGGCGCGTCTGTATGCCGCTGATATTATTGTTCGGGTGACAGCGGACTGCCCGGTGATCGATCCGCAGGTGATTGATGACACGGTGACCGCGTTCCATGCGCATAACGCGGATTTTGCCGCAAACCGCCTGCCGCCGCCCTGGGGGAGGACTTTCCCCATAGGTCTGGACACAGAAGTGTGCCGTTTTTCAGCACTCGAGCGAGCCTGGTTGGAAGCAACCGAAGCCCACGAACGCGAGCATGTGATGCCCTATCTGTACGATACTCCTGGCCGGTTTATCGTTTACCAGTTGAACACTTCTCCGGATTACGGCGCTCTGCGATGGACAGTGGATACACCGGAAGACCTGGAATTTATCCGCGGGGTCTTTGCCTTGCTGCCGGAAAAAGAGAATTTCACGTGGCTGGATGTGCTGGCAGTAACACAGGCTCACCCGGAATTGAACGCCATTAACGCGGAGATCAAGCATAAAGTATTCGATGATGTTGACTCGAGGATGAAGAAATGATCTCTATCTTCTCTGCCCCCAAACCATTCATCGAACCACACATTGCCGTTATCCAACGTAATGCCATTCGGTCATGGAAAGCCATCGGCGCGGAAGTCATTTTGGTGGGCGACGATGCCGGCGTGGCGGAAGCGGCGGCGGATCTGAGCGTTAAACACATGCCGCGGGTGAATCGCAACTCTTATGGCACCCCGATGATCGATTCAATCTTTGAATTGGGTCGTCAGGCAGCCACCGGAGAATTACTGGCTTGTATTAACACGGATATTATCCTGCTGCCTGATTTCAATCAGGCAGCCGAACAGGTCAGCCAGATTTGCAAAGAATTTTTAATTGTCGGCCAGCGCTGGGACCTGGATGTGCGCGAAGAGCTGGACTTCACCGGAGACTGGGAAGCACGACTCCAGAATGAGATCAAAACCCGCGCCCGGCGCCATCCTCGCGGGGGCAGCGATTATTTTCTGTTCCCAAAGAATGTGTTCCAGTACATCCCGCCATTCGCCATCGGCCGCGCCGGTTGGGATAACTGGATGATCTACGAAGCCCGCCAGCGCGGATGGAAAATGGTGGATGGCAGTATGGACATCAATATTATTCACCAGGATCATGATTACCGTCACCTTCCAAATGGGAAACCGCATTACAAGCTGCCTGAATCATTTGATAATGTCAAAGCCGGCGGCGGCAGGAGAACTGTTTTTACTCTTGACGATTGCGACATGATTATCAAGAACGGGAAATTGGATTACTTCCCCATGTCCTGGAAAAAATTCTGGCGCGAAGTGGAGATCATCCCACTGGTGCGCTGGCATTCACAGAGACTGGCGAATTTTTTCTTTGCCGTCTTTCACCCCAAAAAGGCATACCAGGAATGGCGGTCAAGGAATCAGACCTGACTTCACGTGGTATAAATCTGGATTGGAGAATTGAGTTATGCGAGTTGGACAGAATCCAGCCAAGTATGTGAAAACTGTAGCAAAACCCGAACGCATCACTGTGGCTGTGCTAAATTACATCCCCTTTTTAAGCGGTTTCTACGCGGAAGCGTTGGATGTACTCAAAGTCTGCCTGAAAAGTACGCGGACAGATGCCGGTCTGCCGTTTGATTTGCTGGTGTTCGACAACGGTTCCTGTGAGGAGGTAAAGAACTACCTGATCAATGAGCAGGATAAAGGACGCATCCAGTATCTGTTCCTCTCGGAGAAAAACTTAGGCAAAGGCGGCGCGTGGAATATAATGCTGGCCGGCGCGCCGGGTGAGATCATTGCCTACGCTGACAGCGACTGCCTTTTTTACCCCGGTTGGCTGGCTGAATCGATCAAGCTGCTGGAAACCTACCCAAACGTGGGCATGGTCACCGCGCGGCCATTCCGTACCAATCCCGATTTTTACACCAGTACCGTTGCCTGGGGGGATAAGCAGGGTAGGGTGCAGCGCGGACAGTTCATCCCCTGGGAGACCTTTCTCGAATTTGACCGCTCCATTGCCCAGACAGATGAAGAGATCAAGAAGCATTATGACACCAGCGAGGATGTTTGTCTGGAATACAATGGCCTAAAGGCATTGGCCGGCGCCTCTCACTGGCAGTTTACCTCCCGTAAGGATGTGCTGGCGCAGTTCCTCCCGTTCGATATGGACCGCCCCATGGGGCAGGTCAAACAATTGGACCAGCGTGTTAATGAAGCCGGCTTCCTGCGGCTGATGCCGGTTAAACCATACGTCATGAATATGTCCAATACCCTGCGAAATGTGCCAGGGATCGATCCACAGGGCAGCGATAATGCTGTTCAACGGGCGAGACGCCGGTTATTGCTGGATCTTCCGCCGGTTAAAAAAGTATTGTTATCATTCTATGATGCCATCTTTCGCTGGTACTATGACCGTCCGGCGGGGAAATAAGGAGATCCATCCGCATGCCGGATAAGAAAACCATCTTCATCAGCGCCGACCACGGCCTGGCCATCGTTTACTTCCTCCAGAGTGATGTAGTACCGACATTGCTGAAATCCGGAGCCGAGGTGGTGATCCTCACCGATGACGGACTGAAGGAACAGATTGAAAGGCGTTTTGGGCAGCCGGGTGTGTATGTTGAAGGCTTGCGTATGAAACAGTGCCGCAAGTACAGTGACATGGTCGATCCATCGGCGCAGTGGTGGCTGAATTTCCTGCGCCGGGTGGGTGCGTCCAATCGTATCAATGTGGAAGCCCTGACCAGCCACGTGCGTCAGGTGGATGTGGAGGCTTCAAAACGCCGCCGTACCATCATGCCTTTTATGAAGGCTGCCATCGGCTTGATGCGACGTTCAAAAGCCGCCCGCCGTTTCATCTACCGGGCGCAGTTGAAATATGATCCTAAACTGTATACCGATCTATTTGAGAAATACAATCCCAATCTGGTGATTGCCAGCACGCCGGGGTGGCGGCTGGATCGCTACCTGTTGCGCCAGGCTGCCAACCGCGGGGTAAAGACCGCCGCTGTAGTGGTGGGCTGGGATAACCCCAGCAGTTACAGCCTGCCCGGCGCGCCGGTGGACTGGATCACCTGCTGGTCGGAGATCCAGAAACAGGAATTGGTGGAAGGGGATGACTGGCTGCCGGAACGCGTGAATATCGGCGGTATTCCATCATACGACGGCTATTTCCATAAAAAGTGGTTGATGAGCCGGGAAGATTATTTTAAGCTGCACAATCTGGATCCGAACCGCAAGCTGCTTTCCTACGCCAGCAGCTTCATTACCTTTTCCCCCAACATTCAGAACATTGAAGCCCTGGCGCGGTTGGTTTCAGGCGATAAACTGGCCGAACCATCTCAATTGTTGATTCGGCTGCACCCCAACCATTTCATGAGTGAACCATTATTTGCCGCGGAACGCGAACGCGTGCGGGCGTTAGTCAAAGAACTGCCGCATGTGCACCTGGTGGAACCGGTTCCGCTGGGTGGTGAACTTGGCTACTATTCCGGCGAAGACATGCCGGAAAAAACCTCCATGATGGCCTACTCGGATGTCTTTTTGACCGTCTATTCGACCATGGTGGTGGAAGAAGCCATTCACGGGAGGCCGATCGTGGCTGTATGCATAGACGCGCCGGGCGGCTGGAATCAACCCGGTCGATTTTCGCTGCCGCTTTCGCAGATTGGCGAGTGGCCCACCCACCAGCGCTTCCGCCAGGCTGGAGCGGGATTAGTCGCGCTGAATGAAACTGAGTTGCGCGACGCGATCAACCTGTACCTGAAGAACCCGGATGCCCATCGTGAGCAGCGTGAAAAATTCATTCATAACGAAGTGACCTTTACGGACGGCAGTGCCGGCGCGCGCACGGGAGAATTCCTGGCATCCTTGCTGGACAAACCCAAACCGGAGGACTTCCGATGAAATTCCTTATCGCGGGTTTTGGTTCCATCGGACGGCGCCATTTGCGCAATCTGCGCATGCTGGGTCAGACCGATATCGTATTACTGCGTTCCCACAAATCCACGCTGCCGGACGATGAAATCACCGGCCTTCCAGTGGAAACGGATATCACAGCCGCGCTGGCTCACCGGCCGGATGCCGTGATCATTTCCAACCCTACGGCGCTGCACCTGGAAGTGGCCATACCGGCCGCCCAAGCAGGCTGTGCCATTCTGATGGAGAAACCGGTCTCACATTCATTAGAAAGGCTGGACGAATTCAAAGCTATTGTGAAAACCAATGGACTGGATGTATTGCTGGGCTACCAATTCCGCTTTCATCCAGGTCTGCGCCAGATTAAGACCTGGTTGAACGAAGGAATGATCGGCTGGCCACTGTCATTCCGCTCGCATTGGGGCGAATATCTGCCCAACTGGCACCCCTGGGAAGATTACCGCGTCAGTTACACCGCCCGTTCAGATCTGGGCGGGGGTGTCGTGGTGACACTCAGCCACCCGGTGGATTACCTTCGCTGGCTGTTGGGCGATGTGAAATCTCTATGGGCGTATTCCGGCTTATTGAGCGACTTGGAACTACAGGTTGAAGATTATGCCGAGATCGGTCTGCAATTTACCAAAGGGATGACTGGCACGTTGCATTTGGACTACTTCCAGCAGCCGCCTTCACATACCCTGGAGATTAGCGGGACAGCAGGGCGTATTACCTGGGACAATGCCGATGGCACAGCCCGCTTGTTCGTCGCGAGCACCGGAACCTGGCAGGAAGTGGCTGTACCTGCCGGATTTGATCGTAATGACCTGTTCATCGCTGAAACAAAACATTTTCTAGATGTCATCCAGAAAAAAGCGCAGCCTGTCTGCACACTGGCTGACGGTGAAGCGGCATTAAAGATCTGCCTGGCAGTGCACCAGTCAGCAACAACCGGGAAGCTGGTCACATTCTAGATAAAATATGAAGGCAAAACAGTCTCTTATTCAGAAATGGTTCCCTTACTTTTCGGCAGGTTATTTTGCCCTGTTGACAGTACTGATGACCTGGCCGTTAGTCACCCGTATGAGCAGCCAGATGGTTGGTCAGGTGGGAGATAATATTTATTTTGTCTGGATGATCGGCTGGTTTAAAAAAGCGTTGTTTGAACTGCACGTCAATCCGTTCAATGTGTGGTTTCTGAACTATCCTGAGGGATGGAGTCTGGCCTACACCGAGATCACACCGGCACAGTTGCTGTTGGCTGTGCCTTTCAGCCTGATCGCCAGCCCGACCTTCGCCTACAACATGGCGCATTTGTTGTCATTCATACTGAGTGGATTAATCATGTCGCTATGGGTGCGGCGCCTGACGAAATCAAACGGTGCGGCATTACTGGCCGGGACGGCGTACGCGTTCCTGCCTTTTCACTTCGCGCATTTCTTGATCGGGCATTTGAATCTGTCCGGTTTGCAATGGTTCCCGCTTTTCTTCTGGGGGTTCTTTGACCTGTTGCTGTATCATGCTGAACGAAATAAAGTTTTGCATTCAACCGGGGATGAACCAACTGGCAAAAAGAGCGCCATTCTTAAAGCCGGGATCGGCCTGGGTTTGATCGCCCTGACCAGCCAGTATTACCTGTACATGACCATTTTAATCGCCGTATTCATCTTCGCGGTGTATGTGCTGTTCATCAACCGTTCTCTTCTGAAGCAAAAATCCTTTTGGCAAGGGTGGCTGATCGCTGGATTGGTGGCACTGCCGCTGATTGTCATTGCAGTAGCTCCTTACGTCAGCCTGGCCGGTAAAGGTGAACTGCCCAACCGCGACCTGGGCGTTGTGCGCCCCTATTCCGCCGGTCTGACTGATTTCCTGTTGCCCTCCACTGACCACTTCCTGTGGGGCGCCTGGATCGGGCAGCATTTCAACCGTGATATGTGGGTGGAAGGAACGCTCTATGTCGGGATCTTTAATCTCGGTCTGGCGCTGTTTGCCTGGTTCAACCGAAAAAAGCTGGAACAACAAACCCTGCTTGTCTTGATGCTGACTGGTGGCGCGCTGGCGTTATTGCTGGCCATGGGTACAGATCTGCACTGGAATGGAGCGCCGGTGGAAATACCCACCCCGTCGTTCCTGCAAGGTCTGTATTCGAAAGCGGCAATCCCGATCCCACTGCCGGGTTGGCTGTTGTTCAAGTTTTTCCCGTTGTATGCCAAACTTCGCGCCCTTATGCGTTTTGGAATCTTCGTCCTGTTATTCATTTGCGCGGCAACTGGAATGGGTGCGGCGTATTTAATGAAGAACATCGCTCCGAAATGGAAGAACGCGGCCACAGCCGGATTGATCCTGTTGGTGTTGTTCGACCAGTACCCTGGTCCTTACACGGAATTTACTGCCGTACAGGCCCGGCCGGTGGATGGCTGGCTGGCATCGCAGCCCGGTGATGGAGGCATGATTCAGATGCCTTTCTCCATCGCTGAGGATCAGGAGCATACCTATTACACGCTTGTGCATGGAAAGCCCTATGTGGGCGGCTTCTTCAACGCATTTCCACCGGCGCAATACAAACGCATCAAACCGGTATTGATGAATTTCCCGGACACAGAAAGTGTAAACCTGTTGCGTGAATTGAAAGTGCGTTGGGTGCTGGTAGATCCACAATACTATCCTGATTGGCCGGCTATAAAATCAGTCATTGAAAGTTATGGATTTGCTCTGGAAGCCGAACCCGGCGGAATGGCCGTATTCACCCCGCAGGTGGAGAAATGAAAATTCGTGAAGAGAAGATACTTGTCTGCCTGGCCGTTTTTGTGGGTATGGCGCTTGCCATCTGGAGCACGCATCTGGGCCCGGGTGTGGGAGGCGACGCGACAATATATCTGACCTCGGCGCAGAACCTGGTCAAAGGCATTGGGTTGGGATTGGTGCAGCCGGATGGTTCATTCCGTCTGCTGCCGTATTCCGCGCCGCTCTTCCCTTTGGTTCTCGCACCGTTCGCGGCACTGGGGCTTGACCTTACGACCGTGGCACGCTGGTTAAATATTCTTTTGTTTGGTGGATTGATTCTATTGATTGGTTTCACCTCACTGTGGTTGGTTGGAAATAAAAAGTGGGGTATTGTTCCTGCCTGGTTAATTGCCTGCTCTCCAGTTTTACTGCCGGTTTATTCATGGGCCATGGCGGAACCGCTTACAATGCTGCTGGGTTTCGGTGGTTTGGCGCTTGTCCTGACAAATTTGGAGACGATACCGACCAAACGTTTCGGCTGGTTGGAGATCAGTGGAATACTGCTTGGCCTTTCCGCCGCGTCGCGATATTCCGCCGCGGCGTTCCTGGCTACCGGCCTGCTCCTATGCATGACACGGTTACAAATACCCTTGAGACAACGATTGCTGGCAGCTTTCCGTATGGGGCTGGTTGGTGTCATACCACTGGCTGCCTGGATTGCGGTGCAACTAAGTCAGACAGCTTCCGTCAGTGCGCGTACCCTGTTAACGTTCAATGAAATGTACTTCCGCTTTCTCATCTTCTGGCCGCAATTGAATTCCGCGCTTTTCGTATGGCTTCTGCCGGCTTCCGTTCAAAATGGCCAATCCCTGGTTACCTGGATCATGGGCTGCCTGCCTGTGGTTGCATTGATCCTTCTGGCCGTGTTTTCCGTATGGATCGCCCGCAAATCACCAGAGGCGGTTGTCAACAGATGGGTCTCGGCGTTGTGGTTGTTTGCCGCGATCTATGTTGGTATCCTGTTGCTGGTCTATCTGACCACCTACCCGCCAATCACCATTGACAACCGCATGATGTCACCCGCGCATGTAGCCGTTATATGGATCGCTGGTCTGCTTTTGGCGCATTTTGTGGAAACTAACCCGCTAAAACCTCTAAAGTTTGCCTGCTTGATTCTCATGATCGGAGTAGTTGGTTGGTTTGGTGTCAGAACCTTACGGATTGTCCGTCAGAATTCCCAAACCGGGTTGGGCTACAATTCTGTTTCCTGGCGGCAATCTAAAGTGATAGCCGCTCTGAAAGATATACCTGAAAGCCAGCCTCTGGTCACCAATGAAACCATGGCTGTACTCTATCTGACCGGCCGAGTGGCAAAACCGGTGGCGGAGATCTATTTCGATACACCGGTTTATCCCTTCACCCGCTATGGCGACGGACCTGCCGGGAGAGATCCAGCTGAAAAGGAGTTTCGGGAATCCCATAGCCTGTTGGTCTTGTTCAACACACTCGCTTACCAACTTTACCCCTTATATGGCGAGAAGACGGCTGAACGGGTAGAGGTGTTTTCGGGTGGTCTTGGGGTGGTCGCCTTCGGTGAGGATGGGGCCATCTATTCCCATCCGTTGGATTTTACACAATCAA
>CAYNJT010000005.1:88215-91822 GCA_964397625.1 uncultured Leptolinea sp. | reverse complement strand
CTGGAATTCTGGTTTCTGGTTTTCTGTGCTTTTGTCCACCCCGCGAAGCGGGCGGCTGGAAAAAGTGTGGGGTAACTGGCAAAATTTCCCATTACAAAACTGTGAGATTCGAATTCTGAAGTTTTCCCCATTTAGTTGGCGTTTTATTGTGGGCGGAACATGGCTCGAACCTGCGACCACATCGGTGTAAGCGACGCGCTCTAACCATAAAAAGCTACCCGCACGTGAAGCAGGAATTCAACCGCTGAGATATTGCGCGCCCATTTGAACAACCTTTATCGTCTTCGAAAAAATCCGCGAAAAGGAAGATGATAAGGAAATAATTTGATATTTCCTTCAACGACTGGTACTCCTATAAGCCAGCGGAATCTGTTTAAGCATTTCAAGGAAACCCTTGTGGCAGCCGGTCTGGAAGACACCCTACTCCACTATCTCAGACACACAGCAGCGTCTTTGATGCGTAATCACGGCATACCCGCAATCGTAGTATCCAAAAGACTTGGCCATTCCAAGGTCAGTGTTACCCTGAATATCTATGGTCATTTGATCCAGGAAATGCAGGATGGACCAGCGGCAATGATTGATGAATTAATTACGCCGGTCGAGATAACTGATGCGCCATTTGAGATCGGTTGCACACAGGACGTTCTTAAATAATGTGGTTGTCAACGAAATTGACGAATTATTTTGAAATCGACTTTTGCGGTTGCACACACGTTGCACACAAACCCAATTATTGCCAAAAAACACACCCCATATATGGAGAAAACCCCCGAAATAGAGGGGGTTTTCCTATATATGGTGGGGTGGCTGATGGGTTTCGAACCCACAACATCCACATCCACAGTGTGGCGCTCTGCCGTTGAGCTACAGCCACCATAAGCGTCGAATATTTTATCACAGCCCTAACGAGCGGGCAAGCATTCGTTAACCCAACATTTCAAAGATTACTTTAGCGGCTTCTTTTATTTCGACTGTTTTTTGCTCCCGTAAAGCCAAATTCTTTATCGTTACCGTTCCTGAGGCTGCTTCATCCGGTCCCTGAATAACTGCGAAACGAATTCCTTTGCGGTCGGCAAATTTCAACTGTTTGGGTAGTTTGACAGCTTCCGGATAAGTTACCGCCTCAATACCAGCCTTGCGTAACTCATTGGCCAACGCGAACGATGAGGGCAGCAGATCCTCATTAAAAACTGTAACCAGTACAGATTTGTTGATCGCCTGACTTAATGCCAGCTTGCCGTATTTTTGCAATAAGAGGGTTATCATCACATCACCCATGGCAAAGCCGACACCGGGCAAAGGATCTCCACCTACATCTCCCACCAGATTGTCATACCGGCCGCCTCCAAAAACCGCGCGCCCTTCGCCTGTTGCGTCGCGGCCTTCAAAGACTGTTCCAGTGTAATACTCCAGACCACGAATAATCTGCGGATCAAAAACCACAAACTCACGCAGTCCCATTGCTTCAAGAACCTGGAAAAAACGCACCAGTTCTTCTGATTTTTTCCATAGTTCCTTATCAGACAGTATCTGGCATAGACTTTCAAATTGGGGTTCAGTTAAACCGCACTCCAGCGCATATTCCCTCCATGCCTCAGGGGTCAGCTTATCACGTCGGTCGATCACATGGAAGACAGTTTTCCGCCTGTCAGCGGCAATTCCCAATTCCCCCAAAACAGAATCCATTAAGCGGCGGTTGTTAATAAAAATCTTTACATCTGCCGGAGTCAAACCAACGCTCAAGAAGAAATTGGCTGCCACAGCTACCAATTCAGCATCCGCTTCCGGCGAATCCACTCCCAGCATGTCGATATTCCACTGGAAAAATTCTCGAGTTCGCCCTTTTTGAGGCCGTTCATAACGCCAGAACGGGCCAAATGACCACCAGCGCACCGGAAAAACAAGTTCATTTTGTTTCTGGGCAATCATGCGCGCCAAGGTTGGTGTTAATTCAGGCCGCAAAGTGATCTGGTCACCGCCACGGTCTGAAAAAACAAACGATTGTTCTTTAACCAATTCCTCCCCCGATTTCGCCGCGTAAAGTTCCAACCTTTCCAGTATTGGACCTTCCCATTCTTCGTATCCAAAAGAGGAGCTGACTGTTTTAATTTGTTGATACAGCCAGGTCCGGATCGACATCTCTTCCGGATAAAAATCTCGTGTGCCTTTTACTGGTTGTATCATTGGTTTCATATTGATCTCCGTAAGCTTTGGAATTCGACAATTAAACCATGTTTTTATGGTTTCGTTAAATGGTTAAAATTCATACCTGATTTCTCGAAATACATTAACATTCTTCTGGCTTCACATGATAAACTTGTGTACAATTGTCAAAAATACATAGAAATAATGGCCAAGAGAAGTCCATGAAAGCAACAGAATTGATTAAAACAATCGATGGCACTCTAATTAATCCGGATGCTGATCTGAGCAGGGAAATTAAAGGCGGATGCGGCGCCGATCTCATGAGTGATGTTCTGGCATCCATCCAACCTGAAGCCGTTCTCCTAACGGGTCTTTGCAACCCGCAGGTTGTACGGACTGCCCAGATGGCTGACGTGGCTGCCATCGTTCTCGTCAGAGGAAAACTTCCCCCGAAGGAAACCATCGATCTGGCTAACAAGGAACGTATCCCTCTTATAACCAGCCCGTTTGGCATGTTTGAACTCTGCGGAAGACTGTATCAAAATGGATTAAAGAGTTTCGAATCGTCTGTTGCTGATGGTGATTGTAGCTGCGAAGAAATCTCATAAAAGCTGACAATGAGCGCTAATTCCATTCGTTCAACGGTTGTGTTGACCGACCAACAGGCCGAGAGCATAACGCGGTCAGAGGAATTGGCGTATGAATTACGAATAAACGAGGTAATGACGCGCAACGTGCGCGCCGCCTCTCCAGACATGCAAATGAAAGATGTGGTGGAAATTTTCCGCAAGACGGGGATTTCCGGCATGCCTGTCACCGAGGATGACCATCTGATCGGCGTGATTAGTATGGAGGATATCTTTCACTGCCTGATGGAAGGTGATCTGAATGCCATTACCACAAAATACATGACCCCCAATCCATACACTGTAAAAGATGTGGACCTGGTGGTTGAAGCCTTGAAGATTTTTGTGGCTACCGGCGTAGGTCGATTGCCTGTTGTTGACACAGAAGGCAGACTATCCGGTATTATCACCAAGGGAGATATCACCCGCGGTCTCTTAAAAGTATTACAGTCAAAAACTCAGGAAGAAGAGATGCGCCGCTATCGCGCTTCTCATCTCTTTGAAGACATAGAATCAGACCGCACAAGCCTTATCCTTCGCTACAACATCAAACAGCATGATTTTGTGCATGGGGGCGCGGCATCCAGTAACATCAAACGGGCTCTATTGCGCCTGGGCGCAAGCCCGCAAATCGCCCGGCGCTGCTCCATAGCCATCTACGAAGCTGAGATCAACCTCATCATCCACACAAATAACGGCGGTATTATTCGCGTCGAAATTGAGCCGCACCAGATTACGATTGACGTAACAGATGACGGACCCGGGATCGCGGATGTTGAACAGGCAATGAAACCGGGTTATTCCACAGCGCCAGAGGAAATTCGTGAATTAGG
>CAYNJT010000005.1:56242-88205 GCA_964397625.1 uncultured Leptolinea sp. | reverse complement strand
ATTAGGATTTGGCGCAGGAATGGGACTCGCAAACATTGCCCGCTGTGTGGATAGCATGAAACTTGAATCGGTGCTGGGTAAAGGCACGCGATTAAAAATGAAGATAAACCTTGAGAGCAAAGAGACTCTCGGTGAGCAAAATCCTAATCCGCCGGAGAAATGAAATGAATATTCAAGAAATTATCAATTCGTTGGAATTAAAAGTATTGACTGAAGCCAAAGACTTTGCCTCAATCGAACCTTCTTTCGGTTATACCTCTGATCTGTTAAGTTGCGTGATGGCCGGAGCACCCAAACAGGGTATCTGGGTGACTCTTCAGGCACATGGCAACATTGTCGCCGTTGCCGCGCTTCTTGAACTTACAGCCGTGATTATCACCG
Organism: uncultured Leptolinea sp.; assembly: GCA_964397625.1. Classification (GTDB taxonomy): domain Bacteria; phylum Chloroflexota; class Anaerolineae; order Anaerolineales; family Anaerolineaceae; genus Leptolinea. Next base: position 87,824 of record CAYNJT010000005.1, on the reverse strand, counting down.
AAGGTGCCATGCCTGATGAAAATACAATCCAGAAAGCCAATGATGAAGGTGTGACTCTTCTTTCGACAACGAAATCCAGTTTTTACACAATCGGTCAATTATGGGAGATGGGTTTGCGCAACCCGTGAGTCCATTTAATACCTACCGCGCGGAACTTCACGTCCATACTGTTCTTTCACCATGCGCAGAAGTGGAAATGATTCCGCCTTTGATTGTGGAGGAGGCGTTAGACCGGGGAATCAGTATTATCGGCATCACCGATCATAACGCGTCAGCCAATGCTGTTGCGGTGATTGAGGCTGCCCGTGGAACAGGTTTGCATGTTTTTCCAGGGATGGAACTGCAAACCAATGAAGAGATTCACTTACTCTGTCTTTTTGATTCTCTCGAGCAGCTTGCCGAAATGCAAGAACTGGTTGGAAAAAGCATGCCTGGTCTGACTAACCAGCCTGATTACTTTGGTGAACAATTTGTCGTTGATTCCACAGGTCAATTCATCCGGCGTGAAGAATCCTTGCTGCTCACGTCGTCATCCATAACCATCAGAAAAGCCTGCGATTTTGTCAGTCGGCTGGGTGGCCTATTGATCCCGGCACATGTCAACCGCCAGGCTTTTGGTTTACTGCCTACCCTTGGTTTAATTCCGGAAGAACTCGAATCGTATCGGGTAATGGAAATCTCCCGGCATATCACACCCGAAAAAGCGACCGAAGTATTTCCTCAATTAAAAGATTTGACACTAATTCAAAGCGGGGACGCGCACAGACTCAACGAATTTCTGGGGGTAAATTTTTTTACCATGCAAAGGCCATGTATAACGGAGTTGAAACTGGCGTTGGCAAATTTGGATGGAAGAAAATTTGAATTAAATCACCCAAATTTGTGACAGAAATCACAGGTTAAGGTAAAATCAATCAACTTAATCGGTGAAAATTTTTTCGCTGATTGTAAACATTTTTGATGACCATCTTTCCAACTTTTCAATGACATTTGCACCTATTCTCATTGAACTGCAGGACTGTACACTTGAAGTACATAATTTGGAGAGTATTGGTATGAAAATGCAATCTTAGAGGAGACTCTTAAAATTTTTGGAGCCGATCATGGCAGAATTAAAAACAAGTATTTCACCAAACGATCCCCTTGCAAAACCCGAACTAAAGAAAATAATTGACGAAGTAATTGACCGAAATAAACATTTAAATGGCGCGACTATGGTTGTTCTGAACGAGCTTCAGGGCAAGATCGGTTTCATTTCCAGGCCGATGCAAGTCTATGTTGCCCAGCAGCTTGATGTTCCTGTCAGTCAGGTGCACGGCGTTGTTTCGTTCTATTCTTTCTTTACCACCAGCCCGAGAGGGAAACACACCGTCAAGTTCTGTCTCGGTACTGCCTGTTATGTCGGCGGCATTCCCCAGATCATTGAAAAAGCCAAACAAGTACTCGGCATTGAACCCGGCCAGACAACCGAAGACGGTGAGATCACCCTCGAAGTCTGCCGTTGCGTGGGTGCGTGCAGCCAGGCGCCGGTAGTGGTTATTGATGAGGATTTGCACGGACGCGTTCGTCCAAATAAATTCCCGCAGTTAATCAAAACCATCCAGCCAGGACAGGAATAGGGATTAGTTAGATGCGCGAATTGGCTCTTCATCTGCTTGACATTGCTGAAAACAGCGCTGCGGCCGATGCAAAGACCATCCGCATTGAAATCGTGGAAGATTTAACCCATGATCGATTGAGTATGTGTGTTGAAGATGACGGAAAAGGCATGTCTGAGGAAATGGTTAAAAGTGTTACCGATCCATTCGTCACCTCCCGAACCACCCGTAAGGTTGGTCTGGGTATACCGCTTCTCAAAGAAGCGGCTGAGTTATGTGATGGATCATTAACCATTACTTCAAAACCAGGATTTGGCACGAAAGTCTATGTGGATTTCCAGAGAAGTCATATTGACCGCATGCCTCTTGGTGATCTCTCAACCACATTTTTGAATCTTATAATCGCCCACCCTGCCATTCATTTCATCTTTCGTTATATTGTTGGAAATGAAGAATTCTTCCTGGATGATGAAACTATCAAAAGTGAACTGCAGGATGTCTCATTGACTGAACCTGTCGTGCTAAATTTTTTGCGCAATTTTTTCGAATCAGGTGTGAGCAATATTCAAAGCCATGCCTGAAAGAACCCTGTATTCAGGAGAAAGACGATGACCACAATAAAATCGCTGGAAGATTTGAAAAAGATACGCGAAGAAGCTCTTGAGAAACGCAAAGTAAAGACCGCGGAAGGGAAAGCCCTGGTAACAGTTGCCATGGGGACCTGCGGTATTGCCGCGGGAGCTCGCGACACCATGAAAGCTGTTCTTGATATTATCGAAAAGGATAATATTACCGACATTACGGTGTCACAGACCGGCTGTATTGGTTTATGTGAAAAAGAACCGATCGTTCAAGTTACGGTTGGTTCCGAACCCAAAGTTACCTATGGAAAAGTCTCACCCGAAGTGGCTCGCCGTATCATGGTTGAACACATTGGTCAGGGAAAAGTTGTCAAGGATCACGTAATTCAAGCTTAGTTTTTACTATATTCTTTATCGAAGGTTTTCCAATGAAGTATTTTCGTTCTCATGTTTTGGTTTGTGTAGACCCTGAGTGTCTTGAAAAAGGCGCTCACGAAGTAATGGACGCTCTACAGGATGAACTGGTAGCCCAGGGATTAATTGATGAGATCCAGGTTCTTGAAACGTCACGCATTGGCGGGTGTTCACAGGGGCCTGAATTAATGGTCTATCCGGAGGGTGTTCATTACGGTGGTCTGACAGTTGATGATGTTCCATTTTTGGTGGAAGAGCATTTTCTCAAGGGCCGTGTTGCCAAAAAATTCGTCATTGAAGATGAAAAGGTAAAAGACGAAGAACTTTCCGCTCCCACCCCCAAGGAATTACGTGTTGTTCTGCGTAATTGCGGAAAGATCGATCCTGAAAATATCGAAGACTATATCGCGGAAGATGGATATCAGGCTCTAGCCAAAGTTTTAACATCCATGACTCCTGACCAGGTTATCGATGAAATCCTTCGTTCAGGCTTGCGCGGCCGTGGTGGTGCAGGTTTCCCGGCTGGTAAGAAATGGATGTTTGCCCGTGCCAGCGCGGAAACCCCCAAATATACCGTCTGCAATGCGGATGAAGGCGACCCCGGCGCGTTTATGAATCGCCGTGTTCTGGAAGGTGATCCGCATGCTGTTTTGGAAGGCATGATTATCGCCGGTTACACCACCGGCTCCAGTCAGGGGTATGTTTATTGCCGCGCAGAATACCCTGTGGCTGTGCAAACCCTGAATATTGCCATTGAACAGGCTCGCGGACTCGGGCTGCTCGGCAAGAATATTCTTGGTTCCGGCTTTGACTTCGACCTTGAGGTCCGCATGGGGGCCGGCGCTTTTGTCTGCGGTGAAGAGACGGCGTTGATGTCGTCCATCGAAGGCAAACGTGGAGAACCCCGCCCCAGACCGCCATTTCCGGCTGTAAAAGGTTTGTTTGGCAAGCCAACCAATATCAATAATGTTGAAAGCTACGCCAATGTTCCACAGATTATTCTCAAGGGCGCGGAATGGTATGCCAGCCTTGGAACTGAAAAAAGCAAAGGGACAAAGACGTTCGCTCTGGCCGGTGATTTAAAGAAACCCGGTCTGGTCGAAGTCCCCCTGGGAATCACCCTTCGCGAATTGGTGTACGAAGTTGGTGGTGGCATTAAAGATGATAAGGGATACAAAGCCGCGCAAATCGGCGGCCCCATGGGTGGTTGTCTCCCCGCGAAATATCTAGACCTGCCCGTCGATTATGAATCTCTAATCTCTGCCGGCGCCATGATGGGTTCCGGTGGTCTTATCGTTCTGGATGATGAGACCTGCATGGTCGATATCGCCCGCTATTTCATGGATTTCACCCAGGATGAAAGTTGCGGAAAGTGCACGCCCTGCCGTGTCGGTACCCGCCGTATTCTGGAAATTTTGCAGAATATCTGCGATGGAAAAGGCAAAGATGGTGATATCGAGACCCTTGAATATCTTTGCAAGGAAATTGTTACCTCATCTCTCTGTGGATTGGGTCAGGGTGCTCCTAATCCAGTGATCAGCACCTTAAAGCATTTCCGTGATGAGTATGAGGCGCATATCTACGAAAAACGCTGCCCGGCGAAAGTCTGTAAAGCCCTTATTCATTACTCCATTACAGATGGGGTCTGTACAGGTTGCACAGTCTGCGCTCGCAATTGTCCGGTCAATGCAATTACCGGTGAACGGCGCCAGACTCATGTGATTGATCCAGATATCTGTATTCGCTGTGGTATCTGCGCTCAGGTATGTAACTTTAACGCTGTGGAGGTGAAGTAGCAATCTTCTTTAATTGAATACTTGCTGGGACTTTCGAAAAATCAGTTACGCTTTCTATGCTGTTCGCATCGTTCCTACATTATGGAGGAAGTATGGTTCCAAATACCAAACAAAGTGATGTGGCAAATTCAGTCATAGTAGCAGTAAAGGCATCCGTTGATGCCTTCGGCGCCAAACGCGAAGAAATGATCCCGATCCTCAACGATATCAATCAAAGGCTCGGGTTTATTCCTCCAGAAGCGCTGGACGAGGTAAGCAAGCTGTTGAAAGCCCCGAAAAGCCAGCTATATTCGGTAGCCAGCTTTTATCGGATGCTTTCCACCAAACCGCGAGGTCGTCACGTAATTCAGTTCTGTGAAAGCGCGCCCTGTCACGTGGTAGGTGGAAAGGAAGTATGGGAAGAACTTCAGGCTCAGGTTCAATTGAAATCCGGCGAAACCAGTCCGGACGGCAAGTGGACACTTCTGACAACTTCCTGCCTGGGAATATGCGGTGTGGGTCCGGTAATGACAATTGATGACGATGTCTACGGAAACATCACTCCCGGCGAACTTCAATCCATATTAGCCCGATACGAATAGGAGCGCACAATGAAAGCCTACCGATCCATGGTTTTGGTTTCCAGTGACCCGCTCTCAATGGAACGGGGAGCCCGGCAAGTTTTTGAACAGATTCAACAAGAATTGAACGCCTTTGGGATAGCCGAAGAAGTCTCACTGACCATGGTGGGCGATGTTGGACGGCATGACGCCCTTCCCCTTGTAATCGTTTATCCTGAAGCCGCAATTTATGGTCCGGTAAAAACCGGTGATGTTCACCACCTTGTTGAAGAGCACCTTTACAAAGGAAGGATCGCCAGTGAACTTCTGGCTTCCAGCCGCGAGTTATCCGGAAGGATCGCCTGGTTAAGTTCCCGGAAAGGGACTATGCCTGCTGAGAACCGGATTGTTCTGCAGCGGGCTGGAATAATTGATCCAAATAATATTGAAGAATACATTATCCATGATGGATATGAAGCTTTGGGTAAGATCATTTCCAGCATGAAACCTGCCGAAGTGATCGACGAGATCATGAAGTCTGGACTTCGCGGCCGTGGTGGTGCGGGTTTCCCAACTGGATTGAAATGGAAGTTCGTAGCCCAGGCAAAAGGCGACCAGAAGTATGTTGTCTGCAATGCGGATGAAAGCGAACCTGGAACATTCAAAGATCGATTGATCCTGGAAGGAGATCCTTTCTCCATTTTAGAGGCAATGACCATTGCCGGCTATGCCGTAGGTGCATCGGAAGGATATATTTATATCCGAGGGGAATATGCCCTTGCACGTCAACGCCTTGAAGCAGCCATCATTGCCGCAAGGGAAATGGGATTTCTTGGGAAAAACATTTTTAATTCTGGTTTTTCTTTTGAACTCCATCTCCATTCAGGCGCGGGAGCGTACATCTGCGGTGAAGAAACCGCTTTGCTTGAATCCATCGAAGGTAATCGTGGCGAGCCAAGAGCCAGGCCTCCGTACCCGACAACCAACGGACTCTGGAACAAACCGACTCTCATCAACAATGTTGAAACTCTGGCCAATGTACCGGCTATCCTTCGTGAAGGCGCAGCCTGGTTCAAATCCATCGGAACCCCCAGCAGCCCTGGAACAAAAGTCTATACCATTTTGGGTAATGTTAATGTGACCGGCCTGATTGAAGTCCCCATGGGCATCACTCTCCGTGAGGTTATTGCCATTTACGGCAAGGGGATGAAAAATGGGACAAATTTCAAACTGGCGCAAACCGGTGGCTCGAGTGGATCCATCATCCCGGCAAGTTTGCAGGATACGCCCATGGATTTTGACTCGTTCAATAAAGCCGGCGTTGCCCTGGGGTCAGGCGCGTTGCTCATTTGCAATGAAGACACCTGTGTTGTCGACCTGGCAAAGGTTCTAATGAACTTCTTCCGCGTGGAAAGCTGTGGAAAGTGCTCTCCCTGCCGGATCGGCAATCAACGGGCGTACGAGATCCTTGATCAGATATCTGAAGGTGTTGGAACGTTGCATGACCTCGATGATCTTGAATCGATCAGCGACAATTTGTTCCAGCTATCCAACTGCGGCCTCGGCCAAACCTCCGGTACCCCGATCAGGGATATTCTGAAGTATTTTAGAGCGGAAGTTGAGGCGCACATTCGTCTTAAAGTTTGTCCCTCTGGAGTTTGCTCCATGAGTGGACATAAGGTACACGCATAAACTGTAATCTCGAAAAAGAGAGGTTTTCTTATGGTCAACTTAACCATTGACGGCAAGAACATTGAAGTAAAAGAAGGGACAACGGTACTTCGGGCTGCCCAGGCTGCCGGGATTGATATTCCGACCCTCTGCGATCACTCGGAATTAACCCCGTATGGAGGTTGCCGTTTATGTCTGGTGGAAGTGGAAGGCGCCAGAACATTGCAACCTTCCTGCACTTTACCGGTCAGCGAAAAGATGGTTGTGAAAACAACCACCGACCGGGTAAAAGAGGCCAGAAAATTTGTACTTACCCTGCTTTTTAGCGAGCGGAACCACTTTTGTCCGTTCTGCCAGGAATCAGGCGGTGACTGCGAACTGCAAAATGCAGCTTACGGCGAAGGTATGACCAACTGGCCGCTTTCACCAAATTTCTCGACTTTTAGTGTGGATGCCTCAGGACCATATTTTATTCTGGATAACAACCGCTGTATTCTGTGCCGCCGCTGCGTTCGCGCCTGCGGCGAACTGGTCGGCAATTTTACCTGGGGTTTTGAAGAGCGCGGCGCTAAAAGCTATTTGGTTGCCGATTATGGTGTTCCCATCGGCGAATCCTCCTGCGTATCCTGCGGTACTTGTGTTCAGGTCTGCCCGACCGGTGCATTAATTGACCGCCAGTCCGCCTATCGCGGCAAGGATGCCCAGATCACTAAAGTGGCTTCCGTATGCACCGGTTGTTCTGTTGGTTGCGCCATCAATGTAGGTGTCAAAGACAACCAGCTTGTCCGTGTGGAAGGCCGTTGGAGTGAAGGTCCAAGTGGCGGTGTACTTTGCAAAACCGGCCGCTTTATTCCATTGGAAGAAAAACGCGAACGTATTCTTACACCCATGGTGCGCAAGAATGGCGAACTAAAAGCCGCCACATTTGAAGAAGCTGTGGCCGCGATCTCTGCCGCCTATAAACCGCTGGTTGGTAAGAACGGTTCCGGGGTGGCAGCCATTGCATCCACCCGTCTGCCTGTTGAATCCCTTTCTCTCTTCAAACAGGTCTTTGCTGATGGTTTGAAGAGCGGAATGGTTACCACAACGGAAGAAGGCTGGCCAACAGTCTCCGCCGCCGCACTTGCAGATGAAATGAAGAAATCCTTTGAAGGCAAGGTTGATGCTCTGGATACTGCCGATTGCGTGGTTGTTGTGGATACCGATCTTGCTACCAATCACCAGGTCCTTGGTTTCCTTGTCAAGAGACTCCTTCCGGGCGGTACTAAATTGATCGTTATTGATCCAGATGATAATGGATTTGATCCATTTGCTGATGTTCGCATCAAAGCATCGAAGGGAACGAAAGTCGAAATCATGGCTGCCCTGAAAGCCGCCGTTAAGAAACAGGCTGTGGCTGACATTGCATCCAAACTTGGAGTAAAAGACACTGATCTGGCTGCTGCAGGTGAACTCCTGGCGGCTGCCGAACACCCGGTGTTCATCTTTGGCCGAAAATTCTCTGCCAAAGAGGGTAAATCCGCTGTTGCCGCTCTAGTAGACCTGTCCAAATCCATCAAGAACGCCGTGGTCATCAGCACCAAGGGCAAAGCCAATAGCTTGGCTGCTTCACAACTCAAGCTGGATCAACCCTTTGAAGCAGGAAAACATCAGGCATTTTTTGTTGCCCTTGGAGATGATGAGCCATCAGAACGTTTGCTCAAGAATCTGGAAGGAGCGCCGTTCCTTGCTGTTGGAGCAGCCTACCATTCGAAATTGACTGCCAAAGCTGATGTGGTAATTCCGGTGGAGATGTGGGCTGAAGTGACGGGACACTATGTCAACCTTGACGGGCGTCTGCAAAAATCAGTCGCCGCTCTCAATGCCCCTGCCGGCGTAGTAACCAGCGAAAAGGCGTTGAAATCGATCGCCGCCAGTCTTGGTATTAAGACGAACGACGCGTGGAAAGAATCCATCAAATCACGTGTATCTTCCGCGGATATCGTTGAAGCCTGATATCCAGGGAAACTATTAAGGAGTAATCATGGCAAAACCAAAAATTGCATCAGACTGGCTGGCGGGTTGCGCCGGTTGTCACATGTCATTGTTGGATATTGATGAAAAAATCGTAACGGTGGCTGAACTGGCTGATCTGCGTGCTACACCCATCACAGATTTAAAAGAACCGGATGAAAGTGGTGTCGATGTCGGTATTCTGGAAGGTGGAATTAATAATTCATACAATGAAGAAGTAGCTCATCGTATGCGCAGCCGCTGCGGATTATTGGTTGCGCTTGGTGATTGCGCTGTATTTGGCGGTGTTCCTGCCATGCGCAACTTCTTCACCCTGGAAGAAACCCTGCGCCGCGCATATGTTGAAACTGAATCCACCGATTCGAGCGGAATGATCCCCTCCGATCCGGAACTCGCAAAGCCGACCGAAGTTCGCGCTCTTCAGGACGTGGTGCCCGTGGATATTTTCGTCCCCGGTTGCCCGCCCAGCCCTGAAGTAATCTATCACGTGCTCAGTGAATTAGCCCAGGGACGCCGCCCCGAAATCAAGGGCGATCTGCTGGATTGGCATTAAAGGTAAAGAGAGGAGATACAGATTATGCCTGCTCAAAAAATAACCATTGAACCGGTTACCCGTATTGAAGGCCACGCCAAGGTGACCATTCACCTTGACGACAAGGGTGACGTCTCCCGCGCTTACCTGCATGTCAACGAATTCCGCGGTTTTGAAAAATTCTGCGAAGGCCGTATGGTTTTCGAAATGCCCTACATTACTCCGCGTATCTGCGGTATCTGCCCGGTAAGCCACCACCTGGCTGCCGCGAAAGCTGGCGATGCTGTCATGGGCACACCTCCACCGCGCCCGGCTTCCCTCTTGCGCGAACTAATGCATATGGGGCAGATCGTACAGAGTCATGGTATGCATTTCTTCGAACTGGCCGGCCCTGACCTGCTTCTGGGTTTTGACGCGGATCCCGCCGTGCGCAATGTTGTTGGTGTCATCGGCGCCAACGCTGAACTGGCTCTTAAAGCCGTCAATCTGCGAAAATGGGGGCAGGAGATCATTTCCATACTTGGCGGCCGCCGAATTCATCCACTCTTTGCTGTTCCCGGTGGGGTCAATAAGGCACTCAAACCGGCTGAACGTGATGCCATCTTGAAAGATATTGACGCTCAGATAGCCACAACTAAAATTGGCCTGCAGATTATTAAAGACTGGGCAAAAGCAAACAAGGAAGACATTGATAAATTTGGTGTATTCCCCACCGGTTATTTCGGCTTGGTTACCCCGAAGAACGGTCTTGAGCTGTATGAAGGCAACGTCCGTCTGATCGACCGCACCGGCAAGCAGCTGGAATTATTCGAAGGCAAGAATTACCTTGACCATATTGCCGAACATGTGGAAAACTGGTCTTACCTCAAATTCCCGTATTACAAAAAACTGGGCTTCCCCGAAGGCGTCTATCGTGTTGGTCCATTAGGTCGCCTGAACGCTTCTGACGTTATTGAAACTCCCATGGCCAATGAGGAGCATAAACTCTGGAAACAGATCAATAACGGGAAACCGGTGGAAAACACCCTTTTGTATCATTATGCCCGTCTGATAGAAACCCTGTTCGCCATTGAACGTGTTCGCATGCTGCTCGATGATCCTGATATTTTGAGCACAGACATCATGAACACGAAACAGGATTTTAAGGGTGAAGGTGTAGGTATTATTGAAGCTCCGCGCGGCACATTGATCCACCATTACAAAGCCAATGCCAATGGACAGTTGGAAAAGGTTAATCTGATTGTTTCCACCGGACATAACAATTGGGCCATGAGCAACGCGGTTGACAGCGTTGCCAAAACCTATATCTCCGGCCAACAGGTTCGAGAAGGTCTCTTGAATCGGGTGGAAGCGGCTGTCCGCGCTCACGATCCCTGCCTTTCCTGCTCAACCCACGCCGTGGGCCAAATGCCCATGATCGTGGACATTGTTGATCCCGAAGGCACAACTATCCAGACACTTAAGCGCGACTGAACCATCTAGCTAATACAAAAGGGCGGTGCCGTATTGACTGGCATCGCCCTTTTAAATCCTCACTATGAAAACTCCTTCTACAATCATTGTAGGTTATGGCAATCCAGACCGTCAGGATGACGGTGTGGCCTGGCATATTTTAGCCGGCGTGGCAAAGAAATTGGGTCGAAAAGTTCCTGAGAGTTGGGAAGAACCGTTTGAGATCGGTGAGGATTTTCCCCATCTGCTCTTTCAATTGCAGCTCAATCCGGAAGTAACCGAGACCCTTGCCCGCTACCAGAATGTATGCTTTGTGGATGCTCATACCGGTGACATACCCAATGACATCCAATTTGGTGAAGTTTCCGGTGAATTCCAAACATCTCCATTTACCCATCATATGACCGCAGAAGCCTGTCTCGAATTGACAGACTCATTATACAAATCCAGACCTCAAGCCTGGCTGTTATCAGTACGTGGATACGCGTTTGGTTTCACCGAACATCTCTCCCCACAGACGGCGTTTTTGTCTGTGATAGCCATTGAAAAGTGTATGGAATGGCTTACAAATATGTCTTCACAGAGTCAATGATCAGTCACAAGCTCTGTTTACAGGGATATCATTAATCAATAGGAGATATACATACATTATTTGTCTTATTTGTTTTCTTTATAGAGAAAACAAAGTTATAATAACAGGGTGCATGAATTAGCCGTTACCGAATCGATCCTACAGATTTCTGAGAAGTATGCCCGGGAATCTGATGCCCAAAAAGTTACTGGTATCAATCTGGTGATCGGAAAATTATCCAGTATTGTGGATGATTCCGTCCAGTTCTATTGGGATATCATTAGTAAGGACAGTCTGTGTCAGGGTGCCCAGTTGCATTTTGAACGCCGCCCGGCTGTATTGCGCTGTAATATATGTACCACCGAATATCAAATTGATTCCGCGCTTCAACCCTGCCCGCAATGCGGCAGTCCGGATATTCATATCCTGGCAGGGGAAGAGTTTTTTGTTGACAGCATTGAAATTGAAAAGTGAGGTTGAATGAATTCTGTTCGCGTTCCTGTCGTAGAGAAGATATTGAGCGCTAATGACCAGATTGCCGCGCAAAACCGTTCTCTTTTGAAAAGCAAGGGTGTATTTTCCATTAATCTCATGGCGTCTCCCGGTGCCGGAAAAACAAGTTTCATACTTCAAACCATTCATGGTTTGAAAAACCGCCTCCAGCTTGGAGTTATTGAGGGAGATACAGCGGCAGTGACCATTGACGCGGATAAGATGACCGAAGTTGGCGTTCCTGCCGTGCAAATTAATACCGGTGGAGACTGCCATCTTGATGCGGTTATGGTCGCCGGCGGTATGCAGCAACTTCCTCTTGAAAAGATAGACCTGATGATCATCGAAAATGTCGGCAACTTGGTCTGCCCAGCCGCCTTTGACCTGGGCACAGACATCAATGTTTTGATTGCCTCTGTGCCAGAAGGGGATGACAAACCCTACAAATACCCGGCCATTTACCGCGGCATTGATGTGTTGATCCTGAACAAAATGGATCTGCTACCCTACATCAAGTTCCGCCCAGACTATTTCAAACAGGGTGTTGAAATGTTGAATCCCGGTCTGAAGACCTTTCCGATCTCCTGCGTTTCCGGTGAAGGTGTCTCAGATTGGTTGGACTGGCTGGAAGCCCGGGTAAAACAGGCCTCCAGGTAGGTTCCTTCTATATGGAAGAAAAGTCCGGGCTCGCCGTACACGTACGCGGTATCGTACAGGGAGTTGGATTCAGGCCGTTCGTTTACCAACTGGCGGTCAAGAATCACCTTACCGGCTGGGTACGCAATACTTCGAATGGCGTGGATATCGAGCTGAATGGCTCGGGTGAAGCACTTGATCAGTTTGTCAATGAATTGCGTAAGTCGCCGCCCCCGCTTGCCCGGATTGATGAGTTCACGTCAGAAACTATCTCTCCAAATGCCTATACGCAATTTTCGATCATTGAAAGTCAATCCGATCCGGACCAATTCATCCCGGTTTCTCCTGATATGTCAATTTGCCCGGATTGCCTGCGTGAACTCTTTGACCCTGTCAACCGCCGCTATCGTTACCCGTTCATCAACTGTACCAATTGCGGACCGCGGTTTTCGATCATTAAGAATATTCCGTATGACCGTCCTTTTACCACCATGTCGGATTTTGCCCTGTGCCCGGATTGCCGCCGCGAATATGAAGATCCCCTTGACCGTCGTTTCCATGCCCAGCCGGTCGCCTGCCCGGTTTGTGGCCCTTCTATAAAATATAGCGTTTCAGGAAAGCCAATCTCTGTTGATGAAGCCGCTTTGACCTCCTCACGAAAAGCCCTTCATGAAGGCTTGATCCTGGCCACAAAAGGTCTGGGAGGCTTCCACCTGGCTTGTGATGCAGCCAACCAGAGAGCTGTTCACGAACTCAGGCTGCGAAAAAAACGCGTGGGAAAACCTTTCGCATTAATGGCGTTCTCTCTGGAAATCATCCGACGCTATTGCCATGTTTCCCCTGAAGAACAGGAACTTCTTGAAAGCCGCCAGCGGCCCATCGTCCTTCTTGAAAAACGGAAGGGTTGTCCCCTGCCCGATGAGTTGGCGCCTGGACAAAAGACATTGGGCTTCATGCTGCCTTACACGCCCCTGCATTATCTGTTGCTGGAACCGGCTCCTGACTTCCCCGATGTTCTGGTGATGACCAGCGGCAATCTAAGTGAAGAACCCATCGCTTTTGAGGACACGGATGCCGACCTGCGACTCTCGCCTCTGGCTGACGCCTTTCTTACACATAACCGCGGCATTCACATGCGCGTCGATGATTCGGTTGTCCGGGTAACCAATCGCACGCAGTATCCTATTCGCCGGTCTCGCGGCTATGCCCCTGATCCACTTACCCTGCCGTTCACAATGCCGCCCATCTTTGCCGCCGGAGCGGAATTGAAAAACCATTTCACGCTGACACGTGATTCGTATGCCTTTCATAGCCATTTCATTGGCGATCTTGAAAATTATGAAACGCTTCAATCTTATGAGCAGGCGATCGTTCATTTTGAGAATCTTTTTCGCATCAAACCGCAGCACATCGCCTGTGATCTCCACCCCGATTATCTGTCTACCCGTTACGCGCAAAAGCGCAGCCAACAGGATAACCTTCCCCTGATACAGGTCCAACACCACCACGCTCATCTGGCAGCATGTCTGGCCGACAACAATTATGATTCGAATGAACCGGTTATCGGCCTGACTTTTGACGGTACCGGTTACGGAACCGATGGCACGACCTGGGGCGGCGAAGTCCTGGTTGGCGGATATCAAGGTTACCAGCGGCGTTTTCATCTGTCGCAATTCTGTCTACCCGGCGGTGATAACGCCGTGCGAACCCCTGCCCGCACAGCTCTGGCGGTTTTGCATAGCTGCTCTATTCCATGGAAGGATTCACTCCCGCCGGTACAATACTTCTCGAAGTCCGAACTTGTGGTCATCCAATCACAATTGAATGGTCGCATCAACTCGCCGGTAACATCATCCATGGGACGGTTGTTTGATGCCGTTGCGTCTTTGATAGATATACGCCACAAGGTCACCTATGAAGGCCAGGCGGCCATTGAACTGGAAGCCCGCGCCAACAGGGATGAAACGGATGAATATGCTTTCGATCTAAATTTCGATACAATCGAAATTCGCCCGGTAATGGAATCGATACTTGCCGATCTACTATCAGGGGTAGCTGTTCCGGTCATCGCGGGTCGCTTTCATAACACAGTTGCCCGCCTGTGCCTTGAAGTGAGCCAGGTCATCTGCGAAGAAACCGGCATCAAGAATGTGGCGTTGAGCGGCGGCGTCTGGCAGAACATCCTTTTGTTGACTAAAGCCGTAAAATTACTGGAAGAAAACAAGTTCAACGTTTTCACGCATAAAAGAGTTCCCACCAATGATGCCTGTGTGTCATTGGGACAGGCCGTTATCGCGGCCAGTTTTTTTGATAAGGAGGTTTAAATGTGTCTGGCAGTACCCGGTAAAATTGTTGATATCTATGACTCAGCTGGAATGCGTATGTGTAAGATTGACTTTGGCGGCGTTCTCAGGGAAGCCTGTTTACAGGCATTACCCGAAGCCAAAGTTGGCGACTTCACCATCGTGCACGCTGGTTTTGCCCTGAATATCCTGAGCGAAAAAGAGGCCATGGAGACGCTGGATGCCTTGCGAGAGCTGGGTGAAATCGAAAGTGAAATGGATGCCGGAGAAACTTTGTGACCTCTGATACTTTCGCGCTTCTGGACCAATTCCGCAACGCGGATCTGGTAAAAGCCGGACTGGCGGAAATTCACCGCATCACGACCCGCCCCTGGGCGATCATGGAGATTTGCGGCGGCCAGACACATGCCCTTCTGCGTTATGGTTTGGATGAACTTCTTCCCGGGAAGATTGAACTCGTACACGGCCCTGGCTGCCCTGTATGTGTTACGCCCCTTGAACTGATCGATAAAGCCCTGGCCATCGCTTCTCAACCCGATGTGATCTTTACCACCTTTGGGGATATGATGCGCGTTCCAGGGTCAAACCGTGATCTATTCAGCATCAAAGCTGCTGGCGGCCAGGTGCGCATTGTGTATTCCCCGCTGGATGCATTGAAACTGGCTTCCGCAAATCCAGATAAACAAGTGGTGTTTTTTGCCATTGGTTTTGAAACCACCGCTCCTGTAAACGCGATGAGTGTTCTGCAGGCAAAAGCGCTGGGATTAAAGAATTTTTCGATCCTTGTCTCTCAGGTTTGCGTCCCTCCAGCCATGCACACCATCCTCAGCGCACCGCACAATCGTGTGCAGGGTTTTCTGGCGGCCGGTCACGTTTGTTCCGTGATGGGCACCTGGGAATACCCTCCAATCGCAGAGAAGTATCACATTCCGATCGTGGTTACAGGATTCGAACCGTTGGATCTGGTGGAAGGTATTCTGATGACGGTTAAGCAATTGGAATCCGGCCGTCATACCGTGGAAAACGCGTATACCCGGGTGGTCACAGAAAAAGGGAATATTCCCGCTCAGGAAATGATCCGCACCGTTTTTGAACCCTGTGATCGTGGTTGGCGCGGCATCGGTGAGATTCCCATGAGCGGGCTTGGTTTGCGGGCAGAGTTTTCCGAATTTAATGCAGAAAAACGCTTTAATGTCGGTAATATACAAACCCGCGAATCGGATATCTGCATTGCCGGTCAGATTTTGCAAGGCATCAAGAAACCGCCTGAATGTCCGGCATTTGGAACCCTTTGCACCCAGGACCATCCGCTTGGCGCAACCATGGTATCTTCTGAAGGAGCCTGTGCGGCATATTTGCGATATGGGAGAGCCAGAACAGGAATGACGGAGAAACAAGTATGAACCCCAATATCCCTTCCTTCGAAGGACCGGTTTGTCCCGTCCCTTTGAATCATGTCGAACAGATCGTTATGGGGCACGGTAGTGGCGGCCGCATGACCGCCGAGTTGGTCCGATCTGTATTCCAGCCTGTTTTCAGCAATCCCGCGTTGGATGAAGCCAACGATTTTGCCTCTCTTGGGGTTCCTGAATTTTCGAGTAAAAAAGGCCGTCTTATTCTCTCCGTAGACTCACACATCGTGAAACCGATTTTCTTTTCCGGTGGAGATATTGGCCGTCTTTCCATCTGCGGTACGGTCAACGATGTGGCTGTTTCTGGCGCGAAGCCTCTCTATATAACCGCAGGTTTCATTTTGGAAGAAGGCCTTCCGGTATCGATATTGAGACGGATTGTACAATCCATGAAAATCGCGGCAGATGAAGCCGGAGTGATTCTGGTAGCCGGCGATACCAAAGTGGTAGAAAAAGGCGGCGCTGACCAGATCTTTATTACAACCACAGGCACCGGCTGGTTGGATGATTCGGTGCACATTGGCGGTCAGTATGCCCGGCCGGGGGATGTGGTGCTCGTTTCCGGGAACCTGGGCGATCACGGTATCGCGGTTCTCTCCGCACGCGGAGAGTTGGGTTTCGAAGCTGAAATTGCATCTGATACCGCGCCATTAAACCATCTCATTGAGGAACTTCTAAAAGCTGCACCGCACACACATGTTCTTCGCGATCCCACACGCGGCGGTCTGGCAACAACCCTGAATGAGATTTCACAGCAAAGCCGAGTGGGTATCCTGTTGGATGAAGATAGTATTCCCGTCCACCCGGTTACCCGCTCCGCCTGCGAAATGCTTGGCTTTGATCCCCTGTATATCGCCAATGAAGGCAAACTGATCGTCATCGTCCCTCCTGAAGAAGCTGACCTTGCTCTTCGCGCCATGCGCGGCTGCCGGTATGCTGAAAACACGGCGCGCATCGGCATCGTAGAGGCATCGCACCCCGGTAAGGTTTTGATGAAAACGTCTATTGGTGGTACCCGCCTGCTCGATGTGCTATCTGGCGAAATGCTTCCTCGCATTTGTTGAACCTTTCTTGAAGTTTCAAGGTTCGTCATTTATACTTGTGTTCCTGTATTCGAAATGCATTATCCACCCCATTTTTGAGAGGCTTCCATGAAAATTGATTACCAGGAAACCACCAACGATTTGCTGAAACGGATTGATATCCACAATAAATACGGCGGTCGTGATATTGATAGCTGGATGCTCGATCTGATCCAATTGAAAAAAGGCGACGTTATCCTCGATGTGGGATGCGGTGCGGGAAAACAATGTTTCTCCTACTACAGATACCTTAATGGTGACGCGAAGATCACCGGCGGTGATGTTTCTGATGAATTGCTGTCACAAGCTCGGGAGGAAAACAAGAAAATCAACAACGCTGTGACCTTTATGCACTTGGATTTCAATAAACATTTTGAACTGCCCGACAACACATTCGATTTCGAATCCTGTTGTTTCGCCATCTACTATGCGGAGGATATTCCTTTCACCATTCGTGAAATGCACCGCGTACTTAAACCAGGCGGCAGGTTATTCTCTAGCGGCCCTATGCCGGCTAACAAGCAATTATTCTACGATGTGATCCGAGAAGCCACAGGAAAAGTCATTCCTCCCATGCCTGGCAGTTCCCGTTACGAAAGCGGCATTCTTGCCAGCATGCGCGAAACCTTCTCCAAAGTGGATGTTCATATCTTTGAGAACCCGCTCACCTTTGAAACCGCTGAACCGTTCATTGAATATACCCGTGCTTCCCTTTCCGAAGATCGTAAGCTCTGGACCAGTTTCTTCAACGGCAAGGCGGAATTCGAAGAGATCATGGAGAAGATCAAAGCCGTCGCTGAGAAGCGCATCAAACAGGATGGCAAGTTGGTGATGACTAAAGTGGTTGGCGGTTTCCTGGCCACGAAATAACCATGAACGAGTCACTGACTTTTTCCGGCAAACGGGTCTGTTTTCTTGGCGCGCACCCTGACGATATCGAGTTGGGTTGCGGTGCGTTAATCGCCCAGATCGCCAACCAGACGGATATCCGCTGTGTTACACTGTCAGATAATCAGAAAAATCCAGATCTCCTCAACCTGGTTGAAGAGCATTACGCCAGCATGGCGGTGCTGGGTGTGCCCAGGGAAAAAGTCATCCTGGGTCAATTTGAGACCCGCCGCTTTCCGCATGCCCGCCAGGAGATCCTGGAATACATGATCCAATTGAATCGCACGTTCAAACCGGATATCGTTTTTGTGCATACCCGCGCCGATATCCACCAGGACCATGGTACCGTCACAGAAGAAGCCCTGCGTGCCTTCCGCGGTACGACGGTTCTCGGGTTCGATGTGATCCGTTCCAGTTACGGGTTCTTCCCCAATTTTCTTGTGGAAGTATCTGAAAATGAGGTCAAAAAGAAGATCGACGCGCTGATGGAATACAAGACGTACGCGGCGCGTTATTACTTCAATTCCGAGGTTACCCGTTCAACACTCATCCGCTACGGCGCTATCGCCGAACGTCCGTATGCCGAAGGATTTGATATCCTGCGGGTGATCGGAAAATTCGGGTGCATCGCGAACTGATAAAAATAACCTCCCTTTTCGGGAGGTTATTTCTTTATACCCAGGAAAATTTTTCCGTTCTCAATTTTTACCGGATAGGCCGGAATATCTCTGAAAGCCGGCGACCGGGTAGCCTTCCCAGTGCGGATATCAAACCGCCCGCCGTGCCGTGGGCAGGAAATATCAAATTCTACTACTTCGCCTTCGCCTAACGGACCGTTGTCATGTGTGCAAACATCTCCGATCGCGTAAAGGTTACCCGCCAGATTAAATATCACAATTGGTTGTCCTGAAATCTCAAGAAAAAGCCGTTCGTTGACTGGCAATTCATCTTCTTCTGCTATTTCGATAAATTCGATGTCTTCCATTTGCTAATCCAGATCCAGCGAATCAGTTTCTTTGCCGACACCGTAAACACCGGCCTTTATTACTTTTAGCGGAAGCAACGCACATTTCAGGCGCACAACACCCAGATCAATACCCAACAGATCCAGCACATCCTGTTTTCCGAGTTGTTTCACATCCTCCAGGTTCTTTCCAATAATCGACTCAATCAAAAGATCGGCGGAAGCCTGGGATATCGCGCAACCGTGTCCGCTGAATTTCGCGTCGGTTATTTTTCCGCGGTCATCAACCCGCAAGTCGATGCGGATATGGTCACCGCAGACCGGATTCTCATCCTCATAGCTAAAATCATGCGGATCCAATTCGCCGCGGAAACCGGGATTCTTATAGTGCTCGATGATAATCTCGCGATACAGGTCGTCCATAATTCACCGGTTCAATCAAACGTCATCTTGACTTTATTAAGACCATTGACAAGGGCGTCCACATCCTGCTTCGAGTTGTAAAGGTAGAAACTGGCACGGGTGGTAGCCGGCAAGCCGAATTTCAGGTGCAGTGGCTGAGCGCAATGATGTCCAGCCCGAACGGCGATTCCTTCGCTGTCCAAAATCTGGGCTATATCATGCGGATGAATGCCCTCCAGCTCAAATGCCAGCACACCGCCCCGGCCTGCGCGCGGTCCGATCACTTTAATTCCGCCGCTGGCTTCCAACTGTTCAAGGCCGTAACGCGCGATCTCCTGTTCATGCCGGGCAATTTCCTCCATACCTATGGCATTCAGGTAATCCACCGCCGCGCCGAATCCCACAGCTTCGGCGATGGCCGGTGTTCCAGCTTCAAATTTCGACGGAACGTCACTTGTACTGAAGCCTTCAAAGGTAACTTTGCGGATCATGTCGCCCCCACCCAGAAACGGCGGCATTTCATTTAGAATGTCCAGTTTTCCATACAGAGCGCCAATACCAGTCGGCCCGCACATTTTGTGTGCTGAAAAAGCCAGAAAATCCGCGTCAAGGTCTTGAATATCAACTGGAAGGTGCGGTACCGATTGCGCGCCATCGATGACCACCAGCGCGCCGATCTCATGCGCCATTGAGGCTATCTGCTTTGCAGGTGTGATTGTCCCCAGCACATTCGACATATGCGTGAATGACACGACACGGGGTTTTCTTTCTAAAAGACGTTTGTAGGCTTCCAGGTCCAATAAACCGTTTTCCATCACGGGGATAAAGTCTATGACCAGGTTCCTCTCTGCGGCAACGATCTGCCAGGGCACAATGTTGGAATGATGTTCCATTTCTGTCAGAAGAATATGGTCACCCTTCTGAAGGTACTTTCTTCCCCAGGCATATGCCACCAGATTCAGCGATTCAGTTGTGTTCCGTGTAAATACAATATTACGGCGCGACGGAGCGTTAATAAACGCGGCTACTTTTTCGCGCGCGTTCTCATACATCTGCGTGGCTTCTTCAGAAAGGGTATACACCCCGCGGTGGATATTCGCGTTGTGCAGGCGATAATACTCATCCATGGCATCCAAAACCATTTTGGGTTTTTGTGTAGATGCCGTGGAATCCAAATAAACCAGTCTGACACCTGGGTGGACTTCCCGGTTCAGGATGGGAAAATCATTCTTCAGTGATGAAAAGTCTAAAGACATTCTTCCCTTTATAAAAGATCGGCGTGACTGGCTAAAGATTTTCCACTCTTTGATTTTGATGGAGCGCGAAGGTTGGGAGAATTCTGGGGGAACCAAAGAATATGGTCTGGAACCATCCAGCCATCCGTTAGATAGACATTTCCACGAAATTGAACCGCAACCATCTTCGCGTCCACCTGAACAACAATGCCGCGTACCCATCCGCGCACGCGGTCTCCCCCTTTGTCATGGTCAGCCAGGACTTCAACGGTGTCTCCAACGTCAAAATTGTTTTCTGGGGTCGGGTCTTTCATAAAAGGTACAGATGCCAACTTTCGCTCCTGTAAATCAAAAAATTAACAAATTCATAATACCATAGCTGATTTTAAACAGCCATTTTGTTATGAATGTATTGTTGAAAACGGTTTCTTACACCCTCAAAGGGGATACGCTGCATGATGGGATCAAAGAACCCTTCCACGATCAATCGCTCGGCTTCTTTTCTTGGAATTCCCCGGCTGAGTAAATAGAATATCTCCTCCGGGTCGATCTTTCCAACCGTGGCTCCATGAGTGCAGCGTACATCATCCGCCAGGATTTCCAGTCCGGGAATGGAGTCTGCATGCGCGTTCTTGCTCAAAACCAGGTTGCGGTTGGCCTGATAGCCGTCCGTTTTCTGGGCTTTGGGATCAACATAAATCATCCCCTGCCAGACAGAATGACTGTTTTCCAGCAACGCGCCTTTAAAGAGCAGATCGCTTGTGGTATGGGGCGCCAGATGATTTTGCTGGGTATCATGATCAAGATGCTGGAAACCATCTGTGAAATAAAAGCCCGACATTTTTCCAACCGCACCTTCACCTGCAAGGTCAAGGTCGGTGAAGTTTTTTGTCACAAGGCTTCCAATAGCACCGAATGTCCATTCAATAGTCCCGTTGGCTTCCACACGGGCTCTTTCATTGGAGAAATTCCAAACGTTCTTACCAAAAGACTGCAATTCCACAAATTGAAGTCTTGCATTTGGCCCAACATGAATCTCCACAACACCGGCATGCATGGCCGGTTTGGTCTTGCCTTCTTGAGACGCGCTCTCGTGGATGTATGTGAGTTCGGCGTTATCTTCCAATACCACAATGACATGAGAAAAACAGGCGGTCCCTTCCGGCGCGGACCACAACAGACTGTGCAGTGGTTGGTCAACTGTAATATTCTTCGGTACATAAACCAGAATGCCATCTGCCGCCATGGACTGGGCCAACGCTGGAAAGAGTCCTTCGTCCGCTTTAATGATAGAACCGGCATGTTGCTTAAGGATTGCCATACCCTCTTTTGATAGTTTCGAAAAAGGACTGAAAATTATTCCGCTCTTCGCCAGTTCGCTTGAGACGTTAATGGATATATCTGCTCCGTTCAAAACAATCTGACCGGCATGTTTTTTGTCTGTCAATGGGGCCAGCATTTCTTCAGGGGCATGTGAGATGGAATGTTCCTTTTCGCCTGTAAACAACCGGAATTGCGCCGGATCGAGGCGCGACAGGTCAGTCCGCCTCCAGGCTTCGTCTTTCATCGTAGGCAGGGTTTTAGATTTATAAACTTCCCATGCCTGTTTCCGGAATTCATTTAATTCAGTCGGTGAGGGAATGGATGAGAAATCAGAATCGGTAAAGGCAAACGATGTTGATAAAGCTGTATCGGATTGTCTGCCTCGCCGGATGATCACAGGAGTCTCAGTCATAGTTTTCTACCGTCATTTTTCTTGTATAGATCAACCGATCGATCCTTCCATCTGAAGCTGTATGAGGCGGTTCATCTCCACTGCATATTCCATGGGCAGTTCCTTGACCAGCGGTTCGATGAATCCGGAAACCACCATTGTTGTAGCCTGTTCTTCGTTCAAACCCCGGCTCATCAGGTAAAACAACTGCTCTTCGCCGATCTTGCTGACACTGGCTTCGTGTCCGATGGTGACATCGTCCTCATCAATCTCGATATAAGGATAGGTATCCGAGCGTGATTGCGGATCAAGGAGCAGAGCGTCACAAACCACATTGGATTTGACATCTTCCGCGCCTTTGTACACCTTTAATAGCCCGCGGTAAGAAGCCCTACCGCCGTTTTTGCTGATTGATTTCGAGGTGATCTTGCTGCTGGTATGCGGAGCAAAGTGGATCACCTTTCCACCGGTGTCCTGCTGTTGTCCTTTGCCCGCGAAGGCCATTGACAGGATTTCTCCCCGCGCGCCAGGCCCAACCAGATAGCAGGATGGATATTTCATGGTCACTTTGGATCCCAGATTTGAATCCACCCATTCCATCGTTCCGCCTTCATGTACTATGGAACGCTGTGTAACCAGGTTGTACACATTGTTCGACCAGTTTTGAATGGTTGTGTAACGTACTCGCGCGTCTTTTTTGACAACAATTTCAATCACACCGCTGTGGAACGAATCGGTGGTGTATTGGGGGGCTGTACAGCCTTCCACGTAATGAACCTGGGCGCCTTCATCGGCAATAATGATGGAACGCTCGAATTGCCCAATATTCGCCCGGTTCAACCGGAAATAGGCCTGCAGCGGAAGTTCAACTTTGACACCTTTTGGCACGTAGACAAACGACCCACCCGACCATACCGCGCTGTTCAACGCGGCAAATTTGTTATCTTCAATCGGGATGACTGTTCCAAAATATTCCCTGAACAGATCTGGGTACTGGCGCAATCCTTCCTCAATACTCAAGAAGATCACACCGATCTTTTGCAGGTTTTCCTGAATGGAATGGTAGACCATTTCCGATTCATATTGCGCGCCCACACCGGCCAGGAACTTGCGTTCCGCTTCAGGGATGCCCAGTTTGTCAAACGTGTTTTTTATCGTTTCCGGAACTTCGTCCCAACTCTTGCCTTCCGCTTCGGTTGGTTTCACATAGTAATAAATGTTGTCAAAATCCAGCCCGCTGATATCCGCTCCCCAGTTGGGCATTGGTCTTTTCTCAAAATGCTCCAGCGCCTTAAGGCGGAAGTCCAACATCCATCGCGGTTCACCCTTCATGGATGAAATCTGTTCCACCACGCGTCGATCCAATCCGCGCCGGGTTTCAAAGACAGATACGTCTTTATCACTGAACCCATAGCGGTAATCGCCTAGTTCATTTAAGAATTGAGCCTGTGGTTCGTTGCTCATTAAGATTCTCCGATCTTAACCAGTAAATCCGTTTCGGTTAGGCCAGCTCGCCGTTTTCCATTTTTTCGCGAACCCAGGTATAACCGTGCTCTTCCAGGTCTAGCGCCAGGTCGGGTCCTCCGGATTCCACAATCCGGCCGTCCATCATCACATGTACCACGTCCGGGCGGATGTAGTTCAAAATCCGCTGATAATGCGTGATCACCAGAACGCCCAGTTCAGAGTTTCTCAAGGTATTCACGCCTTCAGATACGACACGCAGCGCATCAATATCCAGACCAGAGTCTGTCTCGTCCAGAATGGCGATCTCTGGTTTTAGCATGGCCATCTGCAGGACTTCGGCGCGTTTCTTCTCGCCACCGGAAAATCCTTCGTTAAGATAGCGCCCGGCAAATGCGGAATCGACCTTCAGCATTTCCATCTTTTCTTTCATGACCTTGCGAAATTCCAGAATAGGAATGCCCTTGTCCTCAGGGTTGGCAGCCTTGCGATGGGCGTTAACGGCCGTCCGCAGGAAATTGGCAACAGTCACCCCCGGGATGGATACCGGGTATTGAAATGCCAGGAATAAGCCAAGATGAGAACGTTCCTCAACCGATAGGTCTAGCAAATTGCGTCCTTTGAAGAGTATTTCACCATCGGTAACTGTATAAGACGGATGGCCCATTAATGTGTTCGCCAGGGTTGATTTGCCTGTACCATTCGGCCCCATAATGGCATGCACTTCTCCCTGGGGTATTGTCAAACTTAAACCCTTCAATATTGGTTTATTTTCAATTTGAACATGCAGGTTCTTAATAACCAGTTCACTCATCAAATAAAGCTCCTGATACCTGTTTAAGATTGCCTAAAGTCTACCATTTTAGTAGGATTATGTCAATATTTATAATAATATTCATATAATTTAAGTCAGTTAAGTACCAACCAGCAATGATCTGCCGGTCGGATATTTCGTAAAAAACATTAAGGATGGCTATCTGTGTAGTGAGGAAGGATCCAACATTACGTTTATCAAATCCCCCTTCTCGGCAATGGTGATATTGGGCAAATCCAATTTGGTTAACAGACATTCCGCCAGTTTCGTTTCCGGTGCATCTACGGCGAAAGATATTTCATTTTCCGCGAAATCGATTAGCCGGGTGCTTTTGATCTCTGTGATTTTTTCCAACGCCTTTTGAAGTATTTCAATATCGCCCAGGTTGCACACCCCGTCAAACCGGATGATCATTTCTCCTGGTTTCAAGCGTTTGGGGTCGTCGTCAGTGCTGTCGTTCAGTTTTATCTCGTCCAATATCTTTGAATTGGTTTCAAAACTTGCACTTATACCGGTATCCACTTGAGAGGCGTAATAACTTATATCACGGTCTTCCCGTATCGATGTAAGCATGGCTATCTCGGCTTTATTAATCAGATCATCTTCCACAATGGAATCATCGGGAAAACCGGCAATACCGATACGCAGGTCTTCTTTTGTCTTTTTCTTTACGTTCTCCACAAGTCGGCGGGCGATCACTTCGGCTCCAACGTTATTCGTCTCCGGCAGGATCGCGCCGATTTTGTCAATATTTATGAAAAGCGTGTCGACATTGCGAACAGTGTTGAACATAGTCTCACAGACTTCCACGAGCAGGTGCTCACGCGATTCCAGCCCGATCTTCTCTGCCAGTTCATCCCAATGATTGATTTTGATCAACATCAACGATAATTTCTTCCCATAACGCAGACTGCGCGAGATCTCATTGGATAAAGCCCGCCGGGCATAATGAAACCGCATCAGGCCGGTTTTCTGGTCATTAATACGCATCTCTTCTATCAGGATGCGGTCGCGTTCCACCTGCCGGTTGGCATTCATGAACTGTTTGCTTGTATTCCAGGCAAGAATGGCGGTCCCTATAGCCGCTGTGGAAAAGGTTATAAACGTAAATATGGTCTTTGAACTGATCCCGAAAAGTA
This sequence comes from uncultured Leptolinea sp., assembly GCA_964397625.1. GTDB lineage: Bacteria > Chloroflexota > Anaerolineae > Anaerolineales > Anaerolineaceae > Leptolinea. The sequence continues at coordinate 62,112 of CAYNJT010000005.1, read as the reverse complement.
CATCAATCATGACCCCAAACACAATAATCGTTATGGCAGTCACCCCCCAGATTAGAGCCGTGGAAAAAACAGATAACGCGGTTACAGCAAGGGCTGCCAGCACAAGCGTACCGGCCATTGCAATCCGTAAATCTGTATAGAATAAGGCCGCGACAGAAACAGCCAACCAGATACAAAGCAAGGCAGGGTATAAAAGTAAACCCCTCGAGGATGGGTTAGTGTCCATGGTCCCATCTTCCTTTCTGTGACGAATATTTGTGATTTGGGAATACGTTTCTATTTTAGCCTTGAAAAATGACAATCGCAACAAGTGAGTAGTCCCCCCACTCCCTTAATTATTTGTATAATTATCATGTATATTGACTAAATTAAATTCTTCATGCTATACTAATTCCAACTGGCTTCTGGAATTCGAGGATTTATGAGTACCCGTGAAAAGATATTACAAACGTTAATGGAAAAACCGCATTCCACGATCAATGATCTGGCGAAGGCGGTTTCCATCAATTCCATTTCTGTGCGCCATCATTTGACAAGCCTGTTGTTGGACGGGCTGGTACAAAGTGAAGAAGAACGCCACGGTGTGGGGCGTCCCCGGCTGGTTTACTCCCTCAGCCAGAAAGGATTGGAGCGTTTTCCCACCCGTTATTTTGAACTTACCTCACGTCTGCTTGATCAGATGAAGGAGTCGCTTCCCCCCTCGGTGATTAACCGCTTCTTTACCGACATTGCCGAGAAACTGGTAAAAGACTACAAACAGCAGACGGAAGGTTTCTCCATTGAACAGAAGCTGGATTTTATTAAGGACATGCTCCAAAAACAGGGGTTTTCCGTTGGATGGGAAAAGAAGGATTCTCATTACTATATCTATGAGAATGGCTGCCCGTATTTCCACATTGGCCAGGCGCACCCTGAGATTTGTTCAGTCGATCAAACCCTTATTTCGAAGGTGATGAACATTCCAGTCGAAAAGGTCAGTTGTGTGCTCACCGGCGGCTCAAGTTGTGTGTATAGCATATCCAAAGAGACACTGGAAGGTGCATCATGATGAATATGAACGCCACCCCGGGAACGAATCGGCCTGTATGGCAGGCCGAATCATCTCACCCTGAATTGATGCCCGCTCTCAAGGAAAGCCTTGCCCAGGTTGTTGATCCTGAAATCAATTTAAACATTCTGCAGCTCGGCCTGGTGCGTGATTTGATTATTTCAGAAAATTCCGCGGTGTTAAAAATGATCCTCACTACACCGTTTTGCCCGTATGGACCCGCCATGCTGGATGCCACCCGGCAGAAGGCGGAAGAAGGCCTTAAAATGCCGGTTCAAATTGATCTGGGCATGGAAATGTGGGATTTCTCCATGATGGAAGAGGGTCTTGGCGGGGAGTGGGGCCTCTTTTAAGCCAGTTTTATAAATAACTAATCAAAGTTGTCTCATCTCCGATGCTGGCGCTAAAGCATCGTTTATTTGACACGTTTTCTCACAAAATCGGGTATTATTTCTGAAATTTTTCCCTTCAATGAAAATCTTTCATGCCCGAAAAACGCAAATTTCCGCTTCTGCCATCCATTAACAGCATCTTAACGGCCTTGATTATCAGCCTGGTCATTGCCTGGTTCATAAGAGAACCACTGGTAAACCAGCTTACAGGGTATCCACTGTCAGTGCGCCGTCCGCTCGTGCAAGTTGGTTTTACCAGTTTAATAACCTTAATCCTGGCTCTCATTCTACTTCTGGCAGCGCGCAAACCGTTGGCATGGTTGCACGCACATGGTTATCTGGCTTTCTTTGGTCTTCCTGTCATTACCCTATCTGCTCATGCGTACATCGGCTGGTTCAGCCGCTTTGTGGCTGATGATTTCAGCTCTGCCACCCTGGCCGTCAATAAAGGCCTGCTGGGCGCCACCTGGGACTGGTATGTCAACTGGTCAGGCCGTTTCACAGCCAGCTTTTTTGACAGTCTTTTCGGCTACCTGGGACCTTCCAGCCTGCGTTGGGAAACCGGCGGAACTCTCGTGTTACTGCTTGTCGGTTCTTCCATTCTGACCTGGCAGTTGCTGCGTGTTCGCCCGATCCCTTTTCGCCTGGGAGCTTCTATCTTCCTACCTGCCTCCATTTTAGTCGCCGCGTTTCGTATCACCCCTGACCTGCCGCAGTCGTTGTACTGGGGACAGGGTATGCGTTCTTTGATATTCCCACTTGTTCCGGCAGCTTTTCTCGCATCCATTCTCGTTCGCTTACGCGACCATTCAAACGCGCATAATTTAGCCGGTTGGTTGTCGGTTATAGCGTTGCTCAGTTTCCTGGCCGGCGGCTTTGGCGAAACCTACGTCGCGCTTCAAACCACCATCCTTCTACTTTTCATCCTGGTCATCTGGTTTGAAAAACCTTCTTCTCCACAGTGGAAAAGCCTCTTAGCGCCAGTGATTGGACTGGTGTTTTCTCTGGCAGCCATGGCAGTGACGGTGGCCGCCCCTGGGAATAATATTCGCCAATCGTATTTTCCGCCTTCCCCCGGTATTTTAAGCCTTGCTCAAATCGCGGCAAATTCGACTGGCCTTTTTCTTCAGCGCGTCATCATCTCCGCCGATCTGGTTCTTTCCCTTCTCGTTTTATTTTTATCCTCCATCGCCTGTGGGTGGCTATGCGCAAATCATGGTTTTTTCAATAATCAATCAGATGGTTCCGGCAATCACCCCTTTTTCACCACCTTTTCCCGCTCCTTATTATCCTTTTCCCTGATCTTCTCCCTGCTGCTGTATGCCAGCTTTGTCCCGGCAGCCTACGGCATGTCCTCTCCTCCGCCTGACCGCACGGTGATACTGCCCACAATCATCCTCTGCGTGTATGTCTCCATCGCGGGTTTTCTCGTGGGCAACGAACTTTTATCGTACCGTTTCTGGGACAAATTACCTGCGCCCTTTGTTCAGTCAATCCTCTGGGTTCTTCTCTTTCTTTATGCCGCCTTCACTTTTCAAGTCACCACGCGTGTGCTCGCCGTTAGCAATGATTATCAGCGATTCGCTGCGGTATTTGACCGGGCTGACCGTTTGATTCGCGAAGCGAAGGCTTCCGGTAAGACAAGCGTTCAGGTGCCTGAAGTCCATAACCATTTTGGATTGAGCGATTATGGCGCCGGTACAACCTACTGGCTCGATCAGGCTGTGGATGGGTATTATGGCATTCATGTCACTGTTAACAAGAATATGAAATAGGCGTTGGCTTCTTTCTCCTAAAATTTGAACTATTTTTGCTATACTTGCCGTTATGATAAATGCTGTCAGACTTGAACCCGGACTACCACCCGAATCGATCTCACAGACCGATATCCCTCAGTTTTTGAAAAAACCGCGCGGATTTCTGTGGGTTAGCCTGGAAAACGCTTCTAGCGAAGAAATCCAAGAGGTGCTTGCCGGTATTTTCCAATTCCATCCGCTCACCATTGAAGACTGCCTCAGCATCGGCTACCAGACCCCTAAAGTGGATGATTTTGACAGCTACATTTTTATCATTGCCAACGCCATCAAACCCTCGGTGGAATTTGAGGATATTCAAACCAGCGAATTGAACCTGTACCTCGGCGATAATTATCTGGTGACCTGCTACACGGATGATTCCATGCCTTGCATCCAATCCGTCTGGCAGCGATTGGTTAAAGATGACCGCATGGCCAACCGCGGGGCTGATTTCCTCTGCCATGCCGTTCTGGATACCCTGGTGGACGAATATATGCCCCTCCTCGACCAGATGGACGAAGCTGTTGAATGGCTGGAAGATGTAGTTCTGGCCAACCCGGAAACATCCACCCTGGAACGCCTGCTCACCATGAAACATTCGGTCATGTCACTACGCCGGGTGATCAGCCCGCTGCGTGAACTGGTCAATCGTTTGAGCCGCGACGAATTTCCACAGATCGACAAAATTTGCCGCATCTATTTCCGCGACATTTATGACCATCTGGTGCGCATTCAAGACTTGAGTGAATCCATTCGCGATATTGTCTCAGGCGCGGTGGATATTTACCTCAACTCCACTTCATTGCGGTTGAACACGGTCATGAAAGCCCTGACTGTTGTCTCAACCATCTTCCTGCCGTTGACATTTCTGGCCGGTGTGTACGGCATGAATTTCAAGTATTTTCCTGAATTGAACTGGCCGTTTGGATACCCATTACTCTGGCTGGTTTTCGCGATTATTGTGGCCGGCATGCTGTTCTTCTTCAAGAAACGCGGCTGGTTCTAATTTAAAATCATATCCAATCTCCTGCCTGGAACAACAATTCATCGGATTGCGTCAAACAGGAAACACGTTATGGTCAAAATAATTACAGACAGCACCTGTGATATGGATAAAGCGTTATTGGAGGAATTTAATATCTCCGTAATTCCGCTCACCGTGCATCTCGATAACCGGATATTTCGCGACGGCCTGGACCTGAATCTGGAAGAGATGTACCGGTTGATCGAAAAAACCGGCACGCTTCCCAAGACAGCCGCGCCAACCCCGGGTGAATTTATCGAATTTTTCAGGCAATTTAGCGACGATATCGTTTTTATTGGAATTTCATCCAAATCTTCTGCCACGGTGCAGAACGCCCGCCTGGCTGCCGCTGATCTGACCGGAAGAACAATCAAAGTGGTCGATTCGCTCAGCCTTTCCTCAGGGTTGGCGCTGCAGGTCATCGAAGCCGCCTTGTTATCTCGCCTGGGATTAACAGCGGGAGAAATTGCCGAAAACATCGAGGAATTCCGCACCCGCGTGCGCACTGTCTTTATTGTGGACACGCTGGAATATCTTTACATGGGCGGCCGCTGTTCGGCGCTTCAAAATATTATGGGCAGCCTTCTGCAGATCAAGCCGATGATCTACATGCAGCCTGACGGCGCGCTGGGTGTTAAAAAGAAAATTCGCGGTAACCGTGAAAAAGGATTGCAGGCCCTTCTGGACGAGGTCCGCGCGGACGCTGACAGGATTGACACCCGCCGCGTCTTTATGTCAGGGAATTACTGTGACGAAGATTATGTGTATCTCGCTGATGAAATGCGGAAATTTTTGCCGGTACGTGAATTTTTCTCCGCCACCAACGGGACTGTCATTTCATCGCATTGCGGCAAGCGGGCCATCAGTATTCACTATGTACTTAAGAAGGATAACGTTTGACGTTTTCGGCATGGTTTAATTTGGCGTTATAATGGAACTGAATTTAAATTCGGAGGAAATACAATGAATTTGAAAATGAGAATTTTAGGGCTGAATACCCTGCTTCTTTTATCTTTGATTCTTTCAGCCTGTGGAGCGCAGCCCACTCCGGCCGTGCCGACCATCGACACCAACCTGCTCTTCACCCAGGCCGCCATGACCGTTGTGGCCGACCTGACGAAGAACGCCCCCACTTTGACTCCCACTCAGGCGGCTACCAACACACCGCTGCCCTCCCTTACCCCCCTGGGCGGCATGCTACCCACCTTGCCCCCTCTGGCCACCCTGCCGCCGCTAGCCACCGCGACCATGCAGGGTTATACCGGCGCGGACAAGGCTGCCTACGTTACCCAGTCTCCGGCGGATTACGCCACGGTCAAAACCGGGCAAACCTTTAATGTCACCTGGCGTCTTCAGAATGTGGGCACCACCACCTGGAACCAAAATTATGTGTACCGCTTCTATTCCGCGTCAAATAAACTTCCCACCAACGCGAATGGATATAACCTGACCACCACGGTACCCCCGAATGGATTTGTTGATTTGACGGTTGTGGCGGTAGCCCCTACCACCCCCGGAACCTATGACACCCGCTGGGTAATCACCAACGCGAACGGTGAAAATTTCCGCGCGTTTGACCTGACGGTCAATGTTGTGCAGGGGTCAAGCGG
>CAYNJT010000005.1:0-56142 GCA_964397625.1 uncultured Leptolinea sp. | reverse complement strand
GTCCAGGGTGGTCAGGTGTACATGACCTGGACGGCTGATACCACCGCCGGCGTCAATGGAACCTTTGGTGTCACGTATGATACTGTAGGTGTTGACAACATGGACAATATCTCGGTAACAACCAGCGGTTCACGTTGGTTCGGTTCGCCGGATCAAAATTCCCATGATGTAGTCATAACAGTTACTGGAACTGGCAAAATCACGGTAACGATGTTCTCAATAAATGGAAATTCCAAATGCTATTAATATCGGATAAGACGATGAAAAGAACCTTCCTCCTTATCTCACTTTTTACCATCACCTCCTTCATCCTGACCGCTTGCGGCGGTTCCCCTGCCGCGCCCGCTCCGGTTGACCAGGGCCCCACAGTGGACCCCAACCTGGTGTTCACCTCCGGCGCGCAAACGGTTGTCGCCCAGATAACCCTGGATGCCGCCAACCGCCCGGTTCCCACCATCGCCATACCCCCCACCCAGACTATGGATCCCAATCTCATGCCCACCGTGGATCCGGCTGTCTCCACCGATGGTTCATTGCCCGCTCTGCCCGCCTTGCCTGGCGCCGCCACACCCGGCGCTCCAGCCGGCGCGGTGGTCACCCAGCCCGCGGTTGGCGCCGTTCCCACTCTGGGCACGGTTAACACCCTGGCTCCTGCCGCGCCTGCCGCTCCCGCGGCCACCTACATCGCCCCGGTGCCGGATAGATTGCAGTGGGTCAGCAACACACCGCCCGATAAAAGTACCATCAAAGCAGGCAGCAAATTCAAAATCACCTGGAAGCTGTCCAACATCGGCACAACCACCTGGGATAATACCTACTCCTTCAAACACTATGCCGGCGTCCAATTGGCCACTCAAAGTTCCTATCCGGTATCCAAAGACATCGCGCCCAATAAATCCATTGACTTTACAGTGGATTGTGTTGCCCCCACAACCCCCGGTGATGTCTATTCCCTCTGGGTACTACAACGGAAGGACGGGGTGAATGTTGGCAAGTTTGACATCACCCTGACCATCCAGTAGCCCGAAAAGGATCAGATCATGAGACAACACAGAAGTATTCTGTTAATAATGATCGCTGTCAGCCTGTTTGTTGTTACAGGCTGTAACGCGCCGGTCACCCCTCAACCCGCCCCCACAGTGGATGTGGCCGCCATTAAGCAGGAGATATACACTACGCTGGTGGCGCAGCTCACAGCAGACGCACCGAAAGCCACCCCTACCTCCGCCCCCACAGCCACCGCCGCGAATACCGCCACCGCGATTCCAACAGTACCAACGGCAACCCTTCCCAGTCTCCCAACAATGACGCCGCTGTCAACCTTCACGGCGAAACCCAGTGGTGGAACGGGATCTACCTACCCCACCTGGACCAAAACGCCATATACCGACCGGGTTACCCTGTCAATGCAGAGTCCGGCGGATGGTACAGTGATGGCCCCTGGACAGGATTTCGATATTAAGTGGGTATTCCGCAATTCAGGTTTCCGCAAATGGACAGGCGAATTCTATATTACCCACTACAGTGGGATCAAAAGCCGCACGTTTGAAACCTTAATGCTGCCCCCTCTCAGCGTGGGTGAGGAAACCACCGTTGTGGCAGATATGACCGCGCCTACGGCGCCTGGAATGTATATAAGCCAATGGCGCATCTACAATGACGACAAGATCGTCATCTTTAGACCCAATTTCGTGTTTTACGTGAAATAGCTGCCACATACCAAAGTGAAACAACGATGGGAGACGGTTGGCGGAAGCCGCGCCGTCTCCTTTTCTTTTCACCCATAACACTCGTATAATCAACCCATGACATCAAAACTCGCATTGGATTCTCTGAATGAGATCAGCCGACAGAGCGGTTTTTCACTTTGCGGGGTGACAGACCTTTCTCCTCTGGCGGAATTTAATTTCTTTCAGGGTTGGCTGGATGCCGGATTGAACGGCGCTATGGAATACCTGCGAAACGATCAGGCAGTACAAACCCGCGCCAATCCAATATTATTCATGCCTGAAGCGCGGAGCATCATTGTGGTGGGAGCACGCTATTCATCTGGACATACAGATAAGCGTCCTTCCGGACTTGTTGGGGAAATCGCCGGGTTCGCCCGTGGATTGGATTATCACCATATATTGACGAGCCGCGCGGAGCGCATGCTTGCTGAGATTAACCGGACTAGCAATAATTCTTCCCAAGGGCGTATAGCGGTTGATTCTCAACCGCTGTTGGAAAAACCGCTGGCGCACCGCGCCGGTCTGGGTTGGCAGGGCCGGCATTCCCTGTTGATCAATCCCCGCCAGGGTTCGTTCTTCAACCTGGCAGAAATTTTCACCACACTTGAATTCGATGCCGGTAGCCCGGAATTGCCGGAACGCTGCGGTACCTGCCGCAAATGCGTGGATGCCTGCCCAACCGGTTGTATTCGATCTGATCGCACCATTGACGCCCGCAGGTGCCTGTCCTTCCTCACAATAGAGAACAAGGGCGCCATTCCACGTGAACTACGGCCGGCGCTGGGTCATCGGCTGTTTGGCTGCGATACCTGTCAGGCAGCCTGTCCCTGGAACCATCGGGTGGATGACAGCGACGTGCTGCCTGAGTATCGTCCACGTGATCTGATTGACGCGTACCCTGACTTACGGCAACTGGTTCACCTTTCTCCTGTGGAAATTAAAAATCGTTTCGGAGCCTCCCCGCTCCTGCGCGCCCGCCGCAGAGGACTGCTGCGCAACGCCGCCATAGCCCTGGGGAATTATCACAGCGAGGATGCTTTGGAACCGTTGGAACAACTTTTACGCCAGGAACCCGATGCCATGATCCGCTCCCATGCCGCCTGGGGGTTGGGTCAGATCCCAACACCACGCGCGCGTGAAATCCTCTCAGCGTGCTCTAAATCGGAACCGCAAGAAACAGTCCGCCAAGAAATTAGGTTGGCGCTGGAAAACATTTGAGGAAATTCCAATTAGTAAAAATTTTTTTCTTGTTGACTGAAGCGTAAGATTCATGAGTAATTCATATCAATAGATCATCTGCATTAAATCCTGTCTAATTTGTCCCCCTTTGACCGGCGCCTTTCCGGTCAGAAGGGGGGTTGGGGGGATTACCCGAATTTGATGTGTGCAGACATAAAATGAAAATATTAATATCTCTTCGACCGTTTTTATTTTCCCGGTAGAAGCAACCGGAAGGTTGGGCAAATGTTCCGCCTTGTTCTTACCGGTTGCTTCTACCCTACTTTCGTTTGTACCACCCATATCATCAAGTGTTCAGGTATTTTACGGCAGCCACGCGGGCATGGCCGCGTCGGTGGCTGCCTGTACCAATTCTCCAGATTTCGCGTCCCACACCAGTACAACAGGTTTCGCTCCCGAAGACCCAAGCTGCGCCTGTTGAAAAGCCAACGCTCCTCCATCAGGCCGCCAGATTGGCGCCGCATTCATCAGGGTAAGATCATCCGTAATCTTCTTGATATCCCCGTCAGCCAGGTTGATTACCCACATTTGCCGGGCGTCAGGTCCATTCATGGCTTTCACACCCACGGCTATTCGCAATCCATCCGGAGACAAATCCGGTTCACCCAGGTTAACATTTTTGAGGATTTCTTTCAGAGGTTCATTGATCGAACTGTTTACCAGATCCAGCAAATATAACTTCGATATTGTGGCATCTTCCCCCAATTCGTCATCAATAAACACCAGTTCAGATCCATCCGAAGACCATGCTGCCGTTTGCGGCTGGTTTGTGCCCAGAAGAAAATCATTCCCCCCGGCCTTGTTAATCACTCGCAGGCCTTTGCTGTCAGCGTCATAGTACGAGATCTTCAATCCGTCCGGCGAGAAAGATGGTAGAACCCCACCAGAGTAATTTTCTTCAATAAGTGGGGTTGGCTCCAACTCAGTTTCTTTGATGATTGCCGTATAGATTTGAGGTTTTGAACTTCCTGATCCATTCTCTGGCATTCCTGTGCGCGAGAAAGCCAATAAACGACTATCCTTTGACACTACTGGATCAAAACAAGTATCTTTTCCGCATTCCAGGGTAATAGCATCCTGTTTTCCATCTCTGTCAATACTATGGATATCCGAACCGCCCAAAGTGTTCTTTGAACTGTAGAAAAAACCTGATCCATCGGGGATCGGCGAAAAACCGGTCACATTCCCGCCAGTGTGCGTAATTTGACGGGAATTATTCCCATCATCATCAACCAGCCAGATCTCCGGCGAGGTGGTCGCGGTTCCCAAATAAGCGATCTGCGCGGCCCGGGTCGTAAATGTCCATTTCTGATCGCCACCATACGATTTTCCATCCAGGCTTTTTGCTCCTGCACTCAACAGGATGGAAAGCTCCGTTTCCATGGGGAAACTGGTTACCGGTAGTATTTCAAGGGTATTCCCATTCCATCTCTTCCTGGTCTCAACAACCGGAATGATCGTAACTCTTGATTCCACAGAAAACTTATCCATTTCCTGAGGAAAGCGGATTTCAATGGTTTGTAATACGCTAATAATATCCCCTGATTTCGGCTCTACCTGTGGTTTGGGGAGAAACCAAAACCTTGGGATAAAAAAATACAATCCTGCCGCTAAAAGAATGACGAAGCACAACAGATATAGAAGACGGTTGAGCGTATGGTTTTTGTTCATAATCCAAAGGGCGGGTTTGCGCCCGCCCTTGATCTTCCATGTGAAATTTATTTGTTTTTAGCTTGCTTTTGTCGCGATCGCGGTGCCGGCGGGTTTTGTTCCGCCAATCTGAGTACCACCGGGGGTGATGGTGGCTGGTCTGGTCGGGACCACAGTGACAATATTCACAGGTATTTTCAATACCTGCCCCACATAGATGAGATTGGCGTCCTTCAGTTTATTTGCGGTTAGGATATTCTCAGGAATGCTATTAAATTTCTGAGCAATCTTGCCAATGGTGTCACCCGGTGAAACAGAATATTCAATAAGCGTTCCAGCTTTAATATTCTGTGGAATGGGAGTGTCAGTTGGCAATATCGCGCCCGGTTGTGGAATGAGGATCTTTTCACCCACGCGAATGTTACAGGTGGATCCGAGAGCCGGGTTCAACAAGGTCAGCGCCCTCACTTCCGTGTTGAACTGGCTTGCGATCTTCGCGCAGTAATCCCCTTCCACCACTGTATATTCAAATGGTCCACTGGGTGTGGCTGTAGCGGTTGGCGGTTCGGTGGGCAGCGGGGTTGGACTCAATGTAGGAGTTTCTGTCGGAGGAATCGGTGAAGCTGTGAATGTCAACGTTGGCGTTGATGTGCTTGTTGACAGGAATGAAAAGGCAGGTTTGTTTGGTCCTGAAAGCCAGTAGACCAGCAAAAGTACACCGCCCAGTATCAACACACCGGCCAGACCGCCGATGAAGAACGGCATGGTTTGCTGCCGCTTTCTGTACGAATCAATGACATTTTGTGGATTTTCTTTTCCAGACATAGGATTTCCCATTTCTTCTGGAATTCCCGGTTTATCAATAACCGGTCATCCCTGATTTTCGATGCAAAATCTACTCAACCTTAAGGCATTCTACCTGATTCTGGAGCATTTAGCGAGTCATCATGACCGTCATTTGGAGAGGAGGGGTTTCAAGAATCTGCCGGTATACGATGCGTCCACCTTGACCACATCTTCCGGGGTTCCTGTGGCAATTAATTCACCACCTCGATCGCCGCCTTCCGGTCCCAAGTCAATAATATAATCCGCAACTTTGATTATGTCGAGGTTATGTTCAATGATCAACATGGAATTACCATTGTCCACCAGACGTTGTAACACCTCGATTAGACGATGCACATCCGCCGCGTGCAGTCCAACCGACGGTTCGTCGAGCACATACATGGTTTTACCCGTGGCGCGCCGGGATAGTTCCTTCGCCAGTTTAACTCGCTGCGCCTCACCCCCTGATAACGTGGGGGCTGGTTGTCCAATGCGTACATACCCGAGGCCGACATCCATCAAAGTTTTCAGTTTATTCGCCAGATTTGGGAAAGCGCTGAAGAACTCAAGTCCTTCTTCCACGGTCATATCCAGCACATCTGCAATAGATTTCCCCTTAAATTTAACTTGCAGCGTCTCACGGTTAAATCGAGCGCCATGGCACACATCACAGGGAACATACACATCCGGAAGGAATTGCATTTCAATCCTTAGTTGTCCCTGCCCCTGGCAGGCTTCACAGCGTCCGCCGTGCACATTAAAAGAGAAACGGCTGGTTTTATAACCTCTGATCTTGCTTTCCGGCAATTCGGTAAAGAGCGCCCGGATCTCGTCAAACAGACCGGTATACGTGCCGGGATTGGAACGCGGAGTACGCCCGATGGGTGATTGGTCTATATTGATGACCTTGTCGATATGCTGCATGCCTTCCAATCTGTCGAACTCGCCCGGCTGAGTGTGTGATCCATAAAGCTGCCGGGCCATTTCCGCGTATAGAATATCCACCATTAATGTGCTTTTTCCCGATCCGGAGACACCGGTAATACAGGTCAAAACACCCAGTGGAATACGCACATCCAGGTTCTTCAGATTATTGGCTTTCGCGCCGCGTATCACCAGCTCCTTGCCATTGCCCTTCCGCCGTGTTGATGGGATGGGAACTTTCTTTTTGCCGCTCAGATACGCGCCTGTGATGGAATTCTTGTCCGTTAGGATATGATCCACCGTGCCGGCAGAAATAACCTTTCCGCCGTGTTCCCCGGCTCCTGGCCCCAGGTCGATGATCCAATCTGCTGAACGGATTGTCTCATCATCATGCTCCACTACCAGGACGGTATTGCCCAGGTTTACCAAGCCGCGTAATGTGGCCAGAAGCCTGTCATTGTCCCGAGGGTGCAACCCAATAGATGGTTCATCCAGTACATAAAGTACACCCATCAACCGCGATCCGATCTGTGTGGCCAGACGAATGCGCTGAGCTTCGCCGCCTGAAAGCGAGCCGGCCGGACGTCGCAACGTCAGGTAGTCTAATCCAACATCAACAAGGAAACCCAACCGTTCTCGAATTTCTTTTAGTACCCGCTCCGCGATGGTCTTCTGCCGTGGCGTCAGGCAGCAGTCATCGTCCATCAACTGCTTTATCCAGTTCAAAGTGGATAGTACCGGCCAACCGGTCACTTCTACAATGTTCTTGCCATCAACCGTCACTGCCAGAGCTTCAGGTCGCAAGCGTGTACCCTTGCATGTCGGACACGGCCTGTCGCACATATATTCGCTAATCCGGCTGCGGATGAATTCTGAAGATGTTTCCCTGAAGCGCCGTTCCAGATTGGGGATAACCCCCTCAAAAGAGGTTTCAAAGGTAGTATGCCGGTCATTATTACGACCAACCATGTTCATGGTTATTTCCTGTTTCCCCGTCCCATACAGAACGATCTTCATCTGCTCTTCGGGAATCTGGTTGACAGGGCAATCCAGGTCAATCCCATAGTGATCAGCGACAGCTTCCAACATCTGCCAGTAATAACCGCCCTGCTCCCGGCTGTTGGCCCATTCCATGGCGATGATCGCGCCTTCTTTGAAGGATCGTTCCTTGTCAGGGATAAGCAGATCCGGGTCAATCTCCAGTTTACTTCCCAGGCCTTCGCAGTCCGGGCAGGCTCCATGAGGAGTGTTAAATGAAAATGTGCGCGGCTCGATCTCCGGCAGACTGACCCCGTGTTCGGGACAGGCAAGATGCTCGCTGTAAAACAGGTCGGTGGCCGGTTCTGTGCTTAAATTCTGGATGGTAAGGTAACCTTCACCGATCTTCAACGCCGTCTCAATGGAATCCGTCAACCGTGAAGCGGCAGATCTCGTTTCGGTTTCATCTGCCTGGTGATTGATCACCAGCCGGTCAACAACTGCTTCAATGGTGTGAATTTTAAACCGGTCGAGGGTGATCTCATCTTCCAGGTTCATAACTTCGCCGTCAACACGGGCGCGGACGAAACCCATTTTCCGAATATCATCAAAGATTGTCTGGTATGTACCTTTACGTCCCCTGACCAGCGGCGACAGAATCAATAGTCGTGATCCGTCTGGCAGAGCCTGAACCGCATCCACAATTTCCTGCGCGGATTGTCTCTGCACTTCTCTCCCGCAAACCGGGCAATGTGGAATACCCACGCGTGAGAATAACAACCGCATGTAATCGTACACTTCCGTCACAGTGCCAACCGTTGACCGTGGATTATGGGAGGTGGCTTTCTGATCAATGGAAACTGCCGGTGACAGGCCTTCAATCGAATCCACATCTGGTTTATCCATCTGCCCGAGGAATTGGCGTGCGTAAGACGAGAGCGATTCTACGTAACGCCTCTGACCTTCGGCAAAAATTGTGTCAAACGCCAGAGATGACTTACCCGAACCGGAAAGACCTGTTATGACCACCAATTTGTCACGAGGTATTTCAACTGTGATGTTTTTTAAATTGTGCTCTCTGGCACCAATTACCCGGATAACATTTTGAGACATACATGCACCTGATCAGACAAATTTCATGTGAAATTGTTTTTCCAACATTCAACGCGACTTAATATAATAAATCATTTGTTCGAAAATGAACATCCCAATTCTACCGGATTCTTGTATAATCATGTAATCCCCCTCCTGGAGCGTGGCATTCATGGATAAGAATCACTACAAGATCGTTAATGCATGGGCGATGTATGACTGGGCAAATTCCGCCTTCGCGACGTCCATCATGGCAGCCGTATTGCCAGTCTATTATTCCAGCGTGGCAGCCGCGAATCTGCCCGCAAATATTGCCACAGCCTATTGGGGATACACAACTGCCCTTTCACTGCTGGCGGCGGCCATTCTCAGTCCAATTCTGGGCGCAATGGCAGATTTCAATGGATCAAAGAAGCGTCTGCTGTCCATATTTGCCTTCATCGGCATTATCGGCACAGGACTATTATTTTTCGTCGGTAAAGGCGATTGGATGCTGGCTTCCATTTTCTATGTGTTCGGAGAAATCGGATTCGCGGGTTCGCTAGTTTTCTATGATTCCCTTCTGCCGCATATCGCCCAGGGAGAAGAAATGGACCAGGTATCTTCAAAAGGGTACGCCCTCGGGTATCTGGGCGGCGGCATACTACTCGCCGTCAACCTTGCCATGATCATGCTGGCTCCCAAAGATTTGACCGGCCTTATGTCACGGCTCAGTTTTCTTTCGGTCGCCATATGGTGGCTGGTTTTCACCATTCCCCTGCTGCTTTACGTTCCAGAACCTCCCCGGCGCATTTTGACCGGCGAGGAACACTTCAACCCGATACAGGCCAGTTTCAGCCGCTTGGCACATACCTTCCGCGAGATCACCAAATTCAAACAGCTCTTTCTCTTTCTGGTAGCCTTCTGGTTCTACAACGATGGTATTGGCACCATCATTAAGATGGCAACCATTTACGGTGCTGAGATCGGTATCGGGCAAACATCCCTGATCGGCACTCTTCTAATGGTTCAATTTGTGGCCATTCCGTTTGCGTTCCTTTTTGGATGGCTGGCTAAGAAAATTGGAACCAAGAAATCGATTTATCTCAGCCTGCTAATCTATACCTGTATCGCCATCTTTGGATATTTTATGCAGGAGGAATGGCATTTCTGGGCTCTCGGATTTGCCGTCGCCACGGTTCAGGGTGGCAGCCAGGCGCTTAGCCGTTCGCTCTTTGGCCGTATGATGCCCAAAAGCAAATCCGCGGAGTTCTTTGGTTTCTTCAGTGTTAGCGAGAAATTTGCGGGTATTGCCGGGCCATTTGTCTTCGCCATAGTCAGCCAGTACTTGGGACAAAGTCGTTTGAGCATTATCTCGTTGGTCATCTTCTTCATCATCGGCGCGGCCATACTCTCCCGGGTAAATGTGGAAGAAGGATTGGCTGTTGCAGATAAAGAAGAAACCCACCTTCAAGATGCAACATCAATTCCTTAGATTGGGTCTTTCAAAGAAAATTTCAGGTCTTTCTAAAGCACCTGATATAGTTCCACAAGCACTCCACCCGTACTTTTGGGGTGAACAAAAGCCATCAATCGGCCGGGTTCCTGCAAAGGTGTTTCATTAACCAGCCTGACGCCTTTGTTCTTCAGGTTCTCCAACATTTCATAAATGTTGTCTACCTGCAGGCAAAGGTGATGGATACCCGCGCCGCGTTCATTGATGAAACGCGCCACAGTTGAATCTTCCGAAGTGGGTTTTACAAGTTCAATTTCACTCTCACCCACAGGCAGGAATGTCACCTGTGATTTTTGCGCGCCTACATCTTCAATGTGGTCCACAGCCAACCCCAGCGCGTCCCGCCAGAACCCGGCGGCAGCTTCAGAGTCAGATGTGGCAATACCAATATGATGAATTTTTAATATTTTAGCCATGGTTACCTCTACGCGAAAGATGGGGGTTGATATTCCCCCCAGAGAGACTTCAATAACCCGGTGATCTCTCCCAGTGTGATGTTGTTTTCAACACACTGGATAAATATCGGCATCAGGTTCTCAGACCCTCTGGCTGTTCTTTCCAGAAGGCTTAATAACTCTGCGGTTTTTTGCCCATCACGGTTTTGGCGTAAACTGGCAAGCCGCCTGGATTGCGTCTGTTCAATGGTCGCGTCCACTTTAAGTCTGTCAAGTTCCAGTTTTTCATCGGTCTTGAAATCATTGATTCCAACTATGATCTGTTGCTTGGATTCAACATCTTTCTGGTAGGTGTAAGCGGCATTCTGAATTTCATTCTGAATATAACCCTGTTCGATTGCCGGTAACGCGCCGCCCATTTCATCGATCTTCTGGATATACGCAAATGCCCTTTTTTCAATTTCATCCGTTAATTGTTCCACCAGATATGACCCGGCAATAGGATCAACGCTGTCAGCTACCCCCGATTCATGGGCGATGATCTGCTGAGTGCGTAGCGCGACCCGTACAGATTTCTCGGTTGGCAGCCAGAGGGCTTCATCCATACTGTTCGTATGCAATGATTGTGTGCCTCCTAATACCGCCGCCAACGCTTGTATTGTCACCCGGATCACATTATTCTCCGGCTGCTGGGCGGTTAAAGTTGAACCAGCCGTTTGCGTGTGGAAGCGCAGCATACACGATTTCTCATCTTTTGCGCCAAATCTTTCTTTCATGATGCGCGCCCACAACCGTCGAGCAGCTCTGAACTTGGCAATTTCCTCAAAGAAGTTGTTATGCGCATTAAAGAAGAAGGAAAGCTGTGAGGCAAAATCATCCACAGCCAATCCAGCTTTAATGGCGGCTTCAACGTACGCGATAGCATCAGCAAGGGTGAATGCCACTTCCTGAACAGCGGTTGAGCCGGCTTCTCGAATATGGTATCCCGAAATGCTGATAGTGTTCCAGTGTGGAATGTTGCCTGCGCAATACTGGAAGACATCAGTAATCAATCTCATGGACGGTTTGGGTGGGAATATATACGTTCCACGGGCAATATATTCTTTCAAAATATCATTCTGAATGGTTCCCCGCAGGCACTTTTCTTCCACACCATGTTTTTTCGCCACCGCCACATACATGGCCAGAAGGATGGAAGCCGGCGCGTTAATGGTCATGCTTGTTGAAACTTTATCCAACGGGATCTGTTCAAACAACCTGTCCATATCGTCCAGGCAGGAGATCGAAACACCAACCTTGCCGACTTCACCCGCAGATATCGGATCATCCGCGTCATAGCCGATCTGAGTTGGCAGATCAAACGCTACTGACAGGCCGGTTTGACCCTGATCCAACAGATAGCGGTAACGTTTGTTTGATTCTTCCGCTGAGGCGTATCCCGCGTACTGACGCATAGTCCAGAACCGGCTGCGATACATGGAAGGCTGAACACCACGGGTGTATGGATATTCACCGGGGAAATTTAATTGCCGCTCGTAATCGAAATCAGCCGGAATGGAAGCAGCCGGAATTTCAATATCCGAACTGGTGGTGAAATTCATTTTTCTCTCTGGAGCCTTCTTAACGGATGGCGTGTAGCGGTTTTCCAGCCAGGCTTTCCTGCGTTCCTCAAGATTCATGTCTTCCTCGTTTTCTTTCGTATGCCATTATTAGCATATCAGGTAAAATACTACGGCACAAAAAATCAGAGGCTTCGAGACCTTAATGTCAGATTTCCTTCAGCTTATTGTATCTTTGATAATTATATTATCAGCCGCAAAAATTGCCGGCCATCTTAGTATGCGAATAGGGCAGCCATCCGTTTTTGGTGAATTATTGATTGGGATAATTCTTGGTCCATCCCTAATCAATTTAACAAATTTGCCATTTGTTACTGATTCAAATCTGATCACAATTATTGATCATCTTGGAGAAATTGGTGTCCTCCTGCTCATGTTCCTGGCCGGAATTGAATTGCATTTACGGGATCTTGCGAAAAGTTCAAGAGTAGCCGCAATTTCCGGCAGTGTTGGGGTGGCCTTTCCCATTCTTCTGGGGTATTTAACCGGAGTCGCATCTGGCATGGAGCATAAGTCTGCTCTGTTCCTCGGGTTAACTCTTGCGGCAACAAGTGTTTCGATATCTGCCCAGACTCTTATGGAAATGGGCTTGATTAAAACACGGGTTGGATTGGGTCTTTTGGGAGCGGCTGTTTATGATGATATTCTGGTAATTCTGCTTTTATCCGTTTTTGTTGCGGGACTGGACGGGAGTGTAAACCTCCTGGGCTTCCTTATTCTGCTTGGCCGCATGATACTTTACTTTTCTCTCGCCGGACTGACAGGGTATTTCATTCTTCCAAAAGTAATGCGCCGTATTGGAAAGACAAGTATCAGTCATGGTTTGGTTACCTTTTCGTTGGTCTTTTTGCTGCTTTTTGGAGTGGCAGCCGAAGTAATCGGAGATATGGCGGCCATTACCGGAACATTTTTCGCCGGTTTATTCTTCTCCCGACTTGTTGAGAAAGAAGAAATTACTGATGGGATTCAAAATCTGGCATATGGATTTTTTGTGCCAGTCTTCTTTGTTAGTATTGGTTTAAAAATCGACCTTCATTCCTTCACTCCAAGTTCGGTTGTTTTCTTAATCGTTCTCACAATGGTCGCCATAATAAGTAAACTTTTAGGAGCCGGATTAGGCGCCAAACTGGGGGGGCTTCCCTGGTTGGAATCTTATCAACTCGGAACTGGAATGATTTCGCGCGGCGAGGTAGGTCTGATTGTCGCCAGCATTGGCGCGCATTCCGGTTTAATCTCTTCGCCAATTTTGACTGATATCGTCATTCTTATAATGTTAACCACATTAATTACACCGATACTTTTAAAGCTGAGCTTTACCAATCCGCCATCATTACTGGTTCCCAGATTTGAACCAGCAACTGGTAAATCAATGGACACCGGGGAGAGTGAATAATGTTTCTTATTCTGTTACAGCTATACGAGCTCGATTTCCTCGAAGATATCCTTAAGATACTGAAAGACAGTGATGTAAGAAATATTACTGTGTTAACCGGAATAACTATGACTAAAATCGAAGAAAAACAGGCACTTCAGGAGGATTTTCCAATTATTCCTGCCATGGAAGACATCATGGAAAATGATGAAGAATCATCCCGAACGATCATATGTGTTGCTCCCAACCAGGATATTGTTGACAGGTTGTATGAAAAAGTTACAGGAATTCTAAACACAATTCAAAAAGAAGAAAAAGGGCTTTTTCTTGTTTTACCTGTAACCATTGCTAAAAAATTTTAGAAATCCGGTTTTTATTTGACTACAATCTGACATACTGGTAAAATCTTTTCTTGCGTTGATCGTAGTACCCTTCGATCAATGACATTTTGTTGGAAAGGGATTAGAGAAATGAGAGTTTTACTGATCAAAGATGTTTATAAACTTGGGCGCGCCGGTGATGTCAAACGCGTGGCAGATGGCTACGGTCGCAACTTTCTTCTGCCCCAGGGGTTGGCCGTTCTGGCAACCATGGGCGCACTTACCCAGGCAGATCGCATTCGTTCACAGGCTGCCGTACGCCGCGCTCAATTAAATGATGAAATGGGCGGCGTTTCGGAAAAGATCAATGGTTTGGTAGTGACTTTTGCCAGTAAAGCCGGTGAAACCGGTAAACTGTATGGTTCCATCACCACCCAGATGATCGCCGATGCCATAAATAATAAAGTTGGCACCAACATTGACCGCCGGGCTGTAGAAATCCAACCTGTGCGCACACTGGGTGAACACAAAGCCCGTATCCGCCTGACGATGGATCTGGTTCCAGAAATCAAGATCATTGTTCATCGCGAAGGCGAAACGGTTTCCGTTCCTGTTGCGGCCCCTGCTGCCGAAAAAGAGGCTGCTGCCGAACCAGTTATGGAATCTACTGAAACCTCTGAAACCGCTGCCTGATTTATTCTGCCTTTCAACTTTAGGTTTTCATCCGGCCAGTACCAGCTTTGCCTGGCTGGCCGGTTTTTTTGAGTAAAATAGTCGTCATGCCACTTACTATCGGAGAACAACTTAAACAGGCGCGACTGGCCAGGAACGCATCCATCGATGATGTTTCACGGGCTCTGCATATCCGCCCATTTTTTATTGAAGCACTCGAAGATAATCGGTTTACGGATATACCATCCATGGTTCAGGTTAAGGGATTTATTCGTTTATACGCTGGATGGTTGGAACTATCGCCACAGTCCTTTCTTAACATACTTGAAGGCAAATCAGAAGAACCTTTCTCAGAACAAGCTGTTCCTTCTAGTGTAGAGACGAAAAAGACATCTTTAAAACCCGGTAAAACAAGAAAAAAGGCTCCACCAACTGAACCTGCTATTGACGTCGTTGCCGAAAAAGAGAATCCATCCAGTGAACCATCTCCTCAGGATAATCCAACCACGGAAAATTCTGGGGATGTAGAAATAGAATCAAATATTAAGACGCAGATCACATCACAGGATCTGTTCCTCCAGATCGGCCAGCAATTGAGAACATGCCGGACCAGTCTCAATATCTCCGTGGAAGATATTGAGAAACTTACACATATCCGCTCAAGATATCTAGTCGATATGGAAACGGGTAATTTCAACGATATTCCTTCACTGGTTCAGGCTCGCGGCCTGTTGAACGGCTACGCGTCGTTTCTCAATCTTGATGCAGACGTGCTGCTTGGGATATTTGCCGAAGCATTACAGAAGCGGCGTATTGAACTATTACCACCCTCTTCGGAATTAACTCCACAAAAAAAAGCCGCAAAATCCAGTGAACCCAAGAAAGAAAGAACCGGGTTAAAACGTTTTCTGACGGTTGATTTTATTGTCGGCAGCGTTACTATCATTGGGCTGGTGGTTTTTGGAATCTGGTCTGCCAGTCAGGTGTTATCGACACGCCGCAACACTTCGGAAAAACCGCCGGCCATAGCAGAAGTGCTGGCTCAAAACCCGACCGCTGAATTGATAAACCAATCCACGGGGACTATTGAACCCACTGACATTGCGCGAAATCCAGATTCAATCGGGAAACTCCCCACGAATTTGCCCCCTGTGGATAATTTTGCTGCCGGGGGATCTCCCACCCCACCGGTTCCCAGCCTGGGTAAAGCTTCCATGCAGGTTTATATAGTGCCCAATCAGCGTGTATTCCTTCAAGTGACAACTGGTAAAAAGGTGGTTTTTATTGGTCGAACCATTCCAGGGAATGCTTATCCCTTTACTTCCGATGAACGCATCGAAGTGGTCAGCGGTAACGCGGCCGCATTGCAAATTTATTACAACCAGAGGGATCTGGGAACGCTTGGATTACCGGGGCAGCCGCTCCGCTTGGTTTTTTCCAAGGACGGAATTACTACTCCCACGCTGGCGATAACCACACTACCGACCAGTACGGCAATGGCAACTCTAACATTAAGGCCAACGTCTACCCCAGTTCCTCCTACCGTTACTCCCTTGATACCTTAATGATGGCTAAGAAAACTTACTATCTAGAATCACTTGGCTGCGCAAAAAACACCGTAGATTCAGAATCTATGGCTAATCTGCTTAATCGGGACGGGTATCAGGCAGTTGACAAACCGGCCCGCGCCGATGTGATACTGGTCAACACTTGCGGATTTATATCAGCAGCCCGTAAAGAATCACTAGATGCATTAAAACGTCTTTCAGCCAGTAAAAAATCAGGACAAATTCTAATAGCCGCGGGTTGTTTGACCCAGCGAGATCGTGACCTTGTTGTCCGTGAAATACCCAACCTTGACGGCATTCTGGGAACCCGACGTTGGATGGATGTTCTCGATGTGGTTAATACCATTCGGAATGATCCGAATCACCAATCGCTTCATTATCATCTGCCGGATGTCCCCACAATTGGAATGGATGAAAAAGGTGTTCCCCGTGTCGCTGTTCAGGGAGCCAGTTCATATCTCAAGATTGCGGACGGCTGTCGCAGACCATGTGCTTTTTGCTCCATTCCGCTGATCAAGGGAACAGCAGTCAGCCGTCCTATGGATGCGATTTTAAATGAAACAAGTCTTCTGGCTGAACATGGCATACAGGAGATCAATCTGATTGCCCAGGATGTCACAGATTACGGCAGCGACCTGGGTATGAAAGACGCTCTTCCTGATCTATTGGAGAAGATACATCAAACATCGCCTTCCATTCCCTGGGTGCGTCTGTTATATGCCTATCCTGGCGCAGTATCAGACCGGTTGATCGCACAATTGGGCGAAGGCAGGGTTGTTCTACCTTATCTGGATATCCCACTGCAACATGCCCATCCCAACACCCTGAAACGCATGAAACGCCCTTCCAATATGGACTGGGTATACAAGACGATTGAGAAGTTACGTGCGGCTAATCAAGATATAGCATTGCGAACCACGTTCATCGTGGGTTACCCGGGTGAGACAGACTTGGAATTCCAAACTTTGCTTGAATTCATCCGGGAAATCCGTTTTGACCGGGTTGGTGTGTTCACCTTCTCTTTTGAACCGGGTACCGCCAGCGAACCTCTGGGTGATCCCATACCGCAGGAAATCAAGGAAGAAAGATACAACCTGTTGATGGCCGAACAGGAACGTATATCCTTGGCTAAAAACCAATCTTTTGTGGGAAAACAGCTTTCGATTCTGGTGGAAGGAAAAGACAATGGCATTTCGGTCGGGCGTTGTTATCGTGACGCGCCAGAAATTGATGGCCTCGTTATTGTGGAAGATGAATTGCCCGTAGGTGAGATCTGCAAGATACAGATCACCGGCGCTATGGCGTATGATCTATTGGGCAAATCCTAACTATTAACCTTCAATTCAGTTTTCTTAGATTACTATATTTTGCGTGTGCACAAAGAAATTCAGATAAAAAAAATATTTTATTGTGTAGGCTGTACCACCGGTTCTGTTGGTTGATTAACTGTTGGCTCAGTTGGTGTCTCCGCTGGTGGTGGTTCCACGGTTGCTTCTGGAGCGCTTGTTGGTTGAATTCTCACTTCTTCTGTTGGGGGAGAACATTTATTGGTAGCTTCAGACAATTTTCCCTGGGTAGTCTCATCCGTCGAAAGCAACAGCGCGTTTTGATATTGCTGCATAGCGCCGCAGGGATCATCTTTCGCCATTAGTTCGTCGCCATATAGGATGGAACCTTTCCGGTAGCGTTCCGCGGCGGTCATCCCAGAAGCGTCGCGTAAACCCGGCGCGGCGGCATAGAATTGCCTGAAGAATTCGAGAACTTTCGGCCAGTCCACACCCCAGGCGGCTACGCCGCTCAGGTAGTAACTCGCGGTCTGAGTGTGAGAAATAGCTTCCTTATCCAACGGCCCAAATTGACCGGCCATGGTTATGTCATAAATTCCCTGTTCAAGCATACCGGTATTGATCCGGTTGATGCCCCGGTTGCGGAGGCAGATATAGTACAGTCCGTCTGTTTGGATAGCCCGGTAGGTTGGGTCTACCTGACGGATGGTATCAAGCGTGTTTAATGCCGCGGGCCATTCCTTATTGGCTGCCTGCTGTCTGGCCTGCACGAATAACTCTTCTGTGTTGCGCGTGTCTTTTGTGGCAACAGGTGTTGGTTCAACAACAACCGGAGTTGGGGTGGTTTTGACTGCCTGAGCCATCATTACTTCAGCCAACTTTTCAGTTACACCGGGAAATTCCGGATTCAATTGGACAATATACTCCAGCCGTTTTCTTGCAGTATCCAGATTTCCACCAGCCTGGTCAGCTAATGCGAGTTGGAATTGGGTTGTAGTAACCAGAGCGATCTTGTTTTTTTGTTCTGCGAGACGAGCCTTTACAGCAGAGTTGTAGCCTATCCAACCTCCTACTCCGGTGCCCACAAGCATTAATACAATCCCAACTAAAATCCATAAACCACGCTTCGGTTTTTGAACTTTATTGGGTTGGGTAGGAGGATCAACAGGTGGGGGAAAATCCATACGGATGTCTGATTCTACAGGCTGAACAGCCTGGGTTTCATCCAGTGAAGATGACCTGTCTTGAATTGGCCTGGTATTTCCCGGTGCCACCCGCACTTGCATGGTTTTCCCCTCATGCAAAGGGTCAACAATAATTGGAGAAGTGTCTTCCGGAGAAATCCCCGGTGTATTGGTCAAATCTGATTTTTTCTTTGCCATGTTATGAATTATAACCTCATATCACAAGCGTGTTAATTGCTTCAATTCAGTCCATATAAATGGGATGGTTACTGCGGTTCCCAATGCCATTGAAATCAGAGAAACAAAAAAAGGCGGTATGGTATTCCGTAAAAGTAGAAGTACTCCCAATGCCACAAGCCCTCCTACCACTCCCGCAAATAGTCCTCTGGGAATGGTTTTTGTGAATCGGACAGGTTCGATTATCCGCTTTTTAAAAATCCATAATAAAAGAATCGCCTCACTTGTATACGCGAAAAAGTCTGCCAGACTTATCCCCGGTGCTCCAAACTGGTTTGAAAGCATGGCTGCCATTCCGAGAAAAACAAGCAGGTTTAGACCCGCGACCCATAAGGGGGTAATGGCATCCTTCCGCGCGTAGAAAGAACGGACAGCCACTTCCAAAACACACTGACCGGCCAAACCAAGTAGATATCCTCTGGTTACCCAAAGAACAAGGTCAGTCTGTTCTGGGTCAAAATGGAATACCGTTGAGATTACCCCCCCAAGACCCACTGCCAGAATAAACGCGACAGGGATGCTAATCACTATTAGTGTCTGAATTGCTTTTTCTATAGTAACCGCGAATGCTTTCCAGTCTTTCCTGGCTGCCAGTTCCGCGATGCTTGGAAGCATAGCAGTTCCTATGGCAGTTCCAATAAATGTCTCTGGGAATTGAAAGAACATCCAGCCATAAGTCAGCGCGGATACAGAACCGGTTGGAAGGCGGCTGGCGAAATTATCACGACCAATAAAAATCAATTGGATAAAGACCATGGTAACCAACCGCGGACCAAGAATGGTCAACACCTGTCGAACAGTTGGATCATTCAAATGAATACCAGGCTCCCAGTGAAAATGATATTTGATCAGTCCGGGAACCTGTATTAAGAGATGCAGTAACGCTCCAATGATCACTCCGTAAACCAGCCCGTGAACCCCCATACCAAATGCTGGCAGAACAAAGGAACCTATGCGGTACCCATTGGTCGGAGCCAGGATAAGCGCTCCGAATATTTGACCAATATTATAAAGAGATGGGGCGGCGGCAGGCAGAAGGAAATGCTGGTTGGCCTGCAAACCGGCCAACACAAGGCCGGATATGGAAAATATAACTGTGGCAATCAAATTCAACCGCATTAGTTCGGCGACAAGAAGTTGTTGCGGCTTTTCAAATCCAGGCGCGATTCCTACCTGCCAGTCCACCAGTTTATTGCTCAACAAGGCAATAATTATCGCCAGAACACCTGTAACGATGAACGCCAGGTTAGCGATTCGGCTGAATAGTCTCCAGGCCGAATCCCGCCCTTCCAGTGTCATTGTCTGGGTGAGAACAGGAATAAAAGCCATCGCCAATGCGCCACCAGATATCAGGGCAAACAGCATATCGGGTAAATTATTGGCAACGTTGAACGCGTCGAGTTCCTGCGATAATCCAAACTGCCGGGCAATGATCACTTGCCTCAATAAGCCCAAACCCTTGTCGGCCAGAAAGAAGAAGGCTACTATGGCAGAGTTTTTTGATATCTGGCTTAAATTTATTTTCATATAGGCATCTTATTGTTGTTTATCAAGTTTCTATTTTATCAAACTCTTGACAAGCCATAGGTTTCAATGATAATGATAATGTTTTTCAATAGGAAAGAATTATTGACTTATGGTTTTTGTCTGGAGAATCTCATAAATCACTCTTCTATTACCTCAACGACTCCGGCCAGATTGGATTTTAATGATGTCAGTGTCTTTTACGGCGGTTGGCCTGCGCTGGATCACGTTTCCTTTTCCATTCCTCATGGCCAGCAAGTGGCAGTAGTCGGCCCGAATGGCGCTGGTAAATCCACACTATTTAAAGTTCTTGTCGGTCTGGTTACACCTGATACAGGCAGCATTCAGATTCACGCGAAACCTCTCGGTGGGCATGATTATTGTGTCGCATATGTTCCCCAGCGTGAAGAGGTTGATTTGCGCTTTCCCATCACAGTTCGAGAAGTAATCATGATGGGACGATATCGTCACTACGGATTGCTTAAAAAACCGGGGGGGAAAGATCAAACCATGGTCGATATGGCAATGGAAAGGTTGAATATAACGAAACTGTCCAATCTTTCTTTGACCGAACTATCCGGTGGACAGCTCCAACGGGTCTTTCTGGCACGAGCTATTGCCCAAGAACCGCATATTCTTCTTATGGATGAACCTTTTAATGGTGTCGATTTTTCAACCCAGGAAGCCACGTTTACCCTGTTGTCTGAATTGAAAAGACAAAACGTGACTGTACTGGTTTCAACGCATGATCTGAATATGGCCGCGAAGAGATTTGACGCAGTCATTCTACTAAAACGCCGGTTGATTGCGTACGGCGCTTCCCAAGAGATCATGAATCGCGATAATTTGATATCGGCATTCGGGGAACAACTATATATGTTGGATGGTGCCGCGGTGGTAGATCATTGCTGTCCTCCTGAAGAACAGATGGAGGATCATTTATGATCGATTGGATTTCCCAACCGTTGTCGTATGAATTTATGCAACGAGGCTTGATGGCCGCAGTGATTGTTGGTACGGTATGTTCCATGATCGGTTGTTATGTTGTATTACGTTCCATGGCATTTTTGGGTGACGCGTTAGCTCATGCCATATTGCCTGGAATCGCTATTGCATACCTAGCCGGTTGGAATTTGATGCTTGGCGCTCTGGCAGCATCCATAATTGTCGCCCTGGGAATTGGTTTCTTTTCCCGCCGGGGGACAATTCGCGAAGATACGGCAATCGGTGTGTTATTTTCCGCAGCTCTCGCGTTGGGAATCGCCATTATCAGCACAATTCGTTCATATGCCGTAGACCTCAGTCACATACTCTTCGGAGATATTCTGGGTGTCGGTGCCTCTGACCTCACGCAAATCGCCATTCTGGCTGTAGTCATTATTGGTTTGATACTGGTCTTTTACCGGCCTTTCAAGATCATCTCTTTTGATCCAGTTCTTGCCACAACTCTGGAACTTCCAGTGGAAAGACTTCGGACGTTATTGCTTATATTGATTTCACTAACCATCGTTGCATCATTGCAAACGGTTGGGATTGGTTTGGTGGCAGCCATGTTGGTAACCCCGGCTGCAACAGCTTATTTATTGACAAACCGCCTTTCCCGCATGATGATATTTTCTGTACTATTTGGTATCAGTTCCAGCATTTTAGGACTATATCTCAGTTATTACATAAGCATCGCCTCCGGTTCTGCGATTGTTCTGATATCCACAGTCTTCTTCGTGGTCGCCTTTCTTTTCTCACCACGAAAAGGTATATTACGGATTTAAACGAATTTAGGTATAAATATGGATCTTCGCAACATCAAACTGGGTATCCTCTATATTGTGGCTACACCAATTGGTAATCCACGTGACATAACATTGCGCGCGGTGGATATTCTTCGCGACGCGGATGCGGTTATATGTGAAGATCGTAAGATCGGCTCAAAACTTGCCCGTAGTATTGGTATTGAAGTCAAGGAATGGATTGTAGCCAGTGAACATAATGAAGCACAGGTTGGCGATCACATCCAGGAACGGCTATTATCCGGAGCTTCACTCGCATTGATCACGGATTGCGGCACACCAGTTTTTTCTGATCCTGGTGCCCGGATCATAGAACGCGCTCTTGGCATTGGTGCGAGGGTCGTTCCCATTCCGGGCGCTTCCTCGCTTACCGCCGCCCTTTCTATTCTGGATAACCCGCTTTATAAATTCTACTTTGCCGGCTTTTTACCCCGTCAGCCGGATGAACGCATGGCAATGCTTGAATATTTACGGAAGATGCATATTCCGATCATCATTATGGATACTCCCTATCGGATGGAAACAGTACTTCGGGATGCCATAAAAACCTTCGGTTCAGGCAGAAAGGCCGTTTTAGCCTGTGATCTTACTCTTCCTGGAGAGATTATCTATCGGGGGAATCTTGGTGAAATTGTGAAGCAAGCGGGAGGGAAAAAGGCTGAATTTATTTTGATCATTTATTAATATTCCCAGTCAATTTCCGCCCATCACCATCACGAATCGTCAACCCTTTTTTGTCAAGATACTCAAGATATGCCAGTGCAAACTTGCGAGAAGTTCCAAACCGATCGCGAAATTCAGCAACTGACACGCTTCCATTGTCTACAATTGTTCTGATTACAAAATTATACATTTCAATAGATTCTTGCTCACGAAAGATGATATCGTCGGCCAGTTGAATAACCTGACCCGTATCCATCAGATATCCCAGCAATTCTTCCCCAAGAATACTTCGAGCCATTTCCACTCCAGGCGGAGAATAGGGATTAGCATCCCAGATTTTGTTAAATTTTGAAATTCTTCTCAAATGCTCATTGGTTAAAACTACTCTGTGTTCCAACAATCGTAAAATTCCGTTTTCTTGCACCAGACTTTCGTTGTTTTTCAAACTTAGTAATATCCGATCAAAGCTATTACAATCTTTTTTAAGTCTCATGCAAAGCTCTTCCCTTGACATACCGATACGCAAAGGATGCCTTTTGTGAAAATCTGACAGGAGTCTATGGATTTTATCAAGTTGAATATTCCATCTGGTTACTGTGGTTACAGTTTTCTCCAGAAATTCACCTTCGTCCTGTGAAAGATCGATCAAACTGCCATTTTCTATCATTGATGAAACCAGAGAAATACACTCATCACCTGGAATATCAGATAATCCAACAATTTCTTTTACTTTAACGGTCTCTTTCTTATTGATTAGCGATTCCAGCTTTTGTTCAGAAGTTCCTGAATGAGCGACTCTGACAAGCTCCAGGTCATCAGCATTATTCTGGCGAAATCTTCGAGACACGCATGTATCAAGAATGATTCCACCTCCTATGGTTTCCTCCGGTGATGGATATCGAATAATGAAACGATCCCTCTTTTCCACCGGCAATGGAATGGCAAACTCAATCTGAACATACCCGTTTTCACCTGGTGAAATTCTATCTTTTCCGATTATTCGTGCTTTTCCCATCCTTTTCGCTGCCAGGTGAAATACCTGTATTTCATCATTTTGCTGCAATCCTCTGTTAGCATCAGGCAGGATTTTCACCCAGGTGTTTACCCTTAAGGATGGCTGGAAGTTAATTGACGTTGTAAGAAGATCACCTCTGTGAAGATCCTTGACTTCCAATCCTGAAATATTTATAGCAACTCGTGAACCTGGTAGAATTTTTTTCAAAAACTGGTTATGCGATTGAATTCCCCGTATGCGTCCCTGTTTCCTTGAAGGATATATGATAATCTCGTCTCCCACATTGAGAATCCCATCAAGCAAAGTACCAGTCACAATTGTTCCAAATCCTTTGATCGAAAAAACACGGTCAAGACTAAGTCTCGGAGTATTTGAGATTATCCGTTGAGGAATTCTTGACAATACTTCCTCAAGAGCGGCAATTAGTTCAGTCGACCCCCAACCATTCTTTGAAGAAAATGGAATAATAGGTGCTTTTTCGAGAAATGTATTCACTACGGCTTGACGGACATCTTTTTTGATTAAATCAAGCCACTCAATATCAGACACCAAATCACATTTCGTCAGTACGATAACTCCAGTTGAAATTTCTAGAAGGTCAAGAATTGCCAAATGTTCCCTGGTCTGCGGCATAATACCTTCATCGGCGGCAATAACAAAAATCACAGCATCCATCCCACCGACGCCCGCGAGCATGTTTTCAATAAAATCCCGATGACCAGGAACATCAATTAAGCTGACTGTTACTCCATTAGGAAGAACAAACCAGGCAAATCCCAAATCAATGGTCATCTCTCTGGTTTTTTCTTCTTTCAGCCGATCAGGGTCAACTCCCGTCAATGATTTGACCAGAGAGGATTTCCCGTGGTCAACATGCCCGGCTG
Organism: uncultured Leptolinea sp.; assembly: GCA_964397625.1. Taxonomy (GTDB): domain Bacteria; phylum Chloroflexota; class Anaerolineae; order Anaerolineales; family Anaerolineaceae; genus Leptolinea. The sequence continues at coordinate 31,683 of CAYNJT010000005.1, read as the reverse complement.
TTCCAACAACTATCATGGTCTAACCGTTAGTTTTTATAATCTGGTTATACTCTTCTGCCCACGAATGAGTCATGGTTACCATAGACTGAAGTCTCTTTTGCGTTTCTTCGTTTACCTGTGTCAGAAGATCGCTGATTTCTTGTGTCAGGTCTTCCAGTTTTGCCAGTCTATCCTGATATTTTTCTAGTTGCCGTTGGATCTCGCGGAATTGTTCTTCTTGACTTAATGAATAATTTGTCCAACGCTTCTGGTCGTCATTCTTGAATCCCCCCCACTCCTGTCTGAATCTATCTTCATTAATGCGCGACATTTCCGTAATCTCATTGATCCGGCGTTCAAATTTTTGAGTAATCTCATCAAACGAATCTTGAGATCGTTTAACCGCTCTTTGCATTGATTCCAGGGTCTGCAATTGAGCGTCTATCGCGGCAGTTTGTTTTTCAAAAGCGGAAAAACGATCCTGCCATTCTTTCCATGTGCGGTCACGTTCCACTTGTTGAAGAGTCTGTTTTTCAATGAAAGAATTGACCTGCTGGCGTCTTTCAGTTTCAGCCGCCAGTAATTCAGCTACACGCATTTCCAGCTTTCGTGTTGAATCTGTTGTCAGGTCCACTTTTCCACGCTGTTCATCCTGGCGCTTGCGTATTGCCGTCACTTCGCCAGAAAGGTCTGATAAGCGTTTGGAATCCTGCCTTCTGCTTTCTTCCAGTAACCGTAAAGATCGTTTGTACTCTTCATCGCCGTGGGAGATCTCAGAAATTTTTTTGTCTGTTTCTCCCAAGAGTCTGTTTAACCGGAATTCTTCTTCCTGTCTTACCTGTAATGCCCTCTTAATTTCAGATATGGCTTCCAGTTTCTTCTTTAATTCCGCGATGGCTTTATTTAGTGAATCCACTTCAGCCAGGCGGACTTTTTCCGTTTCACGCATTGCGTCAGTTCTTGCTTTTTCACTTAATTCAATATTTTTTAAAAGTTCAACTTTTAGTGCACTTAGCGAAGTTTGAATCTGTTCTGTCTTCGCAGTAATTGTTGTGAAGCGGCTGGTCTCGCTTTGTATAGCTTTCACATCCTGAGCCGCGCCGGAGACTGTACCCTCAAGTACGGTCAGACGTTCCACCAGCATGGCAATGGTGGTCTTATCTTTACGGCGTTCCTCATCAAGCCATTCGATTTTCTTATTGAGCTGGTCTAAATCCATGCGTTTCCCTTCCAAATGGTTTCAAAAATTATACCATTCAGACAATTTTCTATTTCAAATTTGGAAATGACTGCAACATCGAAAGCAATCCTCGAAGAACGAACTGAGGGAATAATCCGGTAAGGATCATGCAAGAATATAAAAATATAAAATAGCTCTTTTCTATTCGGTTCATCTCCGTATCATTCCCTATCGGAAAATCCATCCGAACGCGCCATAAAAATCGAATACTGGCAATAAGAAATACTACAGTGGCTCCAGAAATCCAAACCAACCCTGGGAGATCAACTTTTACCAGATTGGAAAAAATTGTAATTCTGGTAATAAAACCAGGCAGTAATGGAAAACCAGCAACGGAAAAAACTGACAACGCAAATCCGGGTAATACCCATCTATCAATTTTTTTCTTTCCTTCGGTTTCATCTGGATTACTACTTTGCTGGATATATGTCAGCAATAATACCCATAGTACTATGGATAATATCCGCGGGATGAACATTAATACAAAGGAGTTCCACCCATTTACTTGATTCAAGCTTAACGCGATCAAAGATAATCCTGTTTCATAGGAGACAATAAACGCAGTCGTTTTAAAAATGTTTTTTTCAACCAGGAATTGTAAAGCGCTGCTTGTCAGCATAACAATTCCCATAAAACGCAGAACAATAAATATTCGAGCATCATCCCTAAGCCAGACAAATCCATCAAGATACCGGATTACCAGGATAAGAGTGGCCGTATTAAATAACAGCAAAACAAAGCCAACAATAAATGGCGGCTTTTCTGCAGATAATTGTGGCATCCAACTGTTGAAAGGAAAAACTCCAAGCCAGAAGGAGAAACCCAATCCAATAAGGATCAGGGATTGAATAATCAATCTTGTCTCTGTGGGATTGGCTTCAACAGCTGACAAAACCCACCCGGAGGCCAACATGAATGGCATTGCCAGAGATTGAAACACCAAAAAGCGAATAACGCCAGTCGTTGGCATGACTCCGAATTTGGAAACCAACACAACAGAAAGAATAACGCAAATTTCTAGAATTAGTGCCGCGAATAAAAATGGTTGCACCGATAACGCGGCCAGAAACAGGCTTGCCAGCATGAATCCAATCGGAACAAATCGTATCGGAATATCCACAACAAATGACATGCTCAAAAATAAAAAGAGAATCAAGAAGACCAGAGAGACAAATACCTGATCGCCATTTCCCAACGTAAAACGGCGTCCCAGTAATTCCAATGAGGGTGAGATTTGAAGTGTTGTTTCGCCGATTTGAAAAACTGGCTTTCCAATGGGAATAAGGCTGCCAGTAATAATGAAAAATAGTGAGGCGCCAAGGCCTGTAAACAACGTTCGCCGCTCATGTACCTTTGTAATCCACAGGTAAACAGCCAGAAGCCCGGGAAAACCTATCCAAATGCTCGGCGCGTTCATATCGGTTCACCTTGGGTTTGACTGGTGTGGAAATACACTATCAACCATGACAATCCAATGGTAAGAAATGTTGAGATTCCTGATACAAGCACTGAACTTTCGACTGAAGCGTAAAGAACTTCAAATCCGCTGATAAATGTAATCAACCCAATAATTGTACGAATAATATTTTTTGAAAGACCCACCTGCCACAACCCACTACAGAACAGAAGAACTCCGCCCCAGATTATCTCAACACGGGCTGGGAAAAAATTTTGAATTACCGGTGTGATTGAGAAGGTCACCAACCAGATCATTGCAGAAGATAGAAAGCGGAATCCAAAACCTGAAGTCACTTCGACAGCATCCTTTTCCAAAATTGAGTCGGGGTGTGTAGAACTGACAATGGCAATGGCAATCCAACCTCCTATTAACTTTACAGCACTCTCAACAAATGTCCATGAGAGAGTTGTCAACCAAAACACGCAAAATACCTGAATCACCCAGGCAATTGATAACCACCGCCATTGATTTAAGACAAACAGTATGGTTGTTGCAATGATCAGACACAGGACAGCAATAATGGAAATATTAGGAAGCATTTATGACAGTCCAAAACTTTTAAGAATCGTAACAACAAGCACAAGGCACAAAACAGCCCAGATAATTCCACCATCGCCTTCAAACAAATCAGTTACGAAAAAAACTGGTTTTTGAAGTAATTCAACTATTGAAGGTTGCCTTGTGGAAAATAAAATAGGATACACTTCCACTCGGTCTCTAAGATTATTAATCAGGTGTTTATATCGCATAACAAAGTTTTCAATAGTGAAAAGTTTCATTTTTTCTGCAGCATTAAGGCCGATGGCCCCAAACGTTATGATCAATGCCTGGATGGATAGTTGAAATTGAAAAGGATTAGGAAGCCAGGAAAATGTTATGATCCATGGAGTTATCACTGGCAAGATCAAACCAGAGGGGGCAACAAAATTGGACCATCTCTCGGCTAAAAGGTTTTCCACACTCTTTTTTTCAAACAAAGTTCGAAAAAAGCTCCAAAATGCAAGGATGGCAGGAAACAAGAAAATGAAACCTGGTATGTAACCAATCCACGAGAAACCTGTCAGTCCTGTGTTATTCGGTGTATAAGGCAGACCTGAAAAACCTGCTGCGCCCAGGATTCCGAGAATTTTTGAATACCTTCCAACTGGATAAACAAGTAACACGATTTGAATTAAAACTACAACTGTAATGGAAAACAGGATACCCGACGCAGAAAACCCATACACAAATTCCGCGCAGAGAATGCTGCCAGAAAACACCAGCCATCCGATTGCCTTCGTTTCTTCAGAATTTCGCAATAGCAAGACAGAAGAAATCAGCGCCGTAATCCACAGATAACCTAATAACAAGTTTCTTGCCACCGATTCAGCAGGATGGTATGACATCTTTAGAAGTATAGAGGCCGCGATTAAGAACCCAACAATAATCCGAACCACAAAAATTCCATTTTTCGAGAACCTTGGATACCCGGTGATTTTTAAGGCTGGGAATAATGTGAATCGTATAATACAAACTACTAGAATAAGATTTCCCGGTCCAGGCTGGATGGATTTCCATGCGTCTGTATATCCGGGAAAAGACAATTGCCAGGCATAGGCTGCCATGAGAAAAATGATGCTAATTAAACGCCAGCTTGAGTGAATCAAGATATGAACCGAGTTTTCCGAATCGTCATTATGTGAAAGAATGATCAGCAAGTCAAGCAGATCGAATAATCCGATAATTATTATGGATGTCATCAAATTATCTGAAAGGCACGCACTGATCCCCAGAGCTCCCAGCAGCAAAATTCCTGCCCATTCGCGTTCATTTGAATCCAAACCGATCCGTGCTGATGAGACGATCAGTGCACCGTTAATCGCTGCGAAAACAGTCATAACCATCGGCCAGGATATGATATCAAATTGAAAAGATGGCACAGTGCCGGTCATCCCCAGACTTATAAAGATTTGATTGGAATATGAAAATGGTAATCGTGACTTAATTATCAGGGTGAATATCCACGCGGCTAAAGAGGAAACGAGTGCAACCAACCAGGCTATACCTGTTCCCTTGGGAACAATTTGCAGAACAATTACAGCTATTGCCGCGCCAACAAGGATAAATAGAGGAATAAAACCAGGCACTGATCTGATTCTGGCGTTTTATAAAATTTCGGCAAAAGGTTTGCGGCGGATGAACTTGCCCTGTCCCTTTTTCCCATACCAGGTATTCCCGTCGACAATGATCTGACCGCGTAACATGACTTTTTCCGGGAATCCTTTTAAACGCCAGCCTTCGTAAAGATTATAATCCGTTCGGTGCTGGGCTTGGTTTTTCCCATAGATGACGTCTTTTTCCGGATCCCAAATAACTAGATCGGCATCGCTTCCGGGTAAAACAGTTCCTTTTTTGGGGTACATTCCGAAAATTTTCGCCGGGTTGGTGCTGGTAATTGCTACAAAATCATTAACGGATAATCTTCCACTGTTAACCGCTTTGGTCCAAAGTATTGGCAGCCTATCACCCACACCAGGAAGACCGTTGGGGATTTTTGTAAAATCTTCTTTCCCCAATTCCTTTCCGGGAATGGCAACAGATTCACCTTCATATTGAATCGGTTTTGTCCCATCAAAGAAAAATGGGCAATGATCGGTTGCCATGACCTTTATGCTGCCATCCTCCAACCCTTCCCATAACCGTTCATTATCATCTTTTGTGCGCATGGGTGGAGAACATATCCATTTGGCGCCGTCTTTTTGTTGAAGATTCTCTTCTGTAAAGAAAAGGTATTGTGGGCATGTTTCACCCATGACCGGCAAGCCTTTTTTTCGGGCGTATTCCAGTTGATCAACTTCTCCGGCAGCGTTCATGTGTACAACATATAAAGGCGCTCCGGCTTGAGCGGCCAGGGATGAGCCACGTAATACCGCTTCGACAGCGCCCCACGAAGGCCTGGTCCGAGCGTGCCACACTGGTGATGTTTTCCCCGACGCCAGGGCTTCTCCAACTAGAAGGTCAATGACATCACCATTCTCTGCGTGGATCATTGTCAACATCCCGGCGTTTTTGGCGATTCGTAAAACCTGGAAAATTTCTCCATCCAGCAACCGCAGTCGGTTATTGTACGCCGTGAATACTTTGAGTGTGGTGATTCCCTTTTTTACCAGATCAGGTATTTCTTTTCCGATTTGTTCATTAAAACGAGTAATATTCATGTGAAATGAGTAGTCCACCGCGGCCAACGGATCAGCTTTCTGGTGCCACGCGTCTACGCATTCATTGAGTGAATCAAAATCCTGTGAAACAAAATCAATTGTTGTGGTTGTACCACCAAAAGCGGCAGCTTTATGTCCTGTGTAATGATCATCCGATGAAATGGTACCCATCATAGGAAGTGCGAAATGGGTGTGCACATCTATCCCACCGGGTAGAATGTATTTTCCGGTAGCATCAATTACATGGTCTGCAGGCTCAGCAATTTCGCAAGCAATCTTCCGGATGGTTTCTCCATCGATAAAAATTTCAGCTCTATAGGTTTCTGATGCGGTTACAATCGTTCCACCTTTAATCACAGTTTTCATTGAAGCCTCCGGCTGTGCTTTTTCCATATACAGTATTTCGTTTTCGGGTGGGAATATCCATCCACTGTATAAGCGATTCAAATGAAAATGCGTCTTGAAAAAAATTTTGCTCGTCTTGATTCAAGTTTTGCGGTTCAGTTGCCAGCCTTTCCCGTAGGTTTTGCCATAAAATCTGCCGGTTTGATGAACCGACAACCAGTTCGTTGACCGTTTCCGCATTATTAAATAATTCGCCTATTGTGTAGAGAAAGGTTATCCGTTTCCAATTCCCAGCCGCGATCGGCCTATTCAGTCTCTCCAGGTTTCCGAGGCTGATCTTGAAGTATTCTTCATTTGCCCTCTTATGTTCAGGCTCATCATGAAACAACTCTGCCCGGGTGACCAATTCGTGACCGCGCACCGGGCAGAAATATTCTATCTTCCAGCGATGTTCTTCCCCGAAAGCGCCCGTCTGATAAAAAGCCAGGTAATCAACATCGACTACTTTCGGGGCTGATTTCAATGGGATACGGTACCATCCCAAGAGGCGGGCGATTTCCAGATCACGTTGTTCTGGCAGAATGCTGACAAGTATGAGAGCTTCCTCTGGTACTGCCTGCATTTATTCTCCACTTTGAGATGGTACCGCGAAAAAAGACTACAGGGATTTCAATATACCCACGCGATCATTAAATTCGCTGATTAACGCGTCAATATCCGGAACTTGTTTCTGAATATCTGTCCAGTAATTGTCATCATCCCACTGGGCATTGATCTCTTCGTATGTTTTACCCTGTTGTTCAACCCAGGTGTAGTATTTCAAGTTATGAACCCGTTTGCGGTCAATGGTGGTCATATCCAATAAATAATCAGATGAGATTCCCTTTAAGTAGTGATCAAACGTGGCAGCCGCCTGGTTTTCAGTAAACTCGCCGAATGATTGGCGATACTCCGCAATTCGGCTGGTGTAAAGTTCCATGGAATCCGTCAGGACAGTAATGACAATATCTTCCTCACCCAGATCCTCATACTTGGCAAATTTGATTGCAGACAGGCAGTTGGCGATACCGGAGAATCCCAGTAGATCAAGTTTATTTACAATAGTCTCAGGTATTCCCTGCTTCTTTAAGTAAGCCTGGCCGACAGGTTCATTAAACAGGCGCATGATATTGACAACGGCGTTATCATCAATGGCAACGACGACGTCCGTGTTCTTTACGTTATGAATCCAGGGAACATGTTTGTCGCCAATACCTTCTATGCGATGAGATCCAAAACCGTTCATCAGCAAGGTCGGGCATTGCAGGGCTTCACTGGCAATAATCTGGCTGGTCGGGAAAACCTGTTTCAAGTAATCGCCGCAGGCAATGGTTCCCGCCGAGCCCGTTGTCAGGGCTACACCGCCAAAACGACCGCCTTTGCGCAATTCTTTCTTGATGACTTCCTCCATGGCATGACCAGTAATCTCATAGTGCCACAAATAATTTCCAAATTCCTCAAACTGATTGAAGATCATCAAGTCCTGACCAGATTTACGCAATTCCCAGCACTTGTCAAAAATCTCTTTAACATTTGATTCACTTCCCGGTGTGGCTATTGTTTCTCCGGCAATTTTCTTAAGCCATTCAAAGCGTTCCTTGCTCATACCTTCAGGCAAAATAGCAATGGATTGGCAGGCCAAAAGCGCGGAATCATAGGCGCCGCCACGGCAATAATTGCCTGTCGAAGGCCAGACGGCTTTCTGCGTGGTCGGGTCAAATTGTCCGGTAACCAACCGTGGTACAAGGCAGCTAAAAGCCGCGCCGACTTTATGTGCCCCGGTCGGGAACCATTTACCTACCAAAGCGATCACCCGGGCTTTGGTACCAGTCAGACTTGACGGTAGTTCAATGTAGTTTACACCGCCATATGCGCCGCCTTTCGCGACCGGTTCATTGTGCCAATTGATACGGAATAAGTTTCGCGCGGATACATCCCATAAACCGATATTTTTCAATTCTGCTTTGATCTTATCCGGTATTAACGCCGGATTCTTCATCTGCGCGTAGGTTGGAATGATGATATTGCGTTCCCTCGCGCGCTTTACAGCCCTTTCGAGCCGGTCAGCATGCATGGTTAAGTCAATTTTTGTCATTTCTATTCTCCTGTTTACTCAGAATCAGATGGTTTTTCCGGTGCTTCACTAACTATATATAATGGTCTGCCTTTTACTTCATCGTAAATCCGTCCGATGTATTCTCCTAAAATTCCAAGGCTGATTAATTGCACCCCGCCCAGGAACAGGACAGCCAATAATGTGGAAGCCTGCCCAAAGAAAGCCTGCGAACCAGCGATACGCATGATAATAACCACTGGAATGGCGATTGTACTGATGCCCGCGGCAAAAAAACCTATATAAGTTGCCATTTGCAGGGGAAAATAAGAGAACCCGGTAATGGCATTCAAAGCAAGCATAACCATTTTTTTAAAGGGATACTTGGTCACACCAGCGTAACGGGCAGCTCGTTTGTATGTCACGCCAACTGTTTTGAAACCGACCCAGGCTGACATGCCGCGTAGGAAACGATGTTTTTCCCGCATGGAGTTTAATACATTGACAACCTTCCGGTCCATTAACCGGAAATCACCAGTATCCAGCGGTATGTTCACATCTGTGATCTTCTGTATCAGCCTGTAGAAAAATGACGCGGTAAAGGTCTTGAACCAGCTTTCGCCTTCACGTTCACCCCTGATGGCATAGACAACTTCGAATCCTTCCCGCCATTTCGCAATGAGGTCCAGGATCACCTCCGGCGGATCCTGTAGGTCAGCGTCAATAATAATGACCGCCTTCCCACGCGTATAATCCAATCCTGCGGTCACCGCGATTTGATGCCCAAAATTGCGGGCGAAAATTACCGGTTTGACATATTCAAATTTCTTACCCAGCTCGCGGATCTGCTCAGTAGAACCATCCCGTGAACCATCATCCACAATGATCATTTCCCATGTTTCGCCCGTGGAGTTCATTACGTCAGCCACTCGCTGGTGCATTTCCTGTAAACAATCGATTTCATTGAAAACTGGAACAACTATGGAAAATTCAGGCTGCTTTGACAAAGACAGTTCCCTTTTCTCTAAATGCCCAGATGCTTTTTTAAAGCAGGCATACTGGGTTCTATGATAGGAGCGGGTTGAACGGCTTGCATGGCTGATTTGATATCCTTTAAACCATTGCCAGTATTTACGACAACAACTGGATCATTTTCTGTGACCAACCCGTTCGCCAACGCTTTCTTCAAACCAGCATATGCAGTTGAACCTGCTGGTTCGGCGAATATGCCAACCTTACCAAGGTCGGCAATCCCTTTTATGATTTCATCATCTGAAACCAGAATATATGAACCACCGGTTTCTCTTGCCGCCCTAACCCCTCTGACACCATCTCTTGGCAGATCTACGCTGATGCTGTCTGCCAATGTTGTCGCTGAAATTGGAATAATCGTCTCATTTCCTGCCATAAAGGCATTGGCAATGGCTGCGGAACCTTCTGCCTGAACACCGAAAATCTTTGGCATTTGTTTCAACCAGCCAAGTCTTTGTAAATCTTTAAAGCCTTTATGAAGGCCTGAGATGATATTTCCATCGCCCACAGAGACAAAAATGCAGGCTGGGCGTGATTTGTCATCCAGGTTTAACAAGACCTGCTCCCAAATCTCCAAACCACCTGTTTTTTTCCCTTCCACTGTAAATGGGTTGTAGCCAGTATTACGGCAATACCAGCCGAATTCCCGGGAGGCTTCGATGGTCAGATCAAAAGCAGAATCATAATTCCCATCAACAAGAATTACCTGCGCGCCAAACACGATCAACTGAGCAATTTTTGCCGGTGGCGCGGTTTTCGGAGCAAAGATAACCGCCTTTTGTCCAACTGCGGCTGCCATACAGGCTAACGCGGCGCCTGCATTCCCTGTTGATGCGGTCACAACCACTTCAGATTTAATTTCTCTGGCTCGGGCTACAACAACAGAGCTCGCACGGTCCTTAAAAGAGGCTGATGGATTTCTGCCTTCGTCTTTGACCCACAGGGATTTAATTCCCAATTCCTTCTTCAGGGCTGGAGGCGAATACACCGGGGTTCCGCCAGCCATTCGTAGGGGTGTCCCTTCACCTCCCGGATCCTTTACAGGCAGAAGAGGTAAATACCTCCATAAGGATGGATCATCCCTGGAGATGATATCTTCCATCTGAAATTTCTTTCGTATTTCATCATATTCCAGAACAACATCCAGGTTACCCCCATCCTTGGGACAGGTGTAAGTAACCTGATCGGGAGCGTATTCGGCTCCGCACAACGAACATCGATATCCGGCAAATTCTTTCATGTTTACCTGTCTGATGTCTGACGTCTTGTTTCTATTATTATACAACGGTTTTGTATGCTTCCAATCGATATTCTTTCTTGTAGTTTTCATATCGATTAAGGAAATATTTCAAAGTCCTCGCTGTCCGCGGATATACGGCAAACCAAGCGCGGCAGGCGAACCTATCCGGTTGCGAATCGCTTCTCTAGAACCCAGAACCAGAACTATTATCGTGAATGCGTAAGGAAGCATTTGTAGGAAAAAGCCATAGTATGGATTGTAAAAGAAAGGATTAGCCACACCAAAAATAACCTGTGGTCCCTGAATATCAAGGATAAGGCGCCGTAATGCTCCAAAAATATAGGATCCAAATGCCGCTCTGAGCGGATCCCACTGCGCGAATATCACAAGTCCAACGGCAATCCATCCCTGCCCGGCTGTAGTAAGGTCACTGAACCAACCAGGGGAAATGGCAAGCGATAGAGTCGCTCCGGCAAGTCCGGCCAACGTACCACCTATGAATACATAAAGATACCGTAATCCAAAGACATCGATACCTAACGCATCAGCCGCTGCCGGATATTCACCTATAGCGCGCAAATGTAATCCCGGGCGTGTTCGATTAATGAAATACCAGCACAATGGGAAAAGGATGTATCCAAGGTAGACCATCACACTTTGTTCTTTGAAGAAAATCTGTCCAATAAAAGGAATATCAGCCAGAAGTGGTATGGAATAAACCGGTAACAAATTTACTGCCCCTGCCTTGCTTAATCCTTCTCCAAAGACCAGACTCACTCCCGTTGCCAGAAAAGTTAGTGAAAGCCCGCTCACAACCTGATCAGCCTGCAAAGTGATACTGATAAATGCGTGGATTTGACTGATCAATCCGGCAAAGAACATCCCGGCAAGAATACCCAGCCAGGGATTGCCTGTTGCCAGTGTCACACTGAAGGCACACATGGCGCCCAATAACATCATTCCTTCCACGCCCAGATTCATTACGCCGGAACGCTCGGCAAATATTTCACCCAGTGTTGCAAAAAGAAGGACTGTTCCGGTCGCGACTCCTGCCTGGAGAACAATAATAATATCCATGATAATTAATTACCTTTCACCCGGTGGATACTCACTCGATAACGCATCAAGAAGTCTGATGAGATCAGGCATACTAGAATGATCCCCTGTATCAGCTTAGGTACACCAGATGGTTGAATCTCGCGTCCAGCCAGAATCAACGCCCCAAAGAGAATGGATACAAGTATGACGGCGAAGGGATTCAGTTTTGCCAGCCAGGCCACGATGATTCCGGTAAACCCATATCCCGGAGAGATGGTTCCTTGTAAGCGGTGAACCACACCACTGATCTCTGACATACCGGCCAGGCCTGCCAACGCGCCTGAGAGCATCATCACAAAAACCACATTTTTTGTAATAGAAATTCCAGTGTACTGAGCGGCACGAGGGTTGTCGCCAATCAGGCGAATTTCATATCCCCATTTGCTGCGGTACAGAATGATCCAAACAATAACGGCAGCGATCAAACCAAAAACAAGCCCAAGATGTAACGTTAATCCTCTGAATTCAGGAACGGTTGCGGCAAATTCGGAAAGCCGCGGCAGCCAGGCGTTCTTCGGAAAAACTTTTGACATTTGAAAGCCGCCTTCAGACCAGACCGCGTAAATGAAATAATTGTTCCATGCGATGGCTATGTAGTTCATCATTAACGTGGAAATGACTTCATTTACTTTAAACTTAGCCTTGAGATAACCGGGAATAAATCCCCACAGAGCACCGCACAACATGCCAGCAATAGCCATCACCACGATAAACATCCATTTTGGAGAATCACCCGGTAAAACAGGGATGAGTACAATGGCACTGGCCCCAAAAGCGCCAAGGAAAAATTGTCCTTCAGCGCCAATATTCCACAATTTCATCCTGAAGGCTAGCGAACAAGCCAGACCAACCAGGATCAATGGAATTGCTTTTACCATGGTATCTGAAAAGACTCCAATGCTGCCAAAAGACGCATCCGCTATATGGGTGTAGGTCTTCCATGGATCACTGCCAACCAGAGCCAAAATCACCGCACCCAGTAATAAAGCCACTACAATAGCCGCAATTGACAAAACCAACGGGTACCATCGTGGTACATCTGTCTGGCGTGGTTCCACTTTTATTTCAAAGGGGAAACGAAAACTCTTTTTGGTTGCGATTAAATCCGGTTCAGGCATGGGTTTCTTCTCCTTGAGCTTTTAGTTGCGCCATGCTTGTTCCAGTCATCATCAAGCCGATTTTCTCAACATCATTATCAGTAACCTCACCCATAACCTGACCTTCATACAATACATATATCCTGTCACTTAACGCGAATAGTTCTTCTAATTCTTCTGAGATTAGCAGAACGGCAGAACCAGCCGCGCGTTGTTCCAATAATAACCTTTGAACACCTTCAATCGCACCCACGTCAAGACCTCGAGTGGGTTGGACGGCGACCATTAATGTCGGTTGTGTGGAAATCTCACGTGCCAGAATCACACGCTGCAGGTTGCCTCCAGAAAGCAATCGAACAGGAGTTTGTGTGGATGGAGCAATAATGTCATATATGTTTTTAAGATCAATGGCGTATTTTTCAGCAATATGCGAGTTTAACATCCCGGCGTGAGTAATGGGTGCCTGGTCGTATTTTTTCATGATCACATTATCTGTAATACTCAGATTGGGCGCAGTACCAACATGGGTTCGATCTTCAGGAATGTGGGATACTCCAACTTTTATGCGACCCTGTGCGGATTTTGTGGTGATATCCTGTCCTTGCAGGATCACTTTTCCTTTCGTTGCCCGCCTAAGCCCGGTGACAACCTCAGCCAGTTCACTCTGGCCATTTCCAGCAACACCGGCGAGTCCAACAATCTCCCCCGCGCGGATGTTCATTGTTACGCCTCTTAATGCAGGCAAGCCTTTATCATTCTCAGCGCACACATCTTCAACGGCTAAAACTACGTCACCCGGTTTTGAGGCTTTCTTTTCCAATTGGAAGAAGACATCGCGTCCGACCATCAACCTTGCCAATTCTTCTTTTGTGGTCTCTTTTGTTTTTATCCCCCCTGCTGTAACTTTCCCTTTACGTAAAACTGTAATCTCATCCGAAATATTCATAACTTCATTCAGTTTGTGGCTGATGAAGATAATCGACTTTCCCATTTTTACCATGGTCTTCAATGTTTCGCAGAGCTGGTCAATTTCCTGCGGAGCCAGAACGGCTGTAGGTTCATCCATGATGAGTACTTCAGCCCCGCGGTACAACATTTTTAGAATCTCAACCCTCTGTTGTTCCCCAACACTTAATTGCCAGATTTTTGATTTGGGTGAAACAACCATTCCATATTGTTCGCTTAATCGGGCAATTTTATCGTCATACTTACCAAGATTCATCCGAAAACGTGGTTCATCCAAACCGAGTAACACATTTTCTGTAACTGTTTGTGAAGGCACCAGCATAAAATGCTGGTGAATCATGCCAATCCCATAATTTATGGCCTGTCTAGGGGAATGAAAGACCACCTGTTTCCCTTTAATTTTGATGATTCCAGCATCAGGGGTATATAACCCTGCCAGAATGTTCATCAACGTGCTTTTCCCAGCACCGTTCTCCCCCAGCAACGCGTGGATACTCCCCCGCTTTAAATAAAAATCAACCTGATCGTTTGCGAGCACGCCAGGGAAATGTTTCACAATTCCCTGCATACTGACACTGAGGTCATTTTGAGTGACAGATGGATCCATCGTACCTCTTGGAAATTTGATGTATTTTCCGGGGAATTTCTTTCCGGAAAAAATCAAAGAGTTTGTTTAACTCAGGATGAGCTGGAAGATAGACCAGATCGATCTATCTTCCAGCTATTCAGCAATGGACTACTGTTCTGGTAATTCGGCAGTAACGCCTTCAGCCCACCAGTACATGCAATATTTGCATTTCAAACCTTCCGCACCTGGAGGGAATTGATCGAGGTCAGCCTGTTCAAATTTCTGTCCGGCAGGAATGACTTCTTTACCCTTATTATCTTTGATCGGTCCGGAGAAGACATCAAAGCGGGTAAATTCACCTTTGACAGCTTTGCCCAACAGGTCTTTGACCTGGGCTATAACTTCAGGATCCAGATCGGCCAGGCCTTTGGTCAATTCTTGACCTTCCATGAAGCCATATAATCCCAGACCACCACTATCGGCATCAAAGTAATCCCAGCCGACTTTGTAGGTCTTGTCATTTACTCCCTGTGCGATCTTGGCGTAAATGGGACCCCAGTTCCAGTAGGGAGCGGTCAAACATCTTTCCGCTTTGCAGGAGCCTGACCAGTCATAGGTGATACCCCATTTACCCTTCTGGGTGGCGACATCAGCAGGAGCTGGTGTATCAGCGCCAGTGAACACAACCTGCGCGCCCGCGTCGAATAGAGATGCGGCAGCTTCTTTTTCTGCTACAGGATCGTGCCAGGTCTTAATCCAGCGGACATCCAGGGTGCAATCCGGGCAGGTTTTACGCATGCCAAGTGCGAATGCGTTACCCAAACGGAGTTCTTCCGGAATCGGGAAGGTTGCAATGTAACCAAGCTTCGGATTGCCATCTTTCTTGGCCCGTGCGCCGGCAACCATGCCCGCCAGATATTTCATGCTTTCCATGGCGCCAAACAGGTTACCGAAGTTTGTTCCATTAGATTTATAGCCGCTGACGTGAACAAAAGTTGTATCCGGAAAATCAGCAGCAACAGCTTCCATAGGATCCATGAAACCAAAGCTGGTGCCAAAGATCAATTTGAAGCCCTTGCGGGCCAGGCTGCGGAATACCTGCTCAGAATCTGCCCCTTCAGCTACATTTTCAATATAAGCGGCATGTACATTGGGAACTTTGCTTTCCATGTACACCATGCCGTCATAATGCGCCTGCGACCAGCCGCCATCATCATGAGGGCCAATTAGCACAAATGCGACATTGAATTTTCCTTCGACAACATCAGGAATCTGATAGGAAGGTGCAGCCGGGGCTTCCGCTTTCGTCGGTTCTGCGGCAGCAGGTTCGGCCGGTTTGGTCGGTTCTGCCGGTTTTGCAGGTTCTGCCGGTGCGGCCGGAGCCGGGGTTGCTGCCGGAGCGCATGCTGTTATTACCATCGAAAGGACCATTACGACAGCAATTACACGCCAAAGTACATTTTTATTCATAACTACTCCTCCTGGATTTTTATTACCTGATTGTTTTTTGAAACTCAAAATTCTTTGGTAAACCACCTCCTCTTTTCAAAAATCCCGAATCCCATCCCTTATTGGTTGACGATGAGGTCAACAAAAGTTGGCGGTTTTCCGGGTTTGAGTTCAACCAGTCCTTTATTGGAAAGGTGCAACTCTTCCAGAACGATCAAACCAAGCAGGCTCAATGTCATTTCAATTGAATCTGCCTGACATCCTGCTTTCTTAAGCGCATTCTCGATTCCTCTAACCTGTTTTGCTGCCAATTCAACAGGTTCAAGTGTCATTAGACCTGCCAGCGGCAGAGGCATGAGAGATTCTAACTTTCCTTCAACAACCACAGCAAGACCACCACCGGCTTTAATCAATGCGTTGCCTGCCAGAACCATTGATTCATCATTGGTTCCGATCACCAGAAGGTTATGGCAATCATGTGAAACTGTCGAAGCGAATGCTGATCCCGGTTTCAGAGAAATTCCGGTAACGAATCCCAAACCCTTTGAGCCGGTGGCACCCTTTTTATTTTCATGCCTGTAAAAAACTGCCATTTTTGCTATATCTCGAGTTGTATCAGGTGATAATCCCTCATTTACAGGTGACAGTTCTACCACCTCTTCTGTTGTATGCACCTTGCCTGGATACACCCGAATTACTCTAACTTTTTCAGTTTTTGTTGCGGGAATAAGAAAGTCTTGTGTTGTGAGTGGGTTCAGGTGCACAGAATTTAGCGCCCATTCTGGATAATCATATTTCTTGATATTTACCACCATTTTATTATTTTGCGCAACCAGAACCCCATCTGCGTAGACTTCATCAATGGTGACATTTTTTAGATCACTCAATATAAGAATGTCGGCAGCCCGTCCAGGAGATACCGATCCAATATAACGAGCCTTTTCAAGCAGCTGGGCAGCGTTGATTGTCACCATTTGAATGGCGGTGACTGGATCAATCCCCTGCCTGATGGCTTCCCGAACTACCCGAACAAGGTGCCCGTCAAATGCAATGGTTGCCGGAGAGACATCATCCGTAACCATGGTGAAAAATCGCGTATCAATCCCCGGATTTTCAGTAACGGCTTTAATAGTATTGGGCAAATCCAGCCAGGCTGTTCCAAAACGCTGTTGGGCATACATTCCCAATTGGGCTCTTTTAAGTGTCCCCTCGGCAGTTGTGGATTCATGGCATGCGTTCATCCCGGTGGCGATAAAAGCATTTAATCCTTTATTCAATTCAAGTGAAGCATAATGTCCGGTTAAAACTACACCCGCCTTCAATGAGGCGGATGTAATGGCATGCGTCAATTGATCACCATAAATCATGCCGGGGAAATTCATTTGCTCACCCTGCAATTGAGCCCAATTATTGGTATAGGCATCCGTTACATCCTGAGCTGTGATGCTTGCACCGGCATCTTCAAACCCTGGAATGGATGGAACGCAAACCGGCATGGCAAGAAAAACTTTCACCGGTAAATCTGCCGATGCGTTGTGGAAAAGCTCAACAGCTTTCAATCCAAAGACATTTGTAATCTCATGGTTATCCGGGCAGATTGTAGTCGTTCCATGCGGCAATACTCCAGCAGCCAGACTTCGAATATCCACCATGCTGCTTTCGACATGCATGTGAGAATCGATGAAGCCGGGTGTAATATACCGGCCTTGCAGATCAACTTCTTTTGAATTTCCGTCGACTAAAACATGGTCGGCATTTCCAACCAGAGCGATAAAGCCATGTTTTATTGCAACGTCAACATCGACTTGAAGCTGGGCGGTATTTACATTAACAAGTATTCCATTTTTAAGAATTAAATCGGCAGGAAGAAAACCCATGGCGACAGCAGACAAATCTCGCGTTACTTCGGAGAGTTCTTTTCGTTTATGAATATATGCGTCAGAGCCTGCAACGATCATCTCTTCTCCTAACCGCAATAATTTAACAACCTGTTGAGTCGTTTATCCTTATTCCAGCAAGTGAAACAAACGGTCTTTGTTGCATTTTTATCATTCGAGAATTTCTTGTCCCCTGGATCCCCATATTCATTGTAACTTAATTGTCGACCTCCAAGAAACGACTACACCGATTCATTTTTTATCTGTATATTCCACCAAACCCGAATCACATCTCCAAAGGTGTGTTTTAGAACAGTCCACTTTACCGCGGTGGATTTGCCGGTTTTCCTGAAATCAACTTCTACCGGAAACTCCGTGATTTTATATCCAGCTTTACTGGCCTTTATCAGCCGTTCAGCCTCAAAAAATGGAGTTTTGGATATTACGGGGAAACGATCAATTATTTCTTTACGGATCAGTTTTACTGCACCGGCATCATATGTATTTACTCCGAAAAGCACCCGGGGTATCAAATTGAAAATAGTCGAAATGATCATCCGTTTAATGCCATAAGGTTTTTTAATACGACTCGCGATGATCACATCCCAGTTTTCAGTCATCGGTAACATATGAATCAGGCTTTCTGTTTTCCACTGCCCATCGGTAGCATTTAGAAATACAAATTCATTTCGGGCTGCATGGTTCAACTCTTCAAATGTATTCCTGATACCTTGATTTATTGAATGATGCAACACTCTCACTTCTGGTTTTCCATTTGCAAACTCGTCAATGATCTTTCCTGTACCATCGCTCGAAGCATCATCGCAAATGATCAGCTCGAATTTTACGGGCCAGGATAATAAAAGATCATATGCTTCCTGTAGTATGTTTTTTACAGTCAATTCCTCATTGTACGCAGGGAAACAGACAGAGACACTGGGATAAGCCATTTCGTATTCACCACCACTGGATAATTTAGCCCCTGACAGGCAGACCTGTCAGGGGCTTATGATACTACGGAACTATCCAGGTACCGGTTTCACCTTTCAAAGCTCGCCCAATATTTTCCGGATTTGTTATCAAGGCTTTCTTTCCTCCAGCATCCAGGAATTTTAAAATAGCCTGGATTTTTGGGAGCATGCTACCTTTGGCAAAATGCCCTTCTTCAATATATTTCCGGGCTTCAGCGGCTGTCATTTTGTCCAGCCATTTTTGATCCGGTTTATTGAAGTTTAAGGCAACTTTCTCCACTGCCGTACTGATCACGAAAAGATCAGCGTTAATAAGGTTGGCCAACAAGGCGGATCCGAAGTCTTTGTCAATCACGGCTTCCACACCAACCAGGTTCCCTTTTTCATCTTCGATGACAGGGATACCACCACCGCCAACGCCAACCACCGTAAATCCGGCTTTGATCAGCGCGTTGATGGCTTCGGCTTCCACAATCTTTTGTGGAATAGGTGATGCTACCACCCGCCGCCATCCCCGTCCGGCATCCTCAACAACAACCCAGCCTTCCTTCTCACGGCGTTCTTTTGCTGTCTTTTCATCCATGAAACTGCCAATTGGTTTAGTGGGATTTTGAAACGCTTTATCGTTGCGGTCAACAACAGTCTGTGTTACCACAGCCGCGGCTTGCTTTTTCAATCCACGTTTCAAAAATTCATTATGCAATGCCATGGCGAACATATACCCGATGGAACCCTGGGAATCTGCCCCGCAGAAGTCCAACGATACATCATGCAACTCATGTCTTGAAAGTTCGGATCGTCGAAGGATAAATCCAACCTGCGGACCGTTTCCATGGGTAACCACGACTTCCCAGCCTTGCTCGATCATATCAACGATGTGCTTCATTGATTCCATGCCAGCGTGATACTGGTCAGGAATTGTCTTGTGGGCTTCATCTTTAATCAACGAATTTCCGCCTACAGCGACAACAGCAACACCTTTTTTTTCCATTCTTTATAGTTCCTTTCAAATTTAGCCCATGGTTAAAGCCATGACAGCTTCCTGCGCATGCATTCGGTTTTCTGCTTCATCGTAAACAACAGAGTTAACTCCATCGATCACTCCATCAGTCACTTCGACATTGCGGTCAGCCGGCAGGGGATGCATATAAATGGCATCCGGTTTAGCCAGTTTCATCTTCCGCTCATCGGTGATCCAGGATTCATACTTCTTGATGATCTTTGCGCCTTCTTCTGTATCAGTGGTGGTTAACATCGCGCCCCAGGATTTGGCGTAGACGATATCAGCATCTTTAAATGCTTTTTCCATGTCATCAACAACTTCGAATTTCGTGTTGAAGCGTTTCGCCTGTTCTTCAGCCTGGGCCATAATGTCGGGCATAAGCTTGAACTCGGGTGGATAGGCAAGAGTAACATCCAACCCAAACCGCGGCATTTGTAAAATTAGACTGTGGGGGACAGACATTGGTTTTTGGTAAGAGGCGGCGTAAGCCCAGGAGACAACCATTTTCTTCTTACGCAGGTCACGGCCTTTCTTTTCAAGGATAGTCATCAAGTCTGCCAGACACTGAAACGGATGGTAGATTTCATCCTGCATATTCAAAACGGGTACGCGGGAGTACTTGGCCACATCATTGAGGTACTTGTTTCCAACACCCCAGTCCACGTGACGAATGGCAATTCCGTCATAATAGCGGCCAAAGATCTCGCCAATTTCCTTTGGAGTATCTCCGTGGGCGATCTGGGTGGATTTAGACTCAATGAAAGCGGCATGCCCGCCAAGATGCGCCATTCCTGCTTCAAATGAACCGCGGGTGCGCGTGCTGCTGAAGAAAAATAACATCGCGAGCACCTTGTCTCGCAGCAAGGGGAAAGGTTCATTCAATGCGCGTTTCCGTTTGAGGTCAAACGCGACATCCATGACAGTTTCAACTTCTTCTTTGCTGAAATCAAGATCACCGATTAAATCCCGACCATGTAAAAATGTTTGCATGATTCACTTCCTTTCAAAATTTTGTTAGATATGGCAAAACTACTGCATATTTTTTCTGTATTAATCACAGCCGAGCGTGTTTTGAGCCTTACGGGCTTCTTCGATCACCTCCTTATTTATGGTGCTATCAGAAATTGTCTTTGTCCATTGTCTGCAAAGTGAGTTTTGAATGTCCGGATTTCTATTTAAATTTTGAAAAAGCATCACTGCGTCGTTTATTTTTCCTTCATGTATTAAGGCATTCAATAGTGCCCCGTACTCCAAATAGGCTTTTGAGAAAAGGTTCCTTTCCTGCGCATCTTTATAGACAAGCTCAACCTCTTTCCATTGAGCATTTTGAGCCAATCTGTTTGCGAATTGCTGGTAAGCACACCAGGTGTTAGCTGCCTTGTCAGCAATATCGTTTATCTTTGTATGATTCCACTTTTCCTCTGTCAAAATAAGAGAAGGATTGGAATACTCAGCTGTCAACGCAAGACCCTGAGGTAATTTATCCATTTCAACAGAATCACTTACAAATTCAACGCATTTCCCAACCGGCTGCCAGACTGCCAGAATGGAATTCTTCGATATAGGAATGGCCTCTTCATCTACGTGTAAAACCATTTTTTGTTCAGAACCATTCTCCATGAATTCCCTGTATCCAACGTCATCAGCCGGAATCACAGAGAGTATTTCTGAATTTACAGCCAGCGAATACTGTTCTCTGATTAAAGCCTGCAGCGATATTCGGGTTGTATAGTCAAATGGCAATTGCTCGACCACCAGGCGCGTACCAGGCATAAAGCCATCACTTCTAATGGAAAGCTGTTGAAGAAAATCGTTTAGCTTTGTTGTTTCTTCACTATATCGGCCGGTTACCTGATAGCGCGTTCCAGCAGACATGACAATAATCAATGCCAGGATAAATATATGGTACTTCTCCATGAAAAGAAGTTCAATGGTAGAGGTTACCAGCAGCGCGGCAAGCATCCCGGCAACCACTTGCGTTGTTTCAATACCTGATCTGGTTTCTGAATTGAGTTGGAACAATGAGGTTAATAGATAGAAAATCAAACCTGTTAAGCTGATTCCAAAGATCAGCATGAGAAAATCTCTAATTGCCAAATTCTTAATACTTGCGTCGTTGTTGTTACTGATTTTTATTTTTACCAGACTATACACCAGGAAAATCACAGCCAATCCAAGTATTGCAGCATACAAAGCGGTTTCTGCGCCGTTTGCCGGCGTGGCAATGATCTGTCGCCAGGAAAGCAGGAAACCACTCAACCATAGTTTGACACTCTTGGCGGCCAATGACAACCCGGGTTTTACCGGATTGAAAGTCTGAAAGAGAGCCAACAATGAAATTACCAGGGTAGAAAAAGAAATGACGTATACGAGGGGAGCCTTTTTCGTTTGCCAAAATAGCCAGTAGATGATGAACATCAACGAAATAGATACCCCCAGGACCGCAATAATTGGAGAGCTCATGATCGCCAGAACAGCGCAAATTGCTCCTGAGATCAACTTCCATGTGATTACTCTGGATTTACCCAATGCGTTTAAAAATAACTCGATGGATGCAAAAATGAGGCATAACCCGGCTAAAACCGGGGATAATTCAAAAGCAGAGGCAGGATTAAGGAAGGCTGGAAAAACAAGGAAGAGTAGTGCTCCGGAAAGCGCTCGGTCTTTTCGAATTCCGGCG
Source organism: uncultured Leptolinea sp. (assembly GCA_964397625.1). Classification (GTDB taxonomy): domain Bacteria; phylum Chloroflexota; class Anaerolineae; order Anaerolineales; family Anaerolineaceae; genus Leptolinea. The sequence goes on along the minus strand of CAYNJT010000005.1, from coordinate 9,390 downwards.
AGCGCTTGTATTCTATAAAACAGGTATCCTGCAAGAGTCCAGAAAACCAGGTTGGCAAAATGGTAAAGAATGACTGTCTTCCCAAAAATTGTGATCAATGTATGTTGAAAAAGTCTTTCCAACAAAAAGCCGGAAGTCACCGGCAACGCTCCGAGCACATAAGCCCACTGATTACCATAAAGCCCCAAAGAGGAAACAGACAGGCCAAAGCTGAATAAGACAGTCAAAAATAAGAGACAAGCCGACAGGAAATCGCTTTGACGTTCACTAATGGGTAGTAGCTTAGTCTGTTTCATACGGTTAATCGCATCCAGTTCGGAGGTCGCTTGCTTTCAGGCCGTTCTGTATTTGAGGATCTTTCGCGAGTTTAGTCCATAGATCGCAAAAAATTGGTTTTATTCCCTCCTGATCAAAACCTATTTTTGTTATTTTTACTGCTTCTGTAACATTTTCTGACATGGCCAACCCTTTAATAAAGGGCAGCCATTCTGATTGATCTGTCGGCTCGAGGTTCTTATCTCGTAATTCTTGATACAGATTATTTACTTCCTGCCAGTCTGCTTTTTGAACAGCCAGTTCAGCTTTCTGGTAGAAAAAACACCAACCATGATCAGGTTCAGGGATAAAAGATGGCGGTCTAGATTGTCCTTCCATCACGATCAGGGTTTCTGGGTGAGAGAACGCCGCTGTCTCTTTCAATCGACGAGGTACTGATGACAAACCAGTAATCCGCTCATCAATAATACGCAGGCAGCGGTCTTCTTTATAGTACATCGGCAAAAGCATACTGCTAGTCGATGTGAAGTTAACAAACCTATATCCGTGCGATACAGACAAATCGGGTTTTAATTCTGGCAGATTCTTGCCAAGACGTTCACCCATATCAAAAAAATTGTATGCCAGGTCAACAGATTTTCCAGACGGGTTGTATGTCCAGTTTAAGACAGGTGTAAGGTTATTATCGCCATAATAAAATAGGGGAATTGAATCAGAAATTACGATAGTACCAGGCTTTAGAGACGGTGCCCTCCAGGTGAGCTGCCAGAAGAATTGGCCGAGTTTCGTCCATTCTTTTTGGTAAAGAAGCGTATTCTGAAAGTGCATACCGATGCTTAGAGCAATCAAAGTTGCAGCTATGGTATTCCTCAAACGTGGCCGGAACAACAGTAATGCACCAGCCGTCAACAGGCTGGTACCAAACATGAATGGAAGTGTTGACCGGTCCCAGGGGAATTCCAATTGAACCGGTATTCCTGTAATCCAGAAAGGAATACCGGCCAGAAAAATGGAGATCCCGCCGATAAACAATAAAAGCCATGGAGATGTTCTTTCAGCGCTCTCTTTTTTTATTTGTAGCCAGATAAAAACACCAATAAGGGTAATACTAACCAATGCCAGATACCCCCAGTTAAACGGCTGTTCTGCCGGTAAAGAGATCATCTGTCGCCATGCGCCTAGAATGGACGCGCGAATTTCCTCTACAAGTGTCTGCCCCATACCGGCCGCTGCTTCTAATGGATGGCTTGTTATCTGGCTTAGAAATGTTGGTTTATATGTAGGGAATTTAAAAACAAAAACTCTCCAGTAGGTATAAAAACCGAGAACAAGAATATATGGGATCCAATTAACAATCACCTTTCGCGATGTAATTCTTAGACTGGATGAAGTTCTGCGATGAAGGATCCAGAGGAAAATTGGTCGGAGTAATTCCAGCCCAATGAAATACTCAACGGAAAAAATGGAAAAAGCAGTGACAATGCCAGTTGCCTGAAAAAACCGTTGCCGTGAAGTTTTTTTGCTCGCCTGCAACATAAACCAGAAAGACGCAAGCATTAATCCCAAAGCTGTAAAGTGCAAAATGAATTCCAGAGGTTGTGGTTCCTGCCGAAATCCCGGATAAAGCAGAAAAAAAGCCGCCGCCCATAAAGGTAACGGCTTGCTGTCAGGAAGAATTTCCTCAATTAATAGATAAAAAATAAAAGAACAGATCCAACGCAGAACCAACAGATAAATGTGATAAACCCAGATATTTTCTCCGGCCAGAGGCGCAATGAGCAAATACACCCAGGCAGAATATGGACGATCCCATGCGACCAGTTGGTTCAAACCATCCAGACCAAAGGTATGCAACACCCAAAGATGCGGCCAATCATCTCCAAAAAGGCCCAGGCGCGGGATTATCAAACCATATGCCAAAACGGCCAGAAGAAACAGGCCGAGCGGGTCAATCCAGTTTCGAGTTCGCAATGCTTTCATGAATGCAGGCAATAGCCGGCTGCTGCGAGATTGTGTAATCTCGCAGCAGCCGAAATTGTTTTGATTATTCCATCTTGCCCAGAACCAAAGCAAGCAGCGCCATACGCATGACTACACCATTGTAGGCTTCCTGCCAGTAGCGGGAATGTTTGGTGATATCCACATCCGCAGGAATTTCGTCCATACGCGGGAGGGAGTGCAGCAGAATGGAACCACTCTTGGCTTTGTTAAACAGCAGGTCACGGGTGATCTTGTAATTCGCTGGGGTTTCACCATGTTCGCCGGCTTCCTGGCGGGATTTTGTGTAATCCGGCTGGACAACGGGTTCAACCAAAATCACATCCGCCTGGTCAATCACATCGCCCACATGAGGAGCTTCGCTGAAGTCCAGGTTGTATTGTTTCAATTCTTCTTTAAATTCCGGCTTCATGGACATTTCAGGGGGCGCGACGAAAATAGCTTTGGCGTCAAACTGTGTCAACGCGTATGCGATGGAGTGCATGGTACGCATGCGCATATCACCCACACATAACCAGGTGAGGCCATCCAATGTGCCTTTTTCTGTCAACACAGTGTACAGGTCGGTAAGGATCTGGGTCGGATGTTCACCCCAACCATCGCCACCGTTGATGATCGGTACTGAAGCCCATTTGGCTGCTTCATGCGGGGCGCCCTGCTGGAAATGACGCATAACAATAACATCGCCATAGAACTCCAGCATCTTGACAGTGTCTTTAATAGATTCCTGATACCAGTCACCCGCGCGGGTCATTTTGGCATCAGAGAAACCAGTAACATGGCCGCCAAGGCGATGCATGGCTGCCTCATGGGCCAGGCGGGTGCGGGTGCTTGGCTGATAGAATGCAGTCACCAGTGTTTTTTCCTTGAGCATATCAACATTCTTGCGTGAACGTGCGATGGGCTCCAGTTCATCAGCAACCTGCAATACATGGAAGAACTCGTTTCGTTCAAAGTCCTTCAAAGAGAGAATATCGCGACCGGCAAAACTACGCATTTTTACCTCCATCAAAATATTAATTTTTCTTAAGCGGTTGTCAGACCTCTTTTGGTCTACCCAATCGCCGCATCACATGGAATTTGAATTGCCCGGGAACAAAGTAGCTTAATGAATAATCAACCACCTGGTTGTTGCTGGCAAACAATTGGGCGGTTAACAGGATTAATGCTGCATCATTTGAAACGGCTAGTTTTTTACCGAGCTCTTCTTCCGCCTTCACAGCCATAATATCCGTTCTGGAATAAGATAGTGCGTTATCCTTTTTCTGAGCCAGTAGATCATAAACCGATCCATGAATACTGCTTTTTACTTCATCTTCCGTAAGAAAAGTAGCAGGAACGATATCTACCAGATACGCAACCGGTTTATTTTTTATAGCAATCACGCGGCTTACTTCAAGAACATCAGCTCGGGTGTTTTCAAGGTTAAGCAGTTTCAATTCATCTGGAAGGACCGATCGTGAAAAAATTTCAAGATTCCGCACCTCAGTTTCCATTCCCGTTCGGCTGGCCAGACTATCCAGACTTTCCAATACTTCAAGGCCGTAATCAAAGAATGGGGTTTGACTGGCGACAAAAGTCCCAATTCCCTGTCGGCGAATCAACATACCGCGTTCAACCAGACCTGTTACAACCTCACGCAGCATGGCACGCGAAACACCGAGCTGTCGCGCCAAGTCCGGTTCAGGCGGGAGCCTGTCTCCAGAGTTAAGATTGTTCACCAACTGGATCAGCGAGGATTCCAGTTCTATTCGTGGAGCCCGTATCATGGGCGGTATTTTTGGGGAAGTGTTGCCTGCCATTAACATCATTATACGTCAGATGTCTGACATTTCAATTGGCAAGAATCCGTTTTTTCCTTAAAGTTTCCAAAAACCGGGAAACTATTGGAACTTTACAACCACTTTCCCATTGCTCCAAAGCTCTTCAAGGGCATAATATTTTCGTTGATCCGGATCAAAAAGATGAATCACAATATCCCCCATATCCAGCAGTATCCATCCATCTTCAGACCGACCTTCAACTCTGGAGTGTAAACTAAATTCTGTTCTTGCCGCTCTCTCCAATGTTTCCGCCAGAGCCTGCAATAACCTTGAACTGTTGCCATTACAAAAAATAAAAAAATCTGTAAATGATGCAACCCCTGACACATCCAATAAGACGATATTTTCGCCTTTTTTCTCTTCCAGAACTGAAACCAATTTTTTAGCAATTTCGACCGTATTCAGAATTCACCTCTCCTTCAATTTCTTGAAGTATATCCCAGTTTCAGGAAGAAGATTCCGGTAATAAAGGTGCCTCTTTAAGAATTGTGTACTTCGCTCCACTTCTCTGTAGTTCGCTTTTGTATAAATTCACCTGATTGATGACAACCGGAATTTTTTTCTTCTTATTTTCATTCTCAATTAACTTATTTAAATATTCAAGCTGCTCTCCTGTCAAGTTGACTTTCACACGCCCAAGTGTCAAATGCGGAGAGAATGGTCGATCTTCCTTGGGGAATCCTAAGGTTTCGCAAGCCTCATCAAGTTTTGAATGCAATTCCTTCATATGTTTATCCACCAGAATTCCCATCCAAATCACCTTTGGATTTTGGGAATTTGGGAAACAACCTAATCCACCGCATAGAACCTCCATTGAAGATGTCAGGCGGCAGATAGTAATCAACCGGTTTGAGATATCCGCGATTTGTTTTTCTGGTACTTCACCGAGAAATTTTAATGTCAGATGTATGGATTCTGGATTGGTCCAGCTCACATTGCTTCCCAGTTTGGTTTTTAATTGCGCTTGCAGTAGTTCAAGCAAGTTGCGGATTTCTTTGGGAAAAGGTATGGCGATGAATGTTCTCAAAGATTTCTCCTGTAATACAAACAGATCACAATATCATTGCAATCCTCATTCAACCCACTATACATCAAAAATAGTTTGTGGTATAAGGAAATTACCCTGCTGTGTGCGTGATGCTGCAACTGCGGTTTTGCGCCAACAGTTTTTAAACGGATCTTCATCTTTCAGTAGTGACGCGATAGGCTTCGGCCAAGGCGGATCTATTGGGTCGGGATCCTACCTGCGCAAGCAGGTGCAAAACTATGCAGCACATCGGCACAGCGGGGTTTTTTTAACCAAAAAAGCATGCGCTCAATCAAGGCGCATGCTTTTATTTTCCACTTGTTACAGTCTATTTTCCCCTTCCCACACCATAGTACTCAAAACCCATCTTTTTTAGACTGTCTTGATCCCAAAGATTTCGACCGTCCACAATGATCGGTGTTTTCATTAATTCTTTAATGCGCGAAAAGTTGATCTGTTTAAACTCATTCCATTCTGTTACAAGAATGAGAGCTTCCGCGTTTTCCGCTACCTGATATGGATTTTCACAGAGTTTTACTTTTGGCAGTAATTGGGCGGCATTATCCATGGCCTGTGGATCGTAAGCCTTAATATGCGCGCCTTCATTTTGAAGCAGATGAATCACTTCCAAAGCAGGCGCCTCACGAATATCATCCGTATTGGGCTTGAAGGCGATACCCAGAATACCAATGTTCTTATCATTCAGACTGCCAAGTGCCTTGCGTAGCTTATAAACAAGGCGGCGACGTTGATTCCGGTTGATTTCCATCACAGCCTGCAATAATTGAGGGTGTGTGCCGTGTAACACAGCCATGTGCGCCAGAGCCTTAACATCTTTCGGGAAGCAGGAGCCTCCCCACCCAAGACCGGCATCTAAAAATGCGCTGCCTATTCGTTTGTCTAAACCCATTCCCTGGGCAACAACTTTCACATCAGCGCCCAGTTCTTCGCAAACATTGGCGATTTCATTGATAAATGAAATCCGGGTAGCAAGAAACGCGTTGGACGCGTATTTAATCATCTCAGCCGTGCGAAGGTCTGTGATCAAAATGGGGCAACGCAATGGAGAATACAGCTCGGCTACCTTCTCTGCCGCGCTTCGGTTTTCTGATCCCAGGACAACCCGGTCTGATTGCATAAAATCATTGATGGCAGATCCTTCGCGCAGGAACTCAGGATTGGAAACCACATTTAAATCCAGGGGACGCCCATTGCGACGTTTTTGAATAACCTCCGCAACCCAGTCACCCGTGCCTACCGGAACAGTTGATTTGTTCACAACAATCACTTTTGTATCTACCAGGTCGGCAATCGATTCCGCTGCCTGTCGAACATATTGCAAATCGGCCTCTCCATCTACTCCTGATGGAGTTCCAACCGCTATAAATACAATTTCGACATCTGATAATGCTTTCTTATAATCTGTTGTAAAGATTAAACGTTGAGCCTTTACATTCTGTTCAACCAGTTGCTGTAAACCTGGTTCATAGATCGGCATGATTCCTTTCAGCAATTTCGAGATACGGTTCTCATCTACATCAAGGCAGGTTACCGTGTTTCCAAGATCGGCAAAACATGTACCTGTAACCAGACCAACGTAACCTGTACCAACGACGCAAATTTTGCTCATTTTTACCCTCCGAAACGTAAATTATACTGGAAGTTATGACATTATTCCTTCAAAGAGTGGTCAATATATGGATGAAATCCCATTTGGGATTAATTTACCGTCTGTATAATTCTATATAGAATTACTCAATCATTTCGTTTGGAGGATGATATGCCTGCGTCGATTATCAACGGTACGGAAATCGCCAAACAAATCAGAGCGGATGTGGCAAAAGAAATTACTGAACGAATTCAATCTGGAAAATCACAACCAGGTCTGGCAACCATTCTGGTAGGTGACGACCCCGCCTCACACGATTATGTTCGCTCCAAACACAAAGCCTGCGCCGAAGCTGGTATTGTCTCTTTTGGACACGAATTGCCCGCGAATGCAAATCAGCAGGAAGTCCAGGATTTAGTTAAGAAACTAAACGATGACCCCAGGGTACATGGTATTCTGGTACAGCTCCCCCTTCCCAAAGGGCTGGATGAGGAAGGCGTTTTAAGTATGATAAGTTTGGAAAAGGATGTAGATGGATTTCATCCAATTAATATCGGACGACTTGCGCAAAAAGGACGCGAACCTCTTTTTGTTCCATGCACCCCGGCCGGTTGTATGGTGATGCTTGAAAAGTTCGTTCCCAAAATTGAAGGAAAAAACGCAGTTATTCTCGGAAGGTCCAATATAGTTGGAATGCCGGTTTCATTATTGTTACTCAGGGCGAACGCTACAGTTACTATCTGCCATTCCAAATCTACAGACCTACCTGGCATTATCCGCCAGGCAGACATACTCGTTGCGGCAGTTGGTCGCCCCGAGATGGTTCGGGGTGATTGGATTAAACCTGGAGCGGTTGTCATAGATGTGGGTATTAACCATGTGGTTGATCCAACCAGGTCTAAAGGGTATCGTCTCGTAGGCGATGTGAATTATGCGGAAGCCCTTGAAGTGGCTGGAGCCATTACTCCTGTCCCCGGAGGTGTGGGACCGATGACAATCGCTATGTTGATCAGAAGCACACTCAATGCCGCAAAAATGGCTAATGGATAACGAGGGCAATATACCATGACCTCTCTTTTGGTAAAAAATGCTGAAGTTCTGGTAACAATGGATGAAAACCGGCGTGAAATAAAAGGCGGCGGATTCTATTGTGAAGATGGGTTTATCCGCGATGTTGGAAATGAAAAAGACCTTCCCGCTTCTGCCGATGAAGTGGTTGATCTCTCCGGTTATGTCGTGCTTCCTGGTCTGATTAACACACATCACCACTTTTATCAAACCCTGACACGGGCTATACCTGCCGCGCAGGATGCCAATCTCTTCAACTGGTTGAAAACTCTCTACCCTATTTGGGCGCGGATGAACCCGGAGGATGTGTTCATTTCCGCAGAAACAGCCATGGCCGAATTAGCTTTATCAGGTTGTACCACAGCTTCGGATCATCTTTACCTCTTCCCGAATGGTTCGCGATTAGACGATGAAATAGCCGCCGGAAAAGAAGTGGGTATTCGCCTGCATGCCTCGCGCGGTTCAATGTCTCTGGGTGAAAGCAAAGGCGGCCTTCCCCCTGACAGCGTGGTGGATTCAGAAGAGAATATCCTTCGCGACAGTCAGCGGTTAATTGAAACCTACCATGATCCAAAACCCGGCTCCATGCTGCAGATCGTGCTTGCCCCCTGCTCGCCTTTCAGCGTGACCAGCGGTTTAATGCGCGAAAGCGCCAGAATGGCTCGCCACTACGGGGTTCATCTGCACACACACCTTGCAGAGACCCAGGATGAAGAAGCGTTTTGCCAGAAGATGTTCGGGTACCGTCCTGTCGGGTATATGCAGTCTGTAGATTGGGTTGGGCCGGATGTCTGGTACGCTCATTCGGTGTATGTTAGCAAGGATGAGATTGGTGTCTACGCGAAAGAAGGCTGTGGTGTGGCTCACTGCCCTTCCTCAAATATGCGTCTGGCCAGTGGGATCGCCCCTGTACGCGAATACATGGCTGCTGGAGTCAAACTTGGATTGGGTGTGGATGGGTCAGCCAGCAACGATGGATCTCACATGTTGGGAGAAGCCCGTCAGGCACTTCTTCTGGCCCGAGTGAGGTCTGGCATTGAAGGATTCTCACTTTCAGCGGATAAAGTTCCCCCATTGATGACCGGACGCCAGGCGCTTGAACTGGCAACGCGCGGTGGCGCGGCTGTTCTTGGCCGGAAAGATATCGGATCTCTTGAGGCTGGAAAATGCGCTGATTTCATTGCCATTAAACTGGATAAACTGACCTACGCAGGTGCCCAACACGATCCGGTAGCTGCCCTGGTTTTCTGCGCTCCCCAAAATGTTGATTTCAGCTTTGTTCAGGGGAAAAAAGTCGTGGATCACGGGAATTTGGCGACTCTCGATACCGGCAGGTTGATTGAAAAACACAACAAAGCGTCTGCCCGATTATTAAACAGATAAGAAAAAAAGCTGGTCGGAGTGGTTGCTCCGACCAGCTTTTTTTCATTTTGTGTCCGCGATAACTTCAGCACTATGATCCGCTGGTTTCACATTTTCATAAACCTTCATAATTTTGCCATTGGCATTTATTAAGAATGATGTTCTGAAAACGCCATCATATTCTTTTCCCATGAATTTTTTCTTTCCCCATACACCATACAACTGGC
>CAYNJT010000004.1:35681-95148 GCA_964397625.1 uncultured Leptolinea sp. | reverse complement strand
CAGTTAATAAACCAATCGCCGGCAGAATGGTCTTCAGCTGGCGACTTAAATAACTATCAGCACCCACACGGATGGCGTCCCAAACTTCCTGCATTTTGGCACTGCCTTTATCCTTTTTCATGACACTACCGCGCAGCAGCCAGGCATAGGCCAGGCTGATGAACGCTACGGCCATGACACACCAAACAGCTACCTGCTCGAAGCCATTAAGGCCATGTCGAGCAACATCAAAGATATTCATGAAATCCTCCAACAGTTGGGATTAAAAAAAAAGCGTTTTCTAGACGCAAGTTTTTTGAAAATGAAACAAAAACTGCCCATTATTTAATTATATCTTAATGTACTTCCAGCAGTCAAGATTTGAATTTTTCCTTTTTATCATGGAATCAATGCCTTTAACATACCTTCATCCCACTGATCTGTTTTGCACGAGAAGATGGGAAAATCTGAACAGAACTGCCAGTGGATCCAGCCGATGTTTCGTTTTTCTGCCTCTCGTGCCATGAACGCTGTCCACCGCAAACGGGATTCCCTATCAGCATGATTAATTACACCAAATTCCCCCATAACCAGGGGCACATGTTTCTCCTCTGACCAGGATACTGCCCTATCCAATTTCTGAGTAATGGCTGCCTTTTCTTCCTCTGTACCAAGCCATTTTGTTCCCTTCCAACCAGCCGATCCGTCAACCCAGGACGCTCCTTGATGTGTGAAAGAGAAAGGTTCATAAAAATGAAAGGTGGCAACAAGATGTTTGTCATCAGGCAGCTCTAAAGTTGGCAGCATTTCAATATCGCTGAATTCGCCCGCGTCGATCAGAATCCAACGTTTTGGGTTCTTTTCACGAATAACCTGGATGGTGGATTTCAGCAGCTCATTCCACCTATCCTTATTCATGTTTTTTGAAGGCTCATTGAGTAATTCAAAATAGAGATTGTCTGAAAAATTTTGATAGTGTGAGGACAGTTGCCGCCACATGCCAAGAAAACGTTTTTCCTCTCCATCAGGGTTAATCATCAACTCACTGTAATGGTGCACATCCAGGATAATGATCAAACCATTCTGTAATCCGTTCTTAATACTCTCATCAACAAGTTCAAGGAATTTGGAGTCTATCTTATATGGAGGAATGGTTTGTGAATGACCTGAAAACCTGACAGGCAGCCGCACAGTATTAAATCCGGCATTCCGGATTTTTTCAAAATAATAAGGCTTGATATTCACTCCCCATTCTCCCGGATTGGGAGATTCAAGTGCGTTTCCGATGTTTATTCCGTTGATCATCATTCCTTCTCCAGATTCCTTGGGGGATACAAAGATCTCATGTAATCCAGTACCCATATCTTCCTGTGTCTTGATCTGTAAGAGAATTCCAGCGCACAGGAATGCCAACAGCATGAATACAACTGGCATTTTCATGGGAATAAGATCCTACGCAATCCTATAGCACTTTCGATCGAATTACCTGTATGATGTTTTCCTTGCTGAACTCGCCAAAACCATTCATCTGACGATCAAAAATGAAGTTAACCAGAAATGTGTTTTTCTCACTGGATAACTTATCAAATGTAAGGATCAATTTTTTACCCCAGGATCGGCTGCGCAGGAATAATCCGGGAATCACCATGTTTTCAGTACCAAAAATCAACTCGATATGTGTTCCGGCAAGAGAATCGGTCTCGTGAACCGGCTCCAGAGGAGAAACCGCGCACCCTGCCATCGATATATCCTGTAGCTCTACCGGGATTTTTCGACCATCCTCCAGTTTTAAAGTCAAGCGATCCTTTATGACAAAGCGTTCTGCCGTACGGAAACGCTGCTTTTCAAAACACACAAAAATTGCCACAAAGATACCCAGCATGTTATATAGGAGCCAGAAAAGATTAACCAGATACACAGGCATCATGTAATTGACATCTGTAAGCATCTTGGAAATGCCAATAGCCAGGCTGATTACGCTGAAAATTCCGAGAATAATATGCGGCCAGGCTACTTTCAGGGCAAAGTAGGTTTTTTGATCCTTGATTCCTTTTGGAGTGACAGAAAATTTGATCTTGTTCGAAAAGAACATTTCAGATAAAGCTGAAATGGATAAATAAGGGGCCAGCGCTGATTCATATATATGCGCCCAGGTATACGTTCGGTTCTTGTGACCGAATAGCGTGAAAATTAAGGAAGAGGCGTAATAAGTAGGAACAAAGAAAAGAAGCATTGTGAAAACATCGGAGTAATAGATGGGTATTCCGGTAAGCAGGAACAACATGGGGCCAATATAATAGATGATCTTTTGTAAGCCAAAGAACCAGTACAGAACACCATCAAGATAAATGAGCCGCTGCATAAAGGTCAGCCCGGGAAGTTTTAACGGATTCCACTTTTTTAAGACTTGAATATTCCCGCGGCACCAGCGATCGCGTTGTGTTACATAATCTGAAAAGAAATCTGGTGATAACCCCATTGCCAGGTTCTCATTGACAAACGTGGTATTGAACCCCCTGGCCTGAAGGAGCATACTTGTGGCCATATCTTCCGTGATGGTTCCTACCGGGATCCAGCCGATCGCTTCAATGGCGGATCGACGAAAAATCGCGTTGCTGCCCACATTCAATACGGCATTGAACATTGACCGCCGTTCAAGGACTTCACGCATGAAGAAATCCTGTTCATTCGGGATTGTCTCAAATAATTTAAGATTGTTTTGGAATGGATCCGGGTTATAAAAAACCTGGGGTGCCTGAACAAGCGCCATATTAGGATCATCAAAATACCCCACCATTCTCTCAAGGAATGTGGTTTTTGGGATCATATCCGCATCCAAAACGGCAAATAATTCTCCACTGGCATAGTGTTGCAGGCAATTATTCAGGTTGCCGGCTTTGGCATGTGTGTGTTTTTCACGAATAGCCCAGACAGCCCCATACTCTTCTGCCAGTACCCGCACTTCCTCCCGGCAACCATCATCGCAAACATACACTTTATATTTATCTTTTGGGTATTTCTGACTGGTCGCAGCAGCGATTGTGTTCCTTAATACGCTGACCGGCTCATTGTAAGTGGCTATCAGAATATCGACTGTTGGGATCTTATCCAGATCATGGATGGACTTTATGACCGGTTCATAATCTTTAAGGAACATAAGCCGATGCGTCGTGGATTGGATCAACGCAACCAACTCTGCGAGGAATAGCATACCGCCCATAACCAGGCTGAAGATATTAAAAACGGGAATAGTGAAAAGAAGCCGCCAGACCATGTAAACAGTCTGAATAAACATGGCAAAAGCGATGAAATATTTAAGATTCTTTCGATCTCGATGAGTCAGTGAAGCAAACACAAGCATCAACGCCAGAATGGCGGATAGCAAAATCAATTTCCCGGCAATTATTTGAAGACCAAAAGGTTTTCCCAGCATGGCAATTCTGTGTTATTTGAGCTTTCTCTGGAAGGTTGACAGGATGAAAATGAACAGTAATACCAGACCGACAGAGATCAAAACAAACAAGGGGCGATATTCGCGTGCCCAGGCTTCAAACTCTTGCGAAAATTGATCATAGGGAGTTGTTTTAGACAATAACGCGGAAGGGACGTTGTTGGTTTCTTCATTAATCTCCCTGTTGGCTAGATTTTCGGGATGAAACAACCGCACGTTATAACCAACTCTTTGATCAATCATTGGAATGTCGCTGTTAAAGAATATCGTGATGGTTTCGTCCTTTGATCCGGAAGGGATGATTAAAGACCCATCCTCTTCAATTCTCACCAGCGTATTCAGCGCACTTTCCACCATCCAAGTTACGGAGCTTCCATTCACGTATTCATTTTTTCCAGTTGTCTTGATTTTATAAAATTCATTCAGCTGTCCAGAATCAGGTATTTGTATCTGCCTTACCCCCTGGATAAAGGTAAATGGCTCAGATGAAATAAAAACCTCAAATGTATCGATATAAAAAGTCAGCGGGTATTTGTCATCAAGAGTTATACCCAGAGCATACGATTCGATATCGTTGAGTTGAAGAATTTCATCACCCCGGGCTGTATTCCATTCAGGTACAGAAAAACTCTCTATGGGTACAATCACTTTCCCCGTGAATTCAGCGGGAATCCGGATATTACCGTAAAAACATTCTTCCTGAAATAGCGGTTTCCCATCGGCTTCCAACAAATATTCCGCGCCATGTCGAATAGCCCAGTATTCGTTATACGCCTCTTTAAAATTCAACGTCAACCAGAGATCGCTCTTGTCCGTATTTTTTACCCAGAATCGAATCCCCGATGCGCCGGTCCAATTACGCTGGAGAAGGGGAAGTGAATGGAATACCGATCCTGTTTTTGAACCATCCATTTTATTGGGACCAAGTATGTCAATACGCATACCGCGGCTGTTATTCTCACCGCTTTTCTCATCTAGGGATATCTCGAGTTGTGCCCCGTCTTCCCATACGGCATAGGCCCTTTTGGCAACCTGAGTGGTCACATAGGATTCAAAATTATCAAGATATAAGGTGGTCATCACACGAGTGATGAAACCGGAAAAAAATATGATTTGAAGAGCCAGTATTACGATTATGAGGAAAGATTTCTCAAATTTCCGTTTAACCATAGATATCCCAAACCTGCTTCCTTTTCGGGGAAAAAGATTAAATTGATACGAAAAAAGAAACCATACCCGTCTGCTTATTATCCATAGTATCCCTCTTTTTTTTTATAATATGCACTGGTTTTAGTTAATTTTTATACATTTTTTATGAGAATTGGTTATATAAAATGAGACACATCACCGGCCTATCAACCAACGTTCAAGTTGATTAATGGAGGCCTCAATCTTGCGAGGATTGTTCATCACCTGCAGGCTGGCTCCCTGCATAAGAAGAATAATGGCATTTGCGGCTTGTTCAGGGTCGAGATAATTGGGCCAGTATCCCTGTCGAATGCCCAGTTGCAGCAGGTTTTCCAGTTTATGATGCCAGGCAGCTTCATGCTCTCTGAAAAAACTGGCAGATTGGTTTCTTTCTGCTCTGAGCTGCATTTCTGCATATACGGCAAACAATCCGGGCTCATCGCGCATCAGTCTGTAAATCCTTAAAAGATGAGCATGCAGTTGATCTCGTGGGGTTCCTGGCGGCTCTTCAGAAATAATTCCCAGACGGGTAAACACAAAGTCAGCCACCCCGGCAATCATGGACTCTTTTGTGGGGAAATAGTAGTAGAGTGTGGCCGCGTTGATCCCAATTCTCGCCGCGACCTCGCGCATTCGTAATCCTTCAAACCCGCTACCAGCAATCACATCGCAGGCGGCACGGATTAACTCATCGCGCCTGGTATTTTGGGTTTTCTCATTTGACTCGTTCATAGGCAATCCTCTATCAACTGTTTGATTGATTGTATTATATTTTGCTTAAAGATTCAATCAAATGTTTGATAAAACAATGTCCTTTTCTGCATTTTATAAGGTGTCCGGGCTATAATTAGCCCAACACGAATATCCAGTCGTATCATTTTCTTTTATAGGAGCCAGAACAAATGACAAACAGTAAAAAAGTTCGTGTCGCCATCATTGGCGTTGGAAATTGCGCTTCCTCATTCGTTCAGGGTGTGCAGTTCTACCGTAACGTCAAAGATAACGAGCGGGTACCCGGCCTCATGCATGTCAACCTGGGTGGATACCACATTAATGATATCGAATTTACCGCGGCGTTCGATGTAGTGGACACCAAAGTTGGTAAGGACCTCTCCGAAGCCATCTTTGCCTATCCCAACAACACTTACAAATTCAGTGATGTCCCCAATCTGAACGTTCCCGTCTACCGCGGAATGACCCACGATGGCCTTGGCAAGTATCTGTCTCAGATCTTGACCAAAGCCCCCGGCCCCACCGCTGATATTGTCAAAATCCTCAAAGAAACCAAGACTGATGTGGTTGTGAGTTACCTGCCGGTCGGTTCTGAAATGGCAACCAAATGGTACGCCGAGCAGATTCTAGATGCCGGCTGCGCCATGGTCAACTGTATTCCAGTCTTCATTGCCAGCTCTGAATACTGGGGCGACCGCTTCAAACAGCGGGGTTTACCGATCATCGGCGACGATATCAAAAGCCAGGTTGGCGCGACTATCGTTCATCGCACCCTGACCAGTCTTTTTGTGGACCGCGGTGTCAAATTGGAACGCACCTATCAGTTGAATTTCGGTGGCAACACAGACTTTATGAATATGCTGGAACGCGAACGCCTTGAATCCAAAAAGATTTCCAAGACTGGTTCCGTGCAAAGTCAGCTTCCGTCCCCACTCCCGCCGGATGCCATCCATGTCGGTCCCAGCGATTATGTTCCCTGGCTGACAGACCGTAAATGGTGTTATATCCGCATGGAAGGCACAACCTTTGGGGAAGTTCCTCTCAATCTCGAGACCAAGCTTGAAGTGTGGGATTCTCCTAATTCAGCCGGTGTGGTCATCGATGCTGTGCGTTGCGCGAAGATCGCCATCGATCGTGGCATGGCTGGTCCTGTGATCGCTCCTTCCTCCTATTTTATGAAGACTCCGCCGAAACAATTCCGCGACAGTGTCTGCCGGGATATGGTGGAAGCCTTCATCCGTGGAGATCAGGCAGACTAATATCTTATACATGCAGGTGGTGTAAGGTCTCACTTGCTGGTAGAATCCAGCACATGAACAAACACACCTCACTGAACCGCCGTAACCGAAAACTTTGGAGCATTGTCCTGCCGGGATTTTTGTTCCTCTCCGCTTGCGGCGGTTCTTTAAATTCCGTATCAAACCAACCCACAATTGATCTTACGAAACAATTTCAAGACGCTCTCCTGACGGCTACTTATGCTGTTCCAACGGCAACCGCAACACCCATGCCGCCCACTGAGACGCCTCTTCCAACGATTGACCCAAACATCACCCCTCCACCTCTGCCAGAAACATATCGCTCTCAATTCTTGAAACCATTGGATATCCCCCGCACCTATGTGGCGGATACCTGCGAATATCTTAAAAATCGTTGGGATCCGAACAAGAGTGAACCGGGAACAATCGTTATGCCCATTATGTTCCACGGGATCGCCGCGGAAGTGGCTTCCAAAGACAATGACATCAGCAAGACTGATTTCAAGATATTGATGAAATCATTAAAAGATTTAAACTTCGAAGCCATCACCATGAAGCAATTTGTCGACTTCATGTACAACAATGACAAAATTCCATCCCGGTCTGTTTTACTCATTGTGGACGACCGCCACCATCAGCAATATTTTGATGAGAACTTCAAACAATATTATGACGAGTGGAAATGGCCAGTCATTAATTCCTGGATCAGCGTGAAGGACAATCCACAGGATTTGATCAACGAGCAAAAGAACCTGATCGCCGCCGGTTATGTTGATTACCAGGCACATGGCGTTGTTCATAATTACTTTGACAACAAAGAAGATTTCCTCCGCGGCGAGCTTCAGGGTTCAATCGACGCCATGAAACGCGACCTGAACGTAACACCCATAGCCTACATCTGGCCCGGTGGCGGTTTCTCGCAACTAGCCGCGCAGATCGCCCGCCAGGTCGGGTATAAGGTAGGGTTTACCACCGTACCCCGCAGCCCGGTGATGTATAACTGGATCCCGCTGGCCGACCAGCTTGACCCACAGCGGCCTGGCTACGCGCCAGAAGGTTCTGCCGGCGATCCACTGATGACCATTCCGCGCTACTGGGATTCTGACGCGTATTATCGACTCGACGAAGTCCGCTTAACAGGGAAAGAAGCCGCCAATACAGCCTATGCGAATAAAGCGGTTGAATTATCATACTATGACATTGTCTGTAAACCCAAACTGGGCCCCATTCCGGCTTTGCCACAATAGCGATAAAGAAACCAGGCTACGCGAATGACTTCATCCTGCATTTTCTGTGAAATAATCGCTGGCCGTCTTTCTGGTGAAATAGTGTTCCAGGATGATCTTGTCACAGCCTTCAAAGATCGATTTCCACGAGCGCCGGTGCACATACTGATCGTCCCGAATCGGCATGTGGCTTCTGTGAATGACCTTACAGCCGATCACCAGGAAATGATCAGCCGCCTTCTGTTGACTGCCGGAGAATTGGCAGCCAGTCAGGGATTGGCAAAAAATGGATACCGGCTGGTAATAAACACCGGTCCTGACGCGGGGCAATCGGTACATCATTTGCACCTGCACCTGATGGGCGGCAAACACATGCCGTTGATGGGAGGTTGACGGTGCGACCCTTATTTAAAGCGGGCTTTCTGCTGGCAATGATCACATTCATGTCAGTAGCTTGCATCAGGAATGCCTTTTCTGACAATCTGACAGATGAAGAAAAGATAAAAGGTACTGCCTATGCGATCGCCACCCAGGCAGCCAAGAATCCCCCTCGTGTGCCTGGATCCACCCCCACACCTGACAAACCCCATTCCCTTCCAACCTTACGGTCTGACCCCGAAAAGTATATTGCGCAGGCAGGAGACACGTATGGAAAGATTGCGAATGAGCATGGCATCACCCTTCAAGAATTAATCGAAGAAAATGATATCCTCGACGAAAACATGTTGAGTATTGGGCAGGAGATGGACATTCCCGTAGCCAAACCTATCGGCATGGCTCCCGCATTCAAGATCATTCCAGATTCAGAACTGGTATATGGACCTACAACGGCAGCATTCAGCACCGCGCAGTTTATGGAAGGACGTCAAGGGTACCTGACCAATTACAGTGAAACGGTGGATGAGATTGAACTCGCCGGCGTTGAAGTAGTCAACAAAGTAGCCCGGGATTATTCGGTTAATCCGCGGCTTTTATTAACCCTTTTAGAGCATATGGGCGGTTGGGTGACCAATCCGCGTCCGGCACCCGAACAGATCACGTACCCGTTGGGTTTTGAAGATGAAAACAGGAAGGGTTTATTCAAACAGCTTTCATCTGCCGCGGATAATTTAAATCGCGGGTTTTATTTGTGGCAGGCCAATGCCCTATCCGCGTTTATTCTTAAAGATGGAAGCTATGTTACACCCAATCCAACAGTAAATGCTGGAACAGCCGGGGTTCAATATTTCTTCAGTAAAATGCTGGGTAAAGACGCTTGGGAAAAGGCCATTACCGATCACGGCTTTATCGCTCAATACCAGTTCATGTTCGGGTATCCGTTTGATATGGGGATGGAACCGCTGCTCCCGCGTGGATTGCGCCAGCCTTCACTACAACTCCCCTTTGAATCAGGGGTCGAATGG
The DNA here is from genome assembly GCA_964397625.1 of uncultured Leptolinea sp. Taxonomy (GTDB): domain Bacteria; phylum Chloroflexota; class Anaerolineae; order Anaerolineales; family Anaerolineaceae; genus Leptolinea. The sequence continues at coordinate 85,910 of CAYNJT010000004.1, read as the reverse complement.
TCGTTTACAAGCGGCCCGCATTCTTCATGGGGAACTGGCGCAGCCTGGGGAGCACTCGATTTCGCCCCGCCAGGCGATATGCTGGGATGCAACACATCGGATGATTGGGTAGTAGCTTCGTCCAGCGGAAAAATAGTCCGCTCAGAGAATGGAGCCGTCGTCCTTGATCTTGATGGTGACGGCAAAGAACAAACCGGATGGTCTTTGCTTTACATGCACATTGAAACCCGCGATCGCGTTGATAAGGGAACAATCGTCAAGACAGGTGACCGCATTGGTCATCCTTCCTGCGAAGGGGGCGTCTCAACCGGAACACATCTACATTTCGCCAGAAGGTATAATGGCACGTGGATTGCAGCGGATGGATCCATTCCCTTTGTTCTCGACGGCTGGACATCTTCCGGCCGCGGATCAGAATATGACGGCGAACTTACCCGTGAGAATCAATCGATTGAAGCTTACAACGGTCGCAAACCTGAAAATCAAGTCAAGCGGTAATAAGATCGCTTGGTTTATTATTGTGGCTTGCCAGATTATGACAGCCTGCGCTCCTGCTTACTCAAGCCCGATTGATCTCACTGCTACTGCCCAAACCCGGATTTTTTCTAAGACACAGGCTGCCGTGAGTCCGACTGGTTTAATAAAAACCGGCGGAACAGATGGGCTGCACGATCCAGTCGACGTGACTTCGCCTACCCCGATTAAACCGAAGCCAACTCGAACGATCGCGGAAATTGCAGTGCGAACACAGGCACCGATACATCCAACGCATACATACATGCCTCTCCCTTCCAAGACTGCCCTTCCATCAGTAATTCCCACTGATAACCCCACGACAGAACCAACTCGGGTGCCAACTGAAGTTCACACTCCAACCAATCCTCTCCCATCAAAAACCAGGGCGCCAATCCTTCAACCTGCAGGTCCTACCAGAACGCCATTAATCTCGCCAACAATCCCATCGCTGGAATCCATTCAAACCAACAACCAGAAGATGGTTCTATATTATTCACAGGCAGGCGACACCCGCCCGGCACTGGCGGTTCGTTTTGGAGTTAATCCAAATGAGATTACGTCCCCACAGGAAATTCCGGATACAGGTTTGTTGAATCCCAACCAGTTATTGGTCATACCGCGGCAGGTGGAAAATAGCGGACCGGAAGGCATTCTCATGCCAGACAGTGAAGTGGTATATTCACCCTCCGCTCTGGATTTTGATATTGATACCTATGTTAAAAAAAGCGGCGGATACCTTAGCACCTATAAAGAATATTTATCGAGCGGCTGGCACACCGGCGCGCAGGTAATTCAACGTGTTGCCATTGAAAACTCAATCAATCCACGCCTTCTGTTGACCTTGCTGGAATATCGCAGCAATTGGGTAACAGGGCAACCTCCGAGTCCACTGGAGACAGAATACCCGATCACTCACAAACCAATGATGTATCAAAATTTGTACCACCAATTAAGCTGGGCGGTACAGCAGTTTTCCATTGGCTATTACGGATGGCGGGCCGGATTGATCACCAGCTTAAAGTTCCCCGATGGTTCCACATTACGTCTGGCGCCCGGTTTAAATGCGGGCACTGTCGCTGTGCAATATCTTTTTTCAACCATAGCCAATAAAGATGAATGGGGCGCCTCGCTCTACTCACCCGGGAATTTATCCGCCAAGCATGAGCAGATGTTTGGCAATCCATGGTTACGAGCGCAAAAATTTGAACCACTCTATCCGACAGATTTGAAACAGCCAGACTTGGAATTACCATACAAAGCGGGACAGAGTTGGAGTTTCAGCGGTGGACCCCATTCCGCATGGGGCCCTGATGGCGCGTTAGCCGCGCTTGATTTCGCTCCGCCCAGCAATTATCATGGCTGCGCCGAATCACCGGAATGGGTTACCGCTTCTGCCCCCGGGTTGGTCGTACGGTCAGCCAATGGCGTGGTGATTGTAGACCTGGATGGTGACGGGTATGAGCAAACTGGTTGGGCAATTTTATACCTGCATATTGCTACCAAAGAACGCATCCCGGTGGGAACATGGCTCAATCAGGATGACCGAATTGGACATCCCTCCTGCGAAGGCGGACAGGCAACCGGCACGCACGTGCATATTGCCCGTAAATATAACGGAGAATGGATATTGGCTGACAGTCCCATGCCTTTCGTCCTTAGTGGTTGGACGGCTCACGCCGGGAAATCGCCGTATCTGGGTGAAATGGTGAAGGGTAATATGGTCGCCGAAGCCAATACCAGTGGGACTATGTTTACACTGACCAACCGCCCCAGGAAATAAGCCGGTCATGCGAGATAATCTAATTGCCCAGTGCGCGGCAGCTCTTTTTTTATTTAGTATGGTTTCTGCCTGTATTCCACCTTCAGAACAGGTTCCGGAAATTCTGCCGGAAAACGCGCCTGAAAACGCGGACGTCAGCAACGCGCCTACACCTCTTCCCCATCGTGAATCCTATCCACCAGGGCAACTGGTGGACTATATCGCCCGGTCTGGTGATACCCTGCCTGGTCTGGCTTCACACTTCAACACAACAGTCAAAGAGATCCAAAAAGCCAATCCCATAATCCCGGCGGATGCCACCACCATGCCTCCCGGATTCCCAATGAAAATCCCGATATATTACCAACCATTATGGGGAACACCATTTCAGATCATACCTGACAGTCTTTTTGTCTATGGCCCTGCGCAGAAAGATTTTGATCCCATCGCATTTGTTAAGGACCAGCCAGGATGGTTTAAAAATTACACTGTGTATGCGTCCGGCAAAAATAGAACCGGCGGGGAAATTATTAAATTATTATCTGAAAATTATAGTATCAGCCCCCGGTTGCTTTTAGCGTTGGTGGAATATCAGACCGGAGGATTAACTGATCCCGCGCCTGGTTCAAATATTGAAGATTATCCTCTAGGATATCGAGATTTCGCCCATAAAGGCCTGTACCTTCAACTCAGTTGGGCTTCGAACTACCTCAACAACGGGTATTACGACTGGTTATCCGGCAAATTAAAAAGTTTTGATCTTCAAGACGGTCGTCTTGAAAGACCGGATCCCTGGCAGAATGCAGCCACGGTCGGCTTGCAGTACTATTTCGCCCGGGTATTAAACGCCGAAGGGTATAAAAATGCCACGTCGCCAGAGGGGTTCTCCGCGTTATACCGAAAACTCTATGGTGACCCATGGAAGGGAGATCTCAATTTTATTCCGGGCAGCCTTAAACAACCTGTTCTACGTTTGCCATTCCTTGGGGGAAAATCTTGGGCTTATACTGGTGGCCCTCACTCGCCATGGGGTGATGGTTCACCTATGGCCGCCATTGATTTCGCTCCACCCGCGGTAGTCGGCGGCTGCTCAGAAACCAACGAGATCACAGTCGCGTTGGCAGACGGTATCATCTCGCGTACAGATACTGGTGTGGCCGTGCTTGATCTTGATGGTGATTCTGATGAACGGACCGGATGGGTGATTTTCTATCTCCATGTAGCATCTGCCGACATGGTCAAGGCTGGCACCCATTTGAAAGCTGGTGAACGCATCGGCCGCCCATCCTGCGAAGGCGGGCACTCCACAGGAACGCATGTGCATATCGCCCGCAAATTCAACGGCCAATGGATCCCCGCTGATGGACCGATCCCCTTTGATCTTGAAGGCTGGCTGGCAAAGGAAGGTTCGGCCCCATACAAAGGCACTCTCACCAAATACAGCCGTATTGTGGATGCCTGTGAATGTTCTGACGCAGCCAGCCAAGTCCAGTCAGAAATTTATCCGTAGAATCATAGAATTAGTGTTTTGAAAAGATCACCTGATTGTGATCTTTTGTGTAATCGGAACTGCCTTCGATAACATGGCCTGTGCCGGGCAATACTTGGTCACCGAAAGTTCGACGGCCCGCTCCACTGCCGCTCTATCAATATTGGAGCCCTCGATAATATATTCCACTTCCACTTTAGTGAATACATGGGGGTGCTCAGTCGCTTTTTCAGCGTGAACCTGCACTTCAAATCCAGTGACATTCTGTTTCTTTTTAGACAGAATAGAGATCACATCCATGCCAGTGCACCCTGCCAGGCCAATGGCGATCAATTCCAGAGGCCGGAAACCATCATTATCTCCGCCCAATTCAGGATCCGTGCCCAGAGGAACAGAGAATTTTGATTCGGACATACCAGTAAAACTCATCCTGTTTTTCCATACTACTTTTGCTTCCATTATTTATCCTCCAAGTCTACAAATAAGAATAATTAAACGAACGATGCCAGGATCGGTTTTAACTCAGCGGCCAGTTCGGCAGCACGTCCATATCCAGATGATCTATATGGCCGGCGATAAAACGGTAATAACCGGCCGTGGCGATCATTGCCGCGTTGTCCGTGCATAAATAAAGGGGAGGTATGTGCACGGGAAATTCTCCCTGTCCTGTGAAGGCAGTACGCAGCGCCCGGTTGGCCGACACACCACCGGCAACTACGATTTCTTTCGCGTTGAAATGTCTGGCAGCTGCCAGCGTTTTACTCACCAGTACATCAACCACCGCTTCCTGGAAACTGGCAGCCATATCGGCTACTGGAATATCTTTACCTTCTTCTTCCAGGTGTTTTATGGTCCGCAGGACGGCTGTTTTTAATCCGCTGAATGAGAAATCCCAGCCGCCTTCCAATCGCGCGCGTGGAAAATTGAAAGCCTGACTGTTCCCCTGTTCAGCGGCTTTCTGAATGGACGGCCCACCGGGATACGGCAGGTTTAACAATCGAGCGACCTTATCGAAAGCTTCACCGGCAGCGTCATCCAGTGTGGCGCCCAATCGTTGATATTTCAGATGGTCTTCCATAAGATTCAATTCTGTATGCCCGCCCGAAACCAACAGCGCCATCACAGGGAATCGAGGTGGAGTGAAATGATCTGCGGTTTCCGGTTGGATCCAGGAAGAATAGATATGCCCTTCAAGATGGTTCACACCAATCAACGGTAAATTTCGCGCCAGCGCGATTCCTTTTGCGGCGTTGAATCCAACCACTAATGATCCAGCAAGACCTGGACCGCGCGTGGTGGCTATGGCATCTATCTCATCCCACGATACATGAGCCTTCTGCAATGTTTCTTCAATGATCGGATAGATGCTCAGCGTATGCTGGCGTGACGCCACCTCTGGGAAAACCCCGCCATATTTTTTATGGAGGTCAATTTGTGTGGCAACAGAGTTGCTTAGAAGCGTGCAGCCATTCTCAATTACAGCCGCAGCGGTTTCATCGCAGGATGATTCAATACCGAGTATACGAGCAGGTTTAAAGTCTGTCATGTGCAGCCACCATTATAGTCTTATCCCTTGATTGGTAGGATAAGGTCATACGGATAGTCAGCCATAAGTTCGATCTTTCCCATATGGGTAACACAATAGGTATCCTCGATCCGTACACCCATACCCTTATCCGGGTAATACAAGCCGGGTTCGATGGTGAATACTGCCCCTGGAGCAAGAATGTCGGTTTCATCCGCCTTTTCTCCAGACCAGGGTTTTTCGTGAACACGCAGACCAAGCCCATGACTAACTGAATGGTTGTATCCGATCTCTGTATTCTTGTGGGTCCGAACAGTGGGATGTCCCATTTGCTCAAATAGATCACAGGTTCGTAGTTGGTACGATCGTAAAGGTTGATTCGCTTCCAATTCAGAAATCAGCCGGTCATAAACCGTCTTTACCTGCTCATATAGATTGATGATCTCATCAGAGGCAAATCCGAGACACCAGGTGCGTGTGAAATCATAAAAATATCCGCCGCCGATCTGACAGGGAAAAATATCAAACACAATGGTCTCACCAAGACGGATGGAGGCGTTGTCTTTACCGGTGGAATGCGGGACTCCAGAATCATACCCCTGTGAAAAGATAGTGCCTTCCGGATTCTCCGCGCCGGCTTCTGCAAGCCAAAGGTTAATCAACCTCTTTACCTGCCCGATGGTAACCGGATTACCGTTGAGGTCAATCAGTTCATTTTTGTTTACCTTTTGCTGAGAGAGAAAATCAGCCACTCGTCCTACCACAGAGGTTGTTATTTTCCCCATCTGCCTGATTTGGTCCAGTTCCGTTTCATCCTTGGTAATCATGGCGTTGTACAGCACGCTTTCATCCCAATCAGCACAGAATTCTATTTCTGGAAGATATTCTCTGGCATCTTCAATCATCGAATACGCTTTTCCGGCATCACACTGTCCGTAAACGAGTACCTTTCCCGAAGTTACACCACATCCTTCCAGAATGTGCGCCAGCCGGCGTGCCTCAACTTTTGTCCGGTCGCCTCGGGTCTCGGCTAATAAATCCGCATAGGAAAAGGCAGTATTGGAGCGCAAAATACACCCGGTTCGCGCGGCCTCGTCACGCTCAAAAGCGTCATGAAACAAAATTGGTGTTTCACCCGGCCTGATTACCAGATCACCTCTTGAAACGTGAACGTTTCCAGTGAAATATCGCATGGCCGGATTGTGATCCGCTGGACCGGTAATGTAAATTGCTGCAATTGATTTGGATCGCATTAATGTTTCAAGGGACTTTTTCATTTTTCTCATACTCTACATACGCGTTGTTTATGGATGATATCAAGAGATCATCCTGTTCTGGTAAAACTGTACGCGGGTCAAAACAAACCCGGCCATCCTGTATCCGCGTTACAACTGCCGGCGATTGATTCCTTAAAAGAGAAGCAAACTCATCCGGTTTGTTCAGTTGTATGGCCAGAATCCATGTGGGAAGTACTTCTTCAGGCAGACTCCCCCCGCCTACTGTTGAATGGCTTTCAAGAACAGTCCCCTTTCGAAGCCTGTCCTGCCAATCAGTCGCTCTTCCGTGGATTTCATCCACTTTCATACTGATCATTTTCCAGACAGGTATTTCCTCTGTTGCCCTGTCTTTCAGATAACTGAGGATTGTCGCTTCCAGACCTGATATAAGTAACTTATCAGCTCGAACCACCCTCGCGAGCGGATGTTTTTTAATTTTTTCGAGGTACATTCGTTTTCCAATTATGATTCCGGCTTGCGGACCACCGAGCAATTTATCTCCTGAAAAACATATCACATCTACGCTATCTTCCAACGCGTCCTGTACAGATGGCTCATGGGCTAAGCCATACGTGTCGGTATTAAGCAACGCGCCGGAACCTAGATCTGCCAAAACGGGAACATTGTGTGCGTGCGCGACCTTGCAGATTTCTCTTAATGAAGGTTCACCGGTATATCCGGAAATTTTGAAATTTGATGCGTGGGCGTGGAGAATGAAACTACCACCGTTTTGAATCGCGTCGTAATAGTCATTTGTATGAGTCTGGTTTGTGGTGCCGATCTCCAATAATTTCGCACCAGAAAGAGCGAGAATATCAGGAATTCGAAATCCTCCGCCGATCTCAATCATTTGATTTCGTGGAATGATTACCCTCCGTCGGTGAGCTAATGCCTGCAGCATCAACAACACGGCTGCCGCGTTATTATTCACTACCAACGCAGATTCAACCCCCAAAAGTTCTTTGATCAATCTTTCAATACGAGATACCCGGTTCCGGCGTTTCCCCTGATCAAGGTCATATTCCAAATCGGAGTAATTTCCCGCGCACGCCTGTATCGCCTGCACGGACGAGGTCGAGAGCGGGGCTCTACCCAGGTTTGTGTGCAGAATCACACCGCTGGCATTAATCACCGCCCGGGTCAGCTCCAGGTCAAGCCCGGCCAGTAACTGACCGACACTTTTGAGTATCTCTTCTTCGGCAGGGATAGATTTTCCCTGATTAACACGAATACGAATTTCCTCCAAAACAGACCGGATTTTTTTAACAACCTGCGGGCGACCGTAGGTTGTAATAAGTTGGCTCGCGAAGGTGGACTGTAAAAGCCTGTCTACACCTGGTACACCAGCGAGGTTATTCATCTTCCTTCATGTATGCCATGTAGCGTGTGCGTTCATTCATGCGCAACAACATTTCAATGGCAATCAACCCGATAGCTAAAAAGAGAACTAATCCGGAATTAAGAATCCTCCCGAACTGCAACCAGGTTATCAGACAACCATAAACCCCCACCCAGATTGACTGCCGGACAATGACACCAGCAGAGGCTCGTGGTTTTCCCGGGAATCTCCGGTTAATAAAATCAGTTACAGGCAGTGACAATCCGGTAATGCCGATGAACAGGAAAAAATAAAACATCCAGCGCGGGCCCAACGTAGGCACAGTATTGATGAGTATCACAGCTAACCCACCCCAACCGGTTACGGTAAGGAAAAAAGCTGTGAGTATGACTGGAAGGCGGGGGAAATCTTGATTCATAAGGCAAAAAGATTATAACCTGAAGTTCAATTATGGGTTGACGGATGAATCCGCCTGTGTTATTATTTAGCTCGTTCGGGGGCGTGGTGTAGCGGCTAACATGCGGCCCTGTCAAGGCCGAGATCGCGGGTTCGAACCCCGTCGCTCCCGCCTGAACAAGATAGCAGTAAAAGAGAAAGCAACTGTATGGATCATATGGTTGCATTTTTCTTTAATTTCAATTCGGCTTACACTAATGTAAGAATCGTGGAATTCAGTTAAATATTGTCCCTGGATGGTCGATAAACAGAATTGTATGGGGCCCACAATTGTAAAACGAACTTCCTCAGCCGAATCGCGCGACCGTTTATTTAGAATAGGGTTGACGGCAATTACTTGCCTGATGATTTCCCTATTAACCAACATTGTTTTAACGAGCGATCATAAGAAGGTTGAAAATCGTTTCATCCGGGTGGTGATGGATAATAATTATCCTCCCTACACCTTTCTGGATGAAAATGGCAGTCCTCAGGGTATTCTCATCGACCAATGGCATCTCTGGGAACAAAAAACCGGTATCAAGGTTTACCTGACAACAATGGACTGGGAAAAAGCTTTCCATGAAATGGAAGCTGGGAAATTTGACGTCATAGACACATTGTTTTTTAATGAAGAACGCGCAAGAAAATTTGATTTTTCAGCCCCCTACATTGATATCGAAGTCCCTATCTATTTCCAGAACAACATCAGTGGATTAACCGACGCGTATTCTCTTAAAGGATTTCAGGTTGGTGTTAAATCTCAAGATAATGCGATCAATTATTTGCAATCCTTTGGGATAGACAAATTTTTAATTTTTAATAGCTATGAATCCATAATTAAGGCCGCCCGTGACAGACAGGTACTCGTGTTTGTCATTGACAGGCCGCCGGCGGAGTATTTCATTTCCAAGTATGGTATCCAGGATAATTTCAATTCTTCCTCAGCACTGTATACCGGTCAGTTTCATCGGGCTGTAAAAAAGGGCAATCCAGAACTGCTCAGTATAGTAGAAGATGGATTCAGGCAGATCAATCCGGCAGAGCTAAACGCAATAAACACAAAATGGATGGGATCACAATTGATCTCCACCCAATACACAAAATACATAGTGGTTAGCGCTGGCGGCATCGTCTTCCTGGCATTACTTCTCCTTTTATCCAATCGGGAGTTGCAACGCCGCGTGACAGAGCGCACAGCCGAACTTAATGCGCTCTTTAGAGCCATGCAGGACCTTGTCCTGGTCGCAGACGCAAATGGTATCTGCCGTGATCTACCTACCACAACTTCCCCGCTGGCCCGATACCCGGTAGGCAAGCACATTCTGGATATGATTCCCAATGCAGAGGGGCAGCATGTCTTTGAAATAATCCAGCATGTGCTGAAAACTCAATCGTCAGGTTCGGCAGATTTTTCGATTTCCATCGATGAAAAACCGCATTGGTTTTCAAGCGTCATATCTCCGTTGGGTAAAACCCGGGCGCTCATGGTAGCCCGCGATTTCACAGAATGGAAAAGTACTCAGGTAGCCCTTTTGGAAAGCGAAAAACGTTTCCACATCATTTTTGAAAATCGTGATGTCGCAATGATGCTGATTTCGCCTGTCAATGGAAAAATTGTTGACTTAAATCAGGCTGCTGCGGAATTCTACGGATATACGTCTGATCAGATGCGGAAAATGACCATATACCAGTTTATACAATCCGATCAAGTGAGTAGCGATCCCGACCTCGCACGTCTGGTAGAAGAAAATAAAACAAAATTGGTTCACGTTCACAAATTAGCGAACGGTGATTTACGCACGATGGAAATTCATATTTCACCAGTGATTATCAATGGAGAAGAATTGATCTTTTCCATTCTGTTTGATATTACAGACCGAAAAAAAGCCGAAACCGCCGTACTGGAAAAATCCCGGGAACTGGCAGATGCCTACGAAGCCACTCTGGAAGGATGGTCCAATGCGCTTGAGTTGAGGGAACATGAAACAGCCGGGCATAGTAAACGTGTTGTGGAATTGACTCTAGCTATTTGTCGCAAACTTAACATACCAGATGAAGAGATGATCCACATCCAAAGGGGCGCCCTGCTCCATGATATTGGGAAAATGGGCATTCCAGATAGTATTTTGCTGAAACCCGGCCCGCTCACTTCTGATGAGTGGGTCATTATGAGGCAACATCCGTTGTATGCTTATCGTATGCTGTCAAAAATACAATTTCTCTCTCCAGCATTGGATATCCCCTACTGTCATCATGAACGCTGGAATGGCAGCGGCTATCCCCGCGGTTTGACCGGTGAAAATATTCCTCTGGCAGCGCGTGTTTTTGCCATCGTGGATGTTTGGGATGCGTTGATCTCTGATCGGCCATATCGTCCAGCCTGGACGGAGGAAGCCGCCTTGAGCTATATACATGAAAATGCTGGAATTCTTTTTGATGCAAATATCGTGAACCTTTTTGAGAGTTTGATCACCAAATTGAAAAAACGTCTATCGTAGAAATTTCACCACAAGCAGGGTGGATTGTGCGTTCTTGTTTATAATCGTACTCACATATGAATGGGTTAATGTCACAAACTACTTCTTCTCACCCGGCTGGTATTAAACGTTTTTTGTTTGGATTGGTCGTGGTGGAATCGATCATCGCGGCAGCCATATTGATTAATCTGCCTTCCGATACAGGAGGATTTCTTGGTCTCTCCCCTTTGCGGTGGTTGTTATTATCTGCCATCATCCTGCCAGGCATAATTTGCCTGATTCTATCTTTACCAGCGACACGAAACCATTTACGTATTCAGTTTCCAGATATGGATGAACCCAAAGCGGCTATGTTTATTGCTATGTTAATATTCATAGCCATCCTTCTCATGCAATTGATCTTCCTGCTGGAAGACCTTTATACTGGGACGGGTTTTTATGCATATCATGCCTATGCGCAACGTCTTTCACCAGTACTGGTTTTATACGCGCTCCTTTGTTTCCAATCCGCCGGATACCTGATCTTCAAAAAACGTCAGAATTTCAAGTTCCTTCCAGCAAGTGAAAAACCATTTCTTACTTCCTGGGGTTTGACATTTTTCGGTTTAATTCTGCTTGCCGCCTTGATCGCTGTCAACCGGCTTGGATTGGACCCCGATCCCATCGGCTGGGGAGCGCCGACTGTCCCCCTGTTGGAGTGGCAGATCTGGCTTGCAGTGGTAGTCTGTTTGCTCTATCGTTGGTTTCGAAATACTCTGTTCTTCCAACGAATTTCTGGGTGGTTAAAAGATCATCCAATCCTCTCCAACTGGATGATTTCCCTGGCTATTTGGGTATTTGCCCTGTTTCTGTGGGTTAGTCAACCAGTTCCTCCAGGATTTTTCGCCACCTCACCACGCGCTCCAAATTTTGAGATATATCCTTTTTCAGATGCGGCATTTTATGACTTCCATGCCCAAACTTTGTTGATTGGTGAGGGTTATCGGGGAGAATCAATCCCTCCTCGCCCCCTCTACATCCTGTTTCTGGCAGTCACCCATCTTCTCGTGGGGCAGGATTATTCCCAAGTTATCCTGATCCAGACTGGTCTGCTGGCACTCTTCCCTGTTGTTACCTACTGGATCACTCGAAAATTATCTTCCGGTGTGGTTGGTCTGGTTGTTTCTTTGTTTATTATTCTACGTGAATGGACGTCCATAGTCTCAACTCCATTCACATCCGATATCTCGAACTCAAAACTTCTATTTGCCGACCTCCCGGCCGCTCTAATGATCAGTCTGGTATTGTTGTTAACCATTCATTGGCTTCAAAATCCAGGCAAGGTCATTTCTGGTTTGATGGCCGGCGGCTTTTTGGGTATCAGCCTGTTGATCCGCACACAAATCATCATTCTGCTCCCGGTAATCCTTCTATTTTACTTGCTGGTATGTACGAGAAACCGACTGCCTTTACGGAAATGGGTTTTACCAATCATTTTATTCATTTTTGGATTCACTCTGGCAGTGGCGCCGTGGTTGTCAAGAAGTTATCGCATCACCGGGCAATTTGTTTTTGATCACCCCGAATCACAAACCCGCGTGATGGCACAACGCTACTATCCTGATGTCGAACTAACCGACTTTGACCGTAAGCCGGGGGAATCAACAGGTGAGTACAACAAACGTCTTTCAGCCGCCATCCGCGATCAGATACTAACCCACCCGGATCAGGTAATCCATTTTATGGCATCGCACTTTCTGAACAGTGAGATCGCCAATTTGCAGATTTTCCCGGTGCGCTTCAGTATCACATCCATTGATGAGCTGGTAAAACCACAGCATGCTTTCTGGGAGGAATGGCACGGGAAGGCCAATCCGCGCCAACTCGCGGTGATGCTCCTGAACCTGGCGGTTTTGTCTGCCGGCATGGTTTATCTTGTTAAAATAAATACCTGGTTGGGTATCCTGCCGCTGATCTTCAACCTGGCCTATCACTTCAGTAATGCTGCCGCCCGCAACTCCGGATGGCGGTACCTCTTACCGGCGGATTGGATATTCCTGTTGTATTTTGCCGCCGGATTATTCGCGTTGATAATGTTAGGAACTGATTTCGTCAAACATACCGGTAAACCCGCCGATGAGAAAAGCACTTCTCTCCCGGTATTTAAACTTTCAGCCATCTTGTTGTCAGTATTCTTGATTGGCTGCCTTCCGCTTTTCGCGGAAAAAGCCTTCCCGCGTTTATATCCAATCGCCACGGTTGAAAACACCAGGCAGTCGCTAAATGAAAGTGCTGACCGCCTACCGATCGAAGTCCGTGACGGACTGCGAAGCCTGTTACAGGATCCACAGGTGGTTGTCATGAATGGGCGAATGCTCTACCCGCGATACTATGGCGAAAAAGAGGGAGAAGAAAAGACCGGCAAAACCGGTTACGCGCCTCTCCCCTACGCGCGCTATGTTTTCCTTGTTGCCGGTAATCCAGAGGGGACGGTAATCTTTCCGCAAACCCGGGCGGACCTGCCTTTGCGTAACGCGGGAGATGTTATTCTGGCCGGATGTATGGATGGTCTGGCTGTCAAAGCCCGGCTGGTCGTCCTGCCAGGTGTAGAACCGTCCGCGTTCTCCGCAGAACCTCCGGTTGCCTGGAATTGCGCTTCCCAGCCATGATGTTCTCAACAGAATCGGAATATTTGAAACCTTCATTTATGATCGGCCGAATCCCGGTTTTTGGGCGGCTGATCCTTGCGCCAATGGATGGGTATACCGATAATCCATTCCGTTTGATTTGCCGGCGATGGGGATCCGCTTGCTCATATTCCGAATTTATCAACGCAATGGATTTGGAAGGCAAGCATCCGCATATCGCCCAGCGCATGTACTTTTCAGACGAAGAGCGTCCGTTTGGCTACCAGATTCTGGACGATTCACCCGAACGAATAATGATGGCCGCACGTATCCTGCGCAAACGAAATCCCGATTTCCTGGACATGAATCTTGGGTGTTGCAGCCGCTCGGTATGTTCTCGCGGTGCAGGAGCCAGCCTGATGAAAGATCCGGAGAAGATATCCACGATCATCAAGAATCTTGTAACTGAAATGGACATTCCGGTCACGGCAAAAATACGCCTGGGATGGGACGACGGCACACGCAATTATCTGGAGGTGGCCCGGCGTATTCAAGATGCGGGAGCGTCGGCTCTCGCCGTGCACGGCAGGACGCGCATGCAATATTACGGCGGTTCGGCTGACTGGGATGCCATCGCCCACGTGAAACAATCCCTCAACATTCCGGTCATCGGCAATGGTGATGTGACCAGGCCGCAGGACATCGACCGTTTTTTCAACCATACCGGCTGCGACGCGCTGATGATCGGCCGGGGAGCCGTGGGAAATCCCTGGCTGTTTGGGCACAAAGACCGAGCGGATTGTTCCCGGCGCGAGATACTGGATACCACACTACAACACCTGGAGGCATCCACCCGGTTTTACGGGGAAGAACATGGATTGGTGGTTTTCCGTAAACACGCGGTTGATTACCTGAAAGACCTTTGGCCCTCCGCAGCAGTACGCCGTGAAGCATTGACCACAATGGACCGCGCCCGGTTCATTGAGATTATTCAAACAATTCTGCAGGAATCTTCAGCTCTCAGCTAATTGTTTTCTGAAGGCTTCGACATCGATCTGCGGATTTGGATACTGCATCTTCATACCCCTCAGGGTGTCGGCAATCACTTTGGCTACCACAAGATTTCGGTACCAATTACGATTGGCGGGAACCACATACCAGGGCGCCCATTTTGTCGAAGTTTTTTGAATGGCTTCTTCAAATGCCTGCATGTAATCAGCCCAATATTTACGCTCTTCAAGATCATCCGCGTTGAATTTCCAGCGTTTTTCGGGCATCTCCAGGCGTTCCAGGAAACGGGTTTTCTGTTCCTCAAGACTGATATTCAGGAAGAATTTCAGGATCGTCGTTCCTTCGTCCGCCAGAGTTTTTTCAAAATCATTGATCTGCTGGTACCTTTTTTTCCAGACCGCTTTTGGCACCAGGTTATGTACCCTGACCACCAGCACGTCCTCATAATGGCTGCGATTAAAAACGACAATCTCCCCTTTGCCTGGGGTTTGCGCGTGGATGCGCCACAGGTAATCATGATCCAGTTCTGCAGGTGTGGGAGCCTTGAAACTGGCCACGCGCACTCCCTGTGGATTCACTCCATCAAATACGGCGCGGATCGTGCCGTCCTTGCCGCCGCCATCCATGGCCTGAAAAACGACCAGCAGGCGATGCTTATGCTCTGAATAGAGCAGTTCCTGCAGCGAATCAATTTCTGCCCGATACTCGGCCAGTTTTTCGATGCCCTTTTGTTTCTTGCCTTCATAATCACCCAGGTCATCCGGTGACCAGTCGTCCAGCTTAAACTTTTTCCCAGGTTCAATTTTGTATTGTTCCATCTCAATCTCCCTGTTGTTGATTTCAGTCGGTACTCTATTATTATCTACCAAATCCATTTCTGTATCTGGTATTCTGCAATTCATTTCCCTGATAAATTATCAACGTCCTTGTGAATCCTGCCCGGCGGATATATAATTCACCGGTTATTTTGGACGAAAAGAGGAAAGACACATGATTGATGTAAATGATCTACGCAAAGGCGTGACCTTTGAATTGGATGGCAGCCTGTATAAAGTACTGGAGTACAGCCATCACAAACCTGGACGGGGAAATGCCACCATCCGCATTAAAGCCCGAGACCTGCGGACTGGCACCACACTGGAAAAAACTTTCCAATCCGGCGATCGCGTTCCTGATGCCCGCCTGGATTTTCACAATGTGCAATATCTTTATAAAGACGGCGACCTGTATTACTTTATGGATATGGAAACTTTCGAACAGCCGGCCATTCCAGCCAAGGTTGTGGCAGAAGCTGCTGGCTTCCTGAAAGAAAACATGGAAGTAAAGATCACCTTCTATAACAATGAGCCAATCGACATCGAATTGCCAACTTCCGTTGACCTGAAAGTGACCCATGCTGAAATGGCGGTCAAAGGCGACACGGCTACCGGTGTGACCAAGAAGGTCACCACCGAAACCGGGCAGGAAGTTCAAACCCCGTACTTTGTGGTTGAAGGTGATGTGATCCGTGTGGATACCCGCACGGGCGCCTACGTCACCCGCGTTTAGTTCCTCATATAAAAAAAATCCGCCTGTGCTGTTCAGGCAGACAGGCGGATATTTCTTTTATTATGCGTACACCTGCCGGTTTTGAATGCACTTTTTTTTTCGGGGATTATTACCGGGGCAAAAACCACGAAGAATGTCGTCTCATCGGTAATGCCGCTCCTCCCCGAAATTGGACCAGGGATCTATGTAAAAATTGCCCGGTGCCCGAAATTCAACGCGCCAACTCCTGCCCGGATATGATCCTTACCGGCGTTGTGGAACGCAGGTTTCTCGGTTTGCGGAAGGTCGTTACGGTCAAAGCCTTCTGTCAAAAAAACAATTCGAAAGTGGCTGATCCGCATATTGGTTGTGGAAATTGCCACAAACTTCCAGAAATTTTCCTGGGAAAAAGCTGAACATGCTTTCTGTTCTATTCGATCTTGATGACACGTTAATCACCAATAACGCGGAGAGTTTTACCCGCGTGTATTTGGAAATACTTGGAAAACATCTTCAATCATATATCAAACCTGAGATTATGATCCCCGCGCTTCTTGAAGGAACCCGCCGGATGGTATTAAAACAGGAACTGGCCGGAACTCTGGAAGATACATTTGATGCCTATTTTTACCCTGAAATCCAGATTTCCAAGGATGCCATAAAAAAACAGATCGACGAATTCTACACAGAGAATTTCGCGGTCCTCAAAGACGAGACATTACCCCGACCGGATGCCGTAGCCCTTGTAAAAGAATGCTTCAACCGGGGATGGAATGTAGCCGTGGCGACAAATCCGCTGTTTCCGGCAGCGGCTGTCCATCATCGCCTGGATTGGGCTGGTTTAAATTCTGGGCAATACCCGTTCGCCGCCATTACGTCTTATGAAACGTATCATTTCGCCAAACCCAATCCGGCTTTCTTTTCAGAGGTAGCCGCGCGAATTTCCACAGGCGATCACCCTGTTGTGGTCATCGGGAATGACTTGAAAGACGACATCATTCCAGCTGGTAAAGCAGGGTTTCCGACCTTCTGGTTAACCGAATCAAATCAGACATTACCGGAAGATTTGCCGGCAGGTAGTGCCTGTGGCGAGATGAAAGATATTCTTCCCTGGCTCGAAAAGATGGAAGTTGAATGGAATCCTAAAACAAAGCAGACAAAATCAGCCCTGCTGTCTGGTCTGCGTGGGGGTGCCGCCGCAATCGAAGCCATCGCGCATGCCACACCCTGCTCGCAATGGGCCGTCCGCCCCGGAGAGTCAGAATGGTGTGTCACTGAAATCCTTTGTCATTTGCGGGATCTTGATCGCGAGATTAACCTGGTCAGGGTCAAGACAATTTTACAGGGGGCTCAACCATTTATCGCCGGAGTAGAGACCGATCGATGGTGTGAGGAGCGAGATTACATCCACCAGAATGGGATGAAGGCGTTGGAACAATTCTTTATTACCCGCCAGGAATTGATAGATTGCCTGGAAAGCGCACCTGAAACCGAATGGAATCGGGTAATCAGGCATTCCATCTTTGGCCCAACTACTCTTAAGGAATTGGTTGGCTTCATTAATGCGCATGATATGAATCACATACGGCAGATCAAGAACCAATTAACGTGATGCCAGACTCCGTAAATTTTGTATTAATTTATAAACTGGTTAGAAAATTGTGGGTAATTGCTTTGACACAGGGTTTCCAATAGAATACAATCGTTTATTAATTGCATAGAATGCTATCCGGAATTATCAAAAGATCGGATCGTTCAGGGGAATATTTTGGCGCATCAACATGGACAAATCTCGGCAATCCCCCGTCAATGACAATTTATATGAACTTTCCGTATGGCGCAGCAAAATTCTTGATCTGCTCTATATTGTCGCGTCCCTTTGCGGGACGATTGAAATGGCTTTTTTGGTAATCTTCTTTCAAAAGGAAGAACAATATTCACCCAACCTGTTGGTTTTCGGCATTTTTTATTTCATTATCCTTCTCCTGACTATTTTCAAACGAATAGCCTATTCGATCCGGGCGATTAGCCTTCCATTCATCGTATTCCTTTTTGGCACAGCCGATCTTTTATCAACCGGACTGACCGGTGATGGGCGCATATTATTGCTGGCGGCACCGGTTCTTGCTCTGTTCTTGTCTGGTACCCGTTGGTGTGAAATTTTCACCGGTCTTAGTCTGATCACGTTCTTTATAGCGGGTTTTACACCCTATCTGGATTTCCTCCCAATTCAATTCATTCCCCAGGAAACATCAATAACAGAATTAACATGGATATCCTCTGGGATAATCTATGCCACAGTTCTAATCGGATTGGTTGTCATGATCTGGCAATTCACCCGCATGAATTCCCGCACTGCCCTGCAAAACTATCGTTTGGAATCTGAAGGGAAAAAACTGCGGGAAATAACCGGTAATTTACAGATCAGGGAAGCGGAATTACAGGCTCTCTTGAACGCGGTGGGAGATCAGGTAATGGTTATAGACAACCAGGGCCGCATCATAAAATCAACCGATGGCCGTTCATCAATGAATGGTACAGTAGCCGAAGCGCACAGTAAGAATATTTTGCGGATCCTTCCACAGCCTCAGGCAGCCGAGGTAATGGCGCATATCCATGAATCGTTGGAATTGAATCAGCCGAAAGCTATTGATTATTGCTTGAACGAAAACGGGCGTGAACGCTGGTATTCAGGGTTAATCTCCCCCTTTGAAGCCGATAAAGTGGTAATGGTCTGTCGTGATATTACAGAATCCATTAGGTCCAATTCTCGCGAACGTGATCATCGCATATTGGCCAATGCTCTTAAGAGTGCCGCTTCACTCGTTAATAGTCCGCTTGATATTAATGAAGTTCTTACCCGGGTTTTAGCGGCCGTAGGTGAAGTTGTTCCCGTGGATGCCGCCACCATCATACTTCTGGGAGAACGAGGAAAGATTAGTAGCTTGGGACGTTCCGGTTTGACTGGATTTCAGAAGAAGATGGATACCCTGAACCACATGACTATTAATGATTTGCAAATGCTGCGTACCATGAAACGCACCGGGCAGCCTCTTCTTATCCCGGACGTAACCCGCTACCCGGCCTGGGTTGACCTGACCAATGACCACCAGATCCACTCTTTTCTTGGCTGTCCGATAAAAATTAAAGGCAGAGTAGCCGGTTTTCTCACCCTGGAAAGCATCAGACCTGATTTTTATTCACAGGATCATGTCGACAAGCTTCAATCTTTTGTAGACCTGGCGGCCACAGCAATCGAAAATGCGAATTTGCAGCGTGAAACTCAAAAGATGGCCATTTCAGATGAATTAACCAGCCTGTTCAACAGGCGCGGGTTGATGGACCTTGGACGGCGTGAAGTTGACCGGGCAAGGCGTTTTCATCATCCATTATCCGCAGCCATCCTCGACCTGGATAACTTTAAAGCGATTAATGACACATATGGACATATTGCCGGCGACCAATTACTGAACCAGATCGCGGATTGTTGCCGAGCCAGTTTCCGCGAAATAGATATCATCGGTCGGTACGGTGGTGATGAAATCGTTGTTCTTCTGATTGAAAATGATATAGATCAGGCGTATCAAATTGCTGATCGATTCCGGCAGTCCATTGCAGGGCGGGTTTTCCACACAGACGCGGGTAACCTGACAACCACAGTTAGCATAGGTATCGCTTCTCTTTCAGATCAGATTGAAACCTTGACCCAACTGATTGACCAGGCTGACCGGGCGTTGTATCTGGCAAAGGAAGCCGGGCGGAACCGGATAATGACTGCCTAATTGTGGTAATATCGATAAACTATTCTGTCAGTATTAATTGCTGACCCACATAATTCAAGGATAAGGGATGGGATAATCACCTTAAGCCGGTGATTTTTAACCTGTCCGCGCACATAAGGAGTATTCATGGCACAGAAATACACCAATCGGAAATACCTTGACCTCGTAGAAAATAAGATTGTCGTATTTGACGGCGCCATGGGAACGAATCTTCAGGTCCAAAACCTTACTCCGAAACATTTTGGTGGGGACCGCACCAATGGATGCAATGACTTTCTGGTCATAAGCTACCCACAGGCGGTTGAAAAAGTTCACCGTTCCTTCCTCGAAGCCGGTGTGGATGTGATTGAGACCTGCACCTTCCGTTCCAACCGTCTGACGATGACGGAATACGGATTACAGGACCGTATCGGAGAGATTAATCAGAAGGCAGCGGAGCTTGCGCGTAAACTCGCGGACGAATACAGCTCACCAGAAAGGCCGCGCCTGGTTGCCGGTTCTATGGGGCCAACCGGAAAACTCCCATCCATGAACGACCCCGAACTTTCCAATATTTCATTTGATGAACTGACAGATATCTTCCGTGAACAGGCAGTGGGATTGATCAAAGGCGGTGTGGATCTACTGCTGATTGAAACATCGCAGGATATTCTCGAAGTTAAAGCTGCCATACTGGGTATTGAACGCGCATTTGATGAAACCGGCGCCAGGCTGCCTATTCAGGCGCAAGTTACCCTGGACACCACCGGTAGGATGTTACTGGGTACGGATATCAACGCGGTGGATGCCATTCTGGAGGGTCTGCCCATCGATGTTATTGGATTGAACTGTTCCACTGGACCGGATTTCATGCGCGAACCGATCCGCATGTTAACCGAGCAGACCAGTCTGCCAGTTTCCTGTATTCCCAATGCCGGTTTGCCGCTGAATATCGATGGACAGGCGGTTTATCCGCTGGAACCCGAACCGTTCGCTCAAACACTTACCGAATTTGCCACGAAATACGGCGTCAACGTAGTGGGAGGCTGTTGCGGTACCACTCCCTCCCATTTGAAAAAGCTGGTCGAATCTGTAAATAACATACAACCGCAGGAACGTAAAGCGAATACCGGTCCAAGGTTGGCGTCTGCGGTGCAGAGTTCTTTCATGCAGCAGGAACCGGCGCCTTTTCTGATCGGCGAGCGTCTCAATTCCCAAGGCAGCCGCAAATTCAAACAGGTGCTCATGGCGGAAGACTACGATTCCATGATCACCATCGCCCGTGAACAGATCGATTCTGGGGCCCATGGGCTGGATCTCTGTGTGGCCCTTACCGAGCGGACAGATGAATCCACTCTAATGTTCAATATTATCAAAGCGCTGGCCCCGGTCGTCAAAGTGCCTTTTATATTCGATTCGACTGAACCGGATGTACTTGAAGTCGCCCTGAAAACGGCCCCCGGTCGCAGCCTGATCAATTCCACCAATCTGGAATCCGGTCGCGCCAAAGCGGACAAAATTTTCTCATTGGCCAAAAAATATAACGCGGCGGTTATCGTGTTAACCATCGACGAACAGGGAATGGCAAAAACCGCCGCCCGAAAGTTGGAAATCGCACGGAGGATTTACGACATTGCTGTGAACGACCACGGTCTGCGTCCAGGTGACCTGGTATTTGACGATCTGACCTTCACACTGGCAACCGGTGATCCTGAATTTAATCAATCTGCCATGGAAACACTGGAAGGCATTCGGCAGATAAAGAAAGAACTCCCCGGCGTGTTGACCTCATTGGGAGTAAGCAACGTCAGTTTCGGGTTAAAACCAGCTGCCCGCGCGGTGATCAACAGCACTATGCTTTATCACTCCGTTCAAGCAGGGCTGGATATGGCTATTGTCAATCCGGCACAAATTACACCTTACTCCGACATCCCTGAGGTCGAAAGAGAACTGGCCAACGATTTGATCTTCAACCGCCGGCCAGACGCCCTTCAGCGACTTATCGAATACTTTGAAAAAACCGGAGAAATATCCCAAAACGCGCATGCTCAAATATCGCCAATGGAAGGCATGTCCGCCGCAGAACGCATCCACTGGAAAATTCTGCACCGCGTGAAAGACGGCGTGGAAGCCGATTTGGACGACCTTCTTGCCGAGGACGGCGGTAAAAGCCGGTCGGAACGAGCTGTCGAAATACTCAACACCATTCTGTTACCTGCCATGAAGGACGTGGGCGACAAATTTGGCGCCGGTGAACTCATTCTGCCCTTTGTGCTTCAATCTGCCGAGGTGATGAAGAAATCGGTGGCTTATCTCGAACAATTCCTGGAACGCAAGGAAGGCGCTGGAAAGGGAACACTGGTACTTGCCACAGTCTACGGGGATGTGCATGATATTGGCAAAAATCTGGTAAAAACCATACTTTCAAACAACGGCTATACCGTGCATGACTTGGGGAAACAGGTTCCCGCGGAAACGATCATTTCAAAAGCGGTTGAATTGAAGGCGGATGCCATTGGTTTGAGCGCCCTGCTGGTAAGCACCAGCAAACAAATGCCGCTTATTGTGAACGAATTAAACCGCCGGAAGCTGGAATTCCCTGTGTTGATTGGTGGAGCGGCAATTAATGAACGCTTCGGCCGGCGCATTCTAATGACCGAAGAGAATGAGTTTTTCAAACCGGGTGTTTTTTATTGCAAGGATGCCTTTGAAGGCCTGGCTACGATGGACGCGCTGGTTAATCCAGACGAAAAACCCGCTTTACTGGATAAGATAAGGCAGGAAGCCAATTATGAACTTGGACTGGTAAAAGAAAGCAAAAGTGTAAACCCTGTTGGTGAACGTGGTTCTTCCATACCACCGGCGGAGTACATCCCGCGGGTGGATGAATACGGTCCGCGGCTGGTCAAGAAGATGCCGTTGGAGGCTGTCTACCAGTGTTTATCAAAGAATGAGTTATTCAGGCTTTCCTGGGGCGCGAAAAACGCTCACGGTGACGATTGGAAAAAACTGCAGGCAGAATACGAAGAACGCTTGTTGATGATGATCAAATCTGCCGAAAAAGAAAACTGGCTGCAACCACAGGGAATGTATGGTTACTGGCCGTGCCAGGCAGATGGTAATGACCTGATCATCTACCAACCGGCATCTATCCGTAAAGATAAACCGATGGAACTTATGCGCATGAGTTTCCCGCGCCAGTCTGCCGGTGAGAACCTGTGCCTCGCAGATTACTTCGCTCCGGTCGAAAGCGGCAGAATGGATGTCGTCGCTTTCCAGGTTGTGACAGTCGGGCAGGAAGCCACTGACCGCTTTGACCGCCTGCAACAGGCAACCGCATACAGCGAAGCCTATTTCACCCATGGATTGGCTGTTCAAATGGCCGAAGCTGCCGCGGAATACCTGCACCGCCATGTCCGTCGAGAGTTGGGTTTGGAGCCTGACCAGGGGAAACGCTATTCCTGGGGTTATCCAGCCATCCCGGAACTCGCTGATCACGCTAAAGTGTTCTCCCTCTTGCCCGTTGAACAGGAGCTTGGCATGAGTTTGACCTCGGCTTACCAGCTGGTCCCTGAACAATCCACCGCGGCCATCATTTTGCACCATCCGCGGGCGAAATATTACAACATTGGTGAAAGCCGCATTGACCAGTTGATGAAAGAGTAAATGGATCAATGGGATCACCAATTTCTGAGTCCGGCGGAAGACTTACCCGGGAACAGATAACTCAGCTAACCGCGCCTTTATTATCCGATGGCGCGATGGGTACTGTGCTGCACCAGCGTGGTATTGCCACAGATGAGTGTTTTGATGAATTGAATCTCCGCGATCCAGCTCTGGTGGGAGAAATCCATCGTGCCTATATTGATGCCGGTTCTCAGATCATCCAGACAAACACATTTGGTGCCAACCGGTATAAACTGGCGCGTTATGGATTATCCAACAGGGTTAATGAGATCAATACGGCCGGGGTTGATCTGGCTCACCGGGTAGTGGTAGGCTCATTCAAAAACATACTTATCGCCGGTGATGTTGGCCCACTGGGTGTTCGTCTGCCTCCTTACGGAAGAGTCAAACCTGAGGAAGCCAGAAGAGCGTTTGAAGAACAGATCATGGCATTACTAACGGCTGGTGTTGATCTAATCTTGATCGAAACCATGACCGACCTGCAGGAAGCCTGTGAAGCGGTCAAGGTTGCCCGCTCTTTAAGTTTCGCCATCCCCGTGATCGCGTCAATGACCTTCACACCCGACGACAGAACATTGATGGGCGACGCGCCTGCGAAAGTCGCTCGTTCCCTTTCCGATAGCGGCGCGGACGTCATTGGTGTGAATTGTTCCATCGGCCCGGTGCAGATTTTACGCATCCTCCGGGAAATGCGTGCTGCCGTTCCGGATGGAGTATTTTCCGCCATGCCCAACGCCGGTTGGCCGGAACGTGTGGAAGGCCGCATTATGTATCCCGCGGCTCCGGAATATTTTGGGGAATGCGCTTTGGCCTTCTACAAAAATGGCGCGCGTATCATCGGGGGTTGCTGTGGCACTACACCGGAACATATCGCGGCTATGGCAAAAGCACTTACTACGACACCATTCCTTGAACCTGCCGAACCGGCGCCACAGGAAAAAGTGGACGATCGAAACCCTGCTCAAAGCGACGCGCAGGAACCCACGGAATTTGCAAAAAAAATCATTTCGGGGAAATTTGTCACCGCGGTCGAAATGGATCCACCCCGCGGACTTGGTACGCAAAAAATTCTGGCCGGAGCCAGCCTGCTTTCAGAAGCCGGGGCAGACGCGATTAACGTGGCTGACAGCCCCATGGCACGCATGCGAATGAGTCCCTGGGCGGTTTGCAGCCTTATCCAACAGCGTGTCGGTATTGAGACGGTTCTGCACTTTCCCACCCGCGGCCGCAACCTGATCCGCGTACAGGGTGACTTGCTGGCCGCTCACGCGCTGGGAGTCCGCAATGTTTTTGTGGTCATGGGGGACCCCACATCCATTGGAGATTACCCCGATGCGATGGATAATTATGATCTTGTGCCCTCCGGTCTGGTCAAATTGATCAAACAGGGCTTTAACACAGGTGTGGATCATTCCGGGGCGGAAATTGGCCAACCGACCAGTTTCTTTGTCGGCTGCGCTCTGAATCTAAACCCCAATTCTCCAAAGGATGAGATCAAGAATCTCGCCCGAAAGATAAAAGCCGGTGCGGATTTTGCCCTTACCCAGCCAGTTTTTCAGCCTCAATTGGCTGGCAGGTTTTTGAAAATGGTTACCGAAGAGCTGGGAGGGTTGCAACTCCCTATTCTGGCCGGTATACTTCCACCGGCCAACATCCGCCATGCCACATTTCTTGACCAGGAAGTCCCCGGGATTTCCATTCCAGAAAGCGTGCTAGAAAGAATGCGAAAAGCCGGCGAAAGAAGTGGGGAGGAAGGTGTCAAATTTGCCATCGAGTTGGCTGATGAACTACGCTCCTTTACGCATGGAATATATATCATGCCTGCATTTGGCCGGTATGATTACGCAGCTGAAATTGTGGAAGCAGTAAATAAGAAGGTGTGATCTTGAGAAAAAAATCGGGAAAAATCTATAGTTACACAGTCATTGGATTATTACTCGCCATTTTCGGATTGATCCTGTACTCATCCTTTCAAGGGTACCAACTGTCGGCGGCTGCCGCAGATGGATTAACCGGCGACGATATGGTCACTGCCTGGGATAAACGATTGCGAAAAATCCGCAATATCCTGCCGGAATATGGAACGATAGGTTATGTGGCTGATTGGGATATCCCGGGATATAAATATGGCTCCAGCGACCAGGAAGTGGAATTTCTGCTCGCGCAATACACAGTCGCTCCGGTTGTACTCGAACGCGGCACAGATCATGACCTGATCCTGGGCAATTTCAGTGACAACGGTGATCCGCAAAAAATGGAAACTGTGCAAAAACAACTTGGACTGAAGATAATCCAGACATATTCCAATGAAATCTTTCTAATGGAGCGCCAGGAGAAATGAGCTACCTCGTTTACCTCACCCTTTTACCTCCTCTGCTCCTTGGTTTCCTATTGGCAGTGTGGATTACCCTGCCCTCTCAAAAAATCAACTGGCTGTTCCTTTTTTCCATCAGCATTCCGTTGGGCTTTGGCATAACCGCCTGTTTGCTTTTTCTATGGTCAATCGTCTTCCATCCCTCTTTTCCCGGGTACGTAATCATTGAATGGTTGTTAATCGCCTGCCTGGCTTTTCTCCTGTGGAAAAAACGCGGCTTGATTCGCCAGAATTTACCTGATCCACGAAAATGGTCTCGGCTTGACCTGTTATGCGCGGCTGGCTTCCTATTTGTGGTTATCATTGGGTTGGTTTCCTTTAGTGACTATACGAATGCTAACCCCCATGGACGTTATGATGCCTGGGCTATCTGGACAGTCCGAGCCCGCATGCTCGCCCGCGGCGGCGAACATTGGCAATCTGTCTTTGTTCCCCCCGTATTCCATGCGGATTATCCCCTGCTGGTTCCCCTGACCATCGCCCGCTCGTGGATCACTGCCGGGACAGAATCGCAGCGCATACCACCGGCCGTCGCTGGTCTATTCACCTTTGCTTCGGCTGGAATACTTACCGGCGTTCTTTTTTCTCTTGGTAAAAGGAAAATTGCCTGGCTGTCCGGGGCACTCTTCCTAAGCACACCCTGGGTTATCTATTTTGGATCTCTTCAATTCGCCGACCTTCCCCTGGCTACCTGCCTGCTTTCGGCTGTGGCTTGTATATGCCTTGCCTTTCAGGATGATGAACTGGCTAACCGATGGTTGATATTGTCTGGGATTTTTGCCGGGCTGGCCGCCTGGACGAAAAATGAAGGCCAATTGTTCCTGGCGGTTTATATTGTTATTGCCTCTCTGGCTGTGTACCTCGAGTTCCGAAAGAGTAAACCATTTCGGCGAATGGGCAGTCTTGTGGTGGGCATGTTACTTCCAGTGGCAGTTGTACTGCTTTTCAAATTTACTTTGGCGCCTGTAAACGATGTGGTCGATACAAGCAACCTTTCTGGCGCGTTCTCCCAGCTGACCTCATTTCAACGATATGGAGAAGTGATCCATGCCCTGCAAGCGTATCCCAAGGGATTTGGCGGATGGTCAGCACCTATACCCCTGGTTTTTCTCCTACTCTGGCTGGCTTTAAGACCTGTGATCAACAATCAGAATAAAACCTCCATCCTGACTCTTTCCGCGCTTTTGATCGTCCAGTGGATTGGATATTTCCTGATCTATGTCATCACACCTCATGGCTTGCAGATCCACATTAATCAGTCTTACGATCGGTTATTGATGCACATGTATCCTTCCCTTCTTTTACTGATATTCCTATTCCTTCCTCCGGTGGAAGAGTTGTTTAAACGTGATTTAAACTGACAGGAATGGCTGCGGTATAATTTTTTTATGCTGCTAACAATTGACATAGGGAACACGAACATCACCATCGGTTGTTTTGATGGTGAAATATTGGAAAGCCGATGGCGACTGGCTACCGATCATGATCGCATGGCTGATGAATATGGCATTCAGCTGGCCAGTCTGCTAAAACACGCGGATGTGAAACCCGCGGAAATCCAGGCGGTTTGTATGGCCTCAGTTGTTCCACCGCTTACCGGTCGGATTGTTCAGGCTTGCCGCCAGTACTTAAAGCATGATCCATATATTATTGACTCTTCTGTTAACATCGGTGTATCCATCTTAACGGATGATCCTGGTTCAGTGGGTGCCGACCGCCTGGTTGACGCGGCAGCCGTTCAAAAGTTATACGGTGGACCGGCCTGTATCGTAGATTTTGGTACGGCCACCACGTTTGACGCACTGGATACACAGGGAAACTACCTTGGTGGAGCCATTGCCCCGGGAATTGGCATTTCTGCGGACGCATTGTTTCAGCGCACATCCAAATTGCCGCGCGTTGATCTGGTGCGGCCTCCGTCGGTGATCGGAAAAAATACAGTTCATGCCATGCAATCCGGCCTGTTATTCGGCTATGTATGCATGGTGGAAGGCATGGTTGCCCGCTTCAGAAAAATCCTTGGAGACGACATGAAAGTGATAGGCACCGGTGGTCTGGCAGAGATCGTGGCCAGTGAGACAAAAGCCATCCAGATCATCGCTCCCTGGCTTACTCTGGATGGGTTGCGTATGATCTGGGAGATGAACCAAAAACATGAATAATCCATTGCAGGACAAGCATGTCATTCTCGGGATTACCGGGTCAATAGCCGCGTATAAAGGTGCTGATCTGGCATCGAAGTTAACTCAGGCGGGAGCGATTGTCGATGTTGTTTTGACTGAGTCCGCCTGTAAATTCGTTTCTCCCCTGACATTTCAATCCGTCACCGGAAGAAAAGCTTCCACCGAAGCTGACCTGTGGGGTGGCGAAGGACATGTGGTGCATGTCGCCCTCGGTCACAAGGCAGACCTGGTGATCATCGCGCCAGCTTCTGCGAACACCATGGCTAAATTGGCCACGGGTTTGGCAGATAACCTTCTCTCGGTTACGGTACTGGCCTCCTCCGCTCCATTGATCCTGGCCCCAGCCATGGACGCGGATATGTACAATCAACCAATCACCCAGGAAAATGTGGAGAAACTCCGAAACCGTGGAGCGGTTATAGTAGGTCCCGAGAGCGGACATCTGGCATCGGGGCTGGTCGGCCCCGGCCGGATGAGTGAACCGGTTGAAATAGTAAATCAGGCACGTTTTGTCCTCAGCCGCAATGGGAAAATGGCCGGCCGCAAGGTTGTGGTGACAGCCGGCGGCACTTCAGAGCCCATCGATCCGGTGCGAGTGATAACCAACCGTTCCTCAGGGAAACAGGGATATGCGCTGGCCCAAGCCGCCCTTGATATGGGATGTGATGTCACGTTGATCAGTTCGGCTCGAAACCTGCCTTCTCCCACAGGCGCGAAACTTGTGACGGTGAACACCGCTCAGCAAATGCTGGAAGAAGTTATTAAATCGATAGATCAAACCGACCTGTTGATCATGGCGGCAGCTGTGGCAGATTTTCGACCATTCCGTCCATCCAATGAAAAGATCAAAAAGGACGACGGTGTGCCAGTAATCCGCCTCGAGAAAACGGCAGACATTCTGGCAGAAGTGGCCCGAAAACGTGAACAAAGCGGTTTCCCTCGCCGGGTTATTGGGTTTGCCGCCGAAAGTGAATCCCTGGTAGAGAATGCCTGGCGCAAGGTGAAACAGAAACGTCTGGATTTGATCGCGGCCAATGATATTTCCGCTTCAGATGCGGGTTTTGAGGTGGATACCAATCGGGTAGTTCTTCTCTTCCCTGATGGCTCCTCTCAGGAATTAGGGCTACAATCAAAAATGGAGGCCGCCCAGGCTATTATGAACACTGCTTCAGCCTGGTTTGAAAAGAGTTGAGTAGATTCTGGAGACGTGGACTTCTATTTCTGCTTTTACCCCTCCTGATTTCATGTCAGGTGGCTGGTTTGTCTCCCTCCACCCGGGGAACGGTAGTTCCTTCATCAATCGCGATCCCAACGTTGGAACAGGATCCTATTCCAACGCTTGAAACAGTTGCACTGGAAACTCCATCAGTCGAACCAACACCTGTTCCCCAGAATATCAATCCATTAACAGGGCTCGCGGTGGACGACCCGGAAAAATTGAACCGGCTTCCGGTCATGATTAAAGTGTCAAACTATCCGCGCACCGGGCGGCCGCATGCCGGCCTGTCATCTGCCGATATTGTTTTCGACTACTACATCGGAGAGATGTTTAATCGCTTTCTGGCCCTGTTCTACGGTAATGATTCACCTCAGGTTGGGCCCATCCGTTCAGGCAGACTGGTGGATGCCCAGCTCGCCAACATGTTCCAGGGTGTATTGGTCTACGGAAACGCCGATGAACGCGTGGATACTGTGCTGGATGCCGAACTTGGCGCCCGCGCGATCGCCTATAAATACGCGCCATGCCCTCCGGTCTGCGGTGATGATACCCACAGTGTGACCGGGGTGTTCGCCGACTCTGCCGGAGTAACCGAATTGGCACGATCAAAGGGCGTCATGCAGGAAAAACCTGGCCTGCAATTTGCAACCTTCACAAACGATCCCCCACCCGGTGGAGAAGCCGCCAGTCAGGTTCTCATTCAATACTCTGAAATCAATCGAGGGGAATGGCAGTATGACGCCGCTTCCGGGAAATACCTGCGCTGGATTGAAGATGGCAACGAAGGTGAGCCGCTTACAATGATCCCGCTGGTGGATCGAAACAACGGTATTCAGCTCGGTTTTTCAAACCTGATCGTGTTATCCACTTTCTATATCGAGTACAACCGTACACTGCACAACATCGATCTTTGGAACAACCTGGGCCCGCAAACGGCCGTGTACTTCAGAGATGGATTGAAATATGACGGAAAATGGACAACTCGTGATCACTCACAACCGTTTGAATTCCTTCTTAAGGATGGTTCACCCATGCCGCTGAAACCCGGTAACACATGGATTGTTCTAGCCGGGATCAGTTCTCAACTTTCAAATCCGCAAGGCGGAAGATTTGAACTATTCTTTTATGTTCCATAACCGAAAATAGAGATAACAATGAATCGGCGTTTTTTTGTGGCGTTCATCATGAGCATGTATCTCACCACTTCGCTAATGGGGTGCAAACCGGTAGAGAAAGTTTTACCGGCAACCGAGATTCCTGCTTACACCTCCACAATACAAAAAACACCAACACTGGAAAACACAATTGCTCCGACTCTGACGGAAACCGCGACATCATCTCCTGTGCCCCCACCCACATACACACCCATTCCAACCCTCACTTCCACAGTCGAGGCAGTACATTATGGGCCGGACCGTTTTCCAAAAGATATCAACCCCTTAACCGGTTTGAAAGTTGACGATCCCGCTGTTTTGGATCGCCGCCCGGTGATGGTCAAGGTGAGCAATTTTCCACCCAGCGGGCGCCCTCAATTTGGGCTTTCATTGGCAGACCTGGTTTTTGAATATTTCATCGGCGAGGGTATGAATCGCTTCTCTGCCATTTACTATGGTCAAAAACCAGAAAAAGTGGGCCCCGTTCGGTCCGCGCGGTTAGCCGATTTACAGCTCGCGACCATGTATCAATCCGTGTTTGCCTATGCCAGCGCCGATCCGCGTGTTCGCAATACATTACGAGCCGAGTTGGATGGATTAGCCATAACAGTCAGAGAATCAACCTGTCCGGCTTTATGTGATACCGGTGCCCACACAGTAAATTCCGTCTTCGCGAACCTGACGAAATTTGATGATTATCTTAAAACCAACAAAATTAATAATTACCGGCAGATTGTTACCGGAATGGTTTTTAACTCAATTCCCCCAGAAATTGAATTTTTTGAGGGAAATTCAGTTCGTATCCGGTATAATGACCTTAACGAAAGTGAATGGAGATACAATCCCTCTCAACGCAAATATCTCCGTTGGACTGAATCCACAATCCCAGAAAACCCGGTTAAGCTTGTTCCTCTCGATGACCAGCTGACCGGCAATCAATTGGCGTTTGACAATGTCGTTTTGTTATATGCCCGCTACAATGAATACAATCCAACATTACATAATATTGAATTGTGGGCCAACAAAAAAGCACGCAAGGCAATATTTTTCCGGGACGGTCGCATGATCCCTGGATACTGGCGCTCTCCCGCTAACGAAATGCCTATGATCTTCTTTGATGAGAAGAACAAGGCACTGCCCCTGAAGCCGGGAAATACATGGTTTGTCATTCTTGGGCTTGAATCCACCATTGACCAAAAGGAAGAAGGTCAATGGAATGTCCAATTCAACATCCCCTGATCCCTATGAGAATCCTGGTCATCTCCGACATTCACGCCAACCTTACCGCGCTTGACGCAGTACTGGCAGATGCCGGTTCTGTGGATGCAGTCTGGTGTTTGGGCGATCTTGTTGGATATGGCCCCGATCCCAACGAAGTGATCGATCGTATCGCCAACCTGCCATACACGGTTTGCATTCTGGGCAACCATGACGCGGCTGCCCTCGGACAGATTGACATGGACAGCTTCAATTCCGAAGCCAGGGAAACGACCATCTGGAATCAGGAAAACCTGACCAAAGAAAGCAAGCTGTACCTGACCGGTTTGAGGAAAAAAACTGTACGCCACGGCTTTACTCTAACTCACGGAAGCCCAAGAAATTCCATATGGGAATACATCCTTGATGTTGAAAGTGCTGCAGATAACCTTGATTATTTTGCCACTCCATTCTGTCTGATCGGTCATACACATATTCCGGTGATTTACCATACCAAGAATGGAAAATCATCCTTATACGCCATGAACTCAGACAATCCGTTGAGTACACAATTGACCGGACGCGCGATTCTCAATCCTGGTTCAGTCGGGCAGCCGCGTGACGCCGATCCCCGCGCGTGCTATGCTATATTAGATCTACGCGATAAGACCTGGGATTTAAGACGTATCGCCTATGATATTTCTGCCGTACAACAAAGGATTCTCCGATCTGGCCTTCCTGTAAGAAATGGAGACCGCCTCTTCGGCGGTTGGTAATACCGGGAACATTTTTACTGTCTCTATCGTCAATTCGGTGGAAAAATCATCAGGTGTGGAGGAGATTGTATGAACCGAATCGGATTATCTCTTGTTATTCTGGCGTTTCTGCTTTCCGGTTGTTCAGCTCCGGCAAGGTCAATGGAAGCGCCCTATGAACCAAAAGCCGTCGAAAGCGGTGCTGTTCCTGCCGCGCCATTGGCTGTTGCGCCCATGCAGGCGGATGCGGCCAATTTCGAAGCGGCCGGCTCAGGCGCGAATGAATCTGCTGTCGATCAGATGATCATGCAGAATGCCACCATCGCCATTGCCGTGGCCGACCCGGCTAAATCAATGGACGCGATCATCAAAATGGCCGAAGAGATGAAGGGGTCTGTTGCAAATTCCAATATTTACAAAACACACAATGAAAATGGGTTGGAACTTCCCGAAGCTCATCTGACAATTCGGGTTCCAGCCGACCGCATGACCGAAGCCATGGAACGTATCAAAGCTCAGGTTCCTGATCCGACAACCGATGTGTTGTCTGAAACACGCACCGGTCAGAATGTGACCAAGGAATACACAGACTTGAAGAGCCGCCTGAAGAACCTGGAAGACGCCGAAGCCCAACTGCGTGAGATTATGGCTTCCGCAACCCGCACAGAAGATGTCATGTCTGTGTTCAATCAATTGACCCAGGTGCGTGAGCAGATTGAAGTTATTAAAGGCCAGATGAAATATTATGAAGAATCGACGGCCATGTCCTCGATTGAAATTACCGTGAAGTCGAAATCCGCCATTGCGCCGCTATCCATTGGCGGCTGGCAGCCAGCTGGTGTCGCGCGGGATGCCATCCAGTCTTTAATAAACGCGTTGAAATTCTTTGCCAACGCGGCCATATGGATTGTGCTTTTCCTGCTGCCAGTGTTGATCATCCTGTTCATTCCGGTCTGGCTGGCGTTCCTGATCATCCGGGCTATTGTGAGACGCGGCAGGGCAAAGAAAGAAGCCGCCAAAGCCAAAGAAGAACCATCAAAGAATACTTGAACCGCCAATAGACCTTAAATCAAGAACGGCGATTGAATGACTTCGATCGCCGTTTTTCGTTTGGGTGGAATATCAAATGCTATAATCGGTAAATCTTTTCTCGAAAACCTGGAACAAACACTGCATGAGCAAACAAAAATTATTTGACGCGGCCTGGCAGGTGGGAACATTTTTTGCCGGCGTTCTTATCACATGGCTGTTCCTGGTCATCCCAACACCAAGACAGTTCGGCCTGGCATTCCGTTATGATTTTCTGCCGGTCATCGCTCCCCTTGTTTTGCTAGTATTTCTGGTTTTTCAGCTATCCTCAAGGGTGTCCCGTCTTCTTCTTTTTGGGGTTATTTCCGCGATCCTGGTTTTACCCATTTCTGGTTTGTGGTTCAGCGGACAAAGCGAACAATATCTGCTCGGCGGGATCATTCCATTCAGTGACGCTCGCAGTTATTTCACCGATTCACGCAGACTTGCCGAAGGATCACCCTTCTACACAGGTGCCTCCCGTAGGCCCTTATTCACCGCCATGCTGACTGGAATCCAATGGATCACCGGTCAGAACCTGTATGTCAGCGTCGCCGTGTTAACCGTGTTCCTCGGTTTGGCGCTTTATTTTGCGGTTGAAGAATTCAAAGGGTACGAGGGACCGATCGCCGCGACCGCTCTGCTGATCTTTCTCTTTTGCTATTCACGCCTGCTTCTGGGAAAAACCCTCAGTGAATTCGCCGGCCTGCCTTTGGGCTGCCTTGCGTTGATGCTCTTTCTGCGAGGTATCAAACAGAAAGAATTAAAATACTTTCTGGCAGGCTTGTTGATGTTGAGTCTTGGTCTGAATGCCCGGGCCGGAGCCTTTATCATCCTGCCATTTATCGCCATCTGGGTCGGTTGGTTCTTTCGGAAATCCAAATTACTGCACTGGCGATCACTTATTCTAGCCTTTTTGGCAGTCATCGTTGGCTTTGCCATTAATACCGCGGCGTTTCGTTTGTACTCTTCGGCTGAAAGTGTTCCCTTTGGGAACTTCAGCAACACCATCTACGGGCTGGCGCGTGGAGGGTTGGGTTGGACACAGATCTTCACCGACTACCCAGAGTCCTGGTATATGCCGGCAGAAGAGCAGGCAGATTTCACCTACACAAAGACCTTTGAGTTAATCAAACGTAAGCCGCAGAATCTGTTTAAAGGTATCGTCAGTTCCTATCAGACATTCTTTTCGCTGGATGACTATTATGGTTCCATTGGCTGGTTTGGCGGACAGGGTCTGGTGGGTAATATCGCGCGTGTTGCGTTTTATCTTTTGCTTCTCGCGGGTTTATTCATCTGCATAAAAAATTTTAAGAAACCCGCGCGATCTTTCCATCTTTTTGCCTTTCTGGGAATATTGTTTTCCATCCCCTTTGCCCCACCCATCGATTCAAATCGAATGCGGGTTTACGCCGCCACCATTCCTTTCTTTGCCGTCTTGCCCGCCCTGGGGTTGGCTTCCCTTTGCCAGTTCATTCCATGGAAGATTTTTAAAAATAAAACTGTGGAACTGCAACCTCTCACGCCAGTCAAGGGGCTTGCCACAGTCATTCTTCTGCTCATGACCGTTATCCCACTCATCCCCTTCAAACTGACAACGCATGAGGCTGCCCCGGTGGTGACTTGCTCCACAGGTCTTAAGGCCGTTTCTTTCCGTGTTCTTCCCGGCAACCATCTGCGGATCATAGATCAGGATTCCGCGTCCATTGACAGCGTTCCACTAATCAGGGAAAAATCATTCGATACGCGCATTCACAACCTGCCTAACTGGGAGACATATCCCTTGTTCTCTGAGGTTAAGCCCGGGCAGGTGATCCTGGTGGATATTGACCTGCAGACCATGAACCCGATGATCCTGATCGCCGATTGGGATGAAGTTAATAATCGTGATGGCATACAAACCGTCTGCGGTATACCCTCGGCGGAAAAAAATTTGGTTGATTACAACGTCTACCACGCCGCTGAATATGTACAGCGTTGACGACCCGGGAAAAATTCGCCATGACCTCCATCGTCTCCCTGGATATTGAAACCACAGGATTGGATCCGCAAAATGACGCCATCATTGAAATTGGCGCTGTGAAATTTAACGGCAGTCGTATTGAAGCTGAGTATTCACAATTGATCAATCCGGGGAGACCAATTCCTCCCATGATTACGCAATTAACTGGCATTACCGATCAGATGGTCTTGAAAGAACCGCCGATCAAGGCTGTAATCCAGGATTTTGAGGATTTTGTTGGTGATTGTCCGGTTTTGGGTCACAACGTGCGTTTTGACCTGAGTTTTTTACGCCGACAGCGAATTCTTGAATACAACGATGTTATAGACACATATGAACTGGCAGCCGTTTTTCTGCCCACAGCCAGCCGTTACAATCTGGGAGCTCTGGGGCAGCTCCTGTCCATCCCCTTCCCGGCTACCCATCGCGCCCTGGATGATGCCCGCGCCACCCGGGGTGTTTATGAAAAACTGATCCGCAAGGCGTCAGAACTTCCCATCGAACTACTGGCCGAGCTGGTACGTCAGGCAGACCGCACAGATTGGATCGGAACATTTTCCCTTCAGCAGGTATTGCGTGCCCGTACGAAAGAGCCGCTCCATTCACGTAAGGTTTTACACGTAGCGTCTGGCCCTCTCTTTGAAAAACCAGCCGGCAAGGTGACCATTAATGCCGAACCGGATGACGGGACTCCCCGTCTTGATGAGGATGAAGTTGCGGCCATGCTGGAACATGGCGGGCCGTTTTCAAAATTTTTCTCCTCGTATGAATTCCGTCCACAACAGGTTGAAATGCTAAAAGCTGTTACCCGTGCCTTTTCTGACGGGCAGCACATGCTGGTGGAAGCGGGAACCGGTACAGGCAAGTCATTTGCCTACCTGGTGCCGGCTGCCTTGTGGGCGCTGCACACAAATACCCGTGTGGTTATCTCTACCAACACAATCAACCTTCAAGATCAATTAATCAACAAAGACATTCCCGACCTGCGGGAAGCTCTGAAAATCGATCTTCGCTCAGTGGTTTTAAAAGGACGCTCCAATTACCTCTGCCCGCGTCGGCTCGAAATGCTGCGTCAGCGAGGACCGGAAACCGCAGAGGAAATGCGCGTACTGGGGAAAGTGTTGATCTGGTTAAATGAAGGCGGTACAGGAGATCGCAATGAGATCAACCTTAATCAAACTCCGGAATGGGATGTGTGGATGCATCTCTCCGCGGAGGATGAAGGCTGCAAAGCAGAAACCTGTCAGAACCGTATGGGCGGCGAATGTCCATTTTACCGATCCCGTCAGGCCGCCGCCATATCCCATTTGATCGTTGTCAATCATGCCCTTTTGTTGTCAGACGTGGCCGCGGGCAGCCGCATTCTGCCCGAATACAATTACCTGATCATTGACGAAGGCCACCATATGGAAGAAGCCACCACAGGCGCACTGGCTTTTAAAGTCACCCAGTTGGATATCGACCGGCTAATCCATGAACTGGGTGGGTTGAATTCCGGTTTGCTCGGCCGCTTTCTTGTCCAGTTCCAAGGTGTACTTCAACCCTCAGATATGGCCGCATTGCAGGAAACCATCAGGCAGGTTTCTGACCTGGCTTTCAAGATCACCAGTCTGAACAATCAGTTTTTTAACTCGATCGATGACTTTCTGACTGACCAACGTGAAGGCCGGCCAATGGGAACTTACCCCCAACAGGAGCGTATCCAGAATTCCACCCGCACACTGAATACCTGGAATTATGTGGAAGAAATCTGGTATGACGAGGGTGAGTTGATCAAAGAGATGCTTCAATTGATCTCTGGTTTGATCCGTTCTGCGGGTGGTGATGATGAAGATACGAATGAGGAATTACAGGATGTGACCGGCAGCCTGGCTACCCTCTCCACCCGTTTTGCCGACATTTTCAAAAATGTGAGTTGTCTGGTTTCCAAACCAGATGAATTACAAATCTACTGGGTCGAAAAGCAGCCCAATTCCAATCGTATCACTCTGCAGATCGCGCCACTGCATATTGGCCCATTGATGGAAGAACATATTTGGCACCAGAAAACCAGTGTGGTATTAACATCTGCCACATTAACAGCCCACGGAGAGTTTGACTACTTGCGCAGTCGTTTGAACGCGGATGAGGCCGGGGAATTATCGCTCGGTTCTCCTTTTGATTACGAAAACTCCGCTCTACTATATTTGATCAACGACATTCCGGAGATCACAGACACGCATGGTTACCAACGTTCCCTGGAAACGGGACTCATCCGGTTGGCAAAAGCCACCAATGGCCGTATGCTGGTTCTCTTTACTTCCTACGCTCAATTGAAAAAAACATCACAAAATATCGCGGCTGGAATGGCTGATGCCGGAATACAGATTTACGAGCAGGGTGTCGGTGCTTCAGCTAATGCCCTGTTGGAAAATTTCCGCGGCGCCGAAAAAGCCGTGTTACTGGGAACTCGCGCCTTCTGGGAAGGTGTGGACATTCCAGGGGAGGCGTTATCCGTTCTGGCGATCACAAAGCTGCCCTTTGATGTGCCCTCCGACCCGATTATTGCGGCACGGTCGGAAACATTTGACGATCCGTTTAATGAATACTCTTTGCCAGAAGCCATATTGCGTTTCCGTCAGGGATTTGGCCGGCTCATTCGCACCCAATCTGACCGTGGTGTAGTCGCTGTGTTTGACAAACGGTTGCTCACAAAGAAATACGGGAAGTTATTCCTCGAATCCATCCCGGAGTGTCATATGGTGAATGGCACTCTCGCGGATCTGCCGCGTACGGCCGCACGCTGGTTGAACCTCTAGATCAATCCCCCAACCACCAGGCAGATTCACTGGCTCTTTCGCGATGTTGAAGTATCTCCACCCGCCCATCCTCGACCCATAGAACACACGGCCGGTCTGCCAGGTTGTAATTGGATGCCATACTTAATTGATACGCTCCACTCACCGGTATGGCAATAATATCATTCCGATCCAATCGAGGCAGATTAATTTTGTGAATGAGTTCATCACCCGATTCACAAAACCGACCGACCAGGCGCGTTGGGACAACCGGTCTGTTGGTTTTATCATCGAGTAATACCGCTGTATATGGTGAACCATATAATGCCGGCCGCGGATTGTCTGCCATTCCGCCATCTACAGTCGCGATCCAATCCTCATCAATTGATTGCTTGCATGTCCCCACTCTGTATATCGAAACCCCCGCGCGAGCTACCAGCCATCGTCCTGGTTCAATGACCAGCGCGGGTAAAGGTACTTTCATCCTGGCACACCAATCCACCAGAACTGTGCTGATTGTACGGATCCAATCGGCCACGTTACCATCAGGAAATTCTTGCGTATAGGGCACTCCCCATCCACCACCAGGGCTAACCACCGGTGGATTCCAGCCAATATCGCGGCACAGTTGCATGACTGCCCGAATGGCTTCGGCATAAGGATGCGGTTCAAATATTTGTGAACCCAGGTGCACATGTATTCCGACAAGTTCGATATTATTACTTCCAAGCGCTTCAGTAATGGCCTGCCCAGCCAACCGGTTTTCGATCGGAATGCCGAACTTGCTGACACCATGCCCAGTCTGCACAGCCCGATGCGTTTGCACGTTAATGGATGGATTGATCCGCAACCAGACACGAGGTTTCTTTGTTGAGGTATTGCAGATGGAATCAAGGTAATGCAGTTCATCCAAGCTGTCTACAACAATCGCTTCGATCTCATGCTGGATGGCCATGTCTATTTCTGAATTGGATTTATTGTTTCCATGCAAATGGATGCGGTCGGGGCTGAATCCGGCTTTCAAGGCGATTTCGAATTCTCCCCTGGAGACCACATCAATTGAAGCGCCAAGTGTGACCAATTTCCGGGCGAATTTCAACGACAGATAGGCCTTGGAGGCGTAAGCAATCCGCGATGTTTCCGGGTAATAATGATCCAACAGCACCCGCAGCCGGCTATAATTCCCACTGATCGTGGCTGCGTCATAAATATACAATGGTGTGCCAAATTCTTCCACAAGACGATGCAGATCGACTCCGCCAATCCGGATGGGTGAATCATCACTCAATTCACAGGATGCGGGGAACAGCTCGTGTCGTGTCATCAGCGTTGCCTTTAACGAAGGTTCACATTTTTCCTGGAGCTTTGGCGGCAGCCGCAGAACGGGTGTGCACATCCAATTTTTCAAATATCGACTTAAGATGTCGTTTCACCGTGTTGGTTGTGATAAAGAGTTTCTCGGCAATTTCCTTGTTTGTTTTTCCTTCAGCCAGCAAGTCGAATACTTCTCTTTCTCTGTCTGTTAATACATTCAACTCGCTGCCGGTTGATTGAAATACAGCCGCTTCTTCTACAATCTTCAAAAACGAAGCACGGTCAAAAGCCTGTTTTTCAAGATAGGCAAAAATAGATTCTTCAGCGTAAGCACGACGTATTTCATCTGGAGAACCGACACCGCTCACCACGATGGTAGGCACACCACTGGAACGGGTATTCGACAAAAGTTGATAACCTTCCAGGTCTTCACTGGAGACATGTTGATCCCACGCGTTAGATATCGAACTATCCAGAAGCAGATCAACCACGGC
Organism: uncultured Leptolinea sp.; assembly: GCA_964397625.1. Classification (GTDB taxonomy): domain Bacteria; phylum Chloroflexota; class Anaerolineae; order Anaerolineales; family Anaerolineaceae; genus Leptolinea. The sequence continues at coordinate 45,961 of CAYNJT010000004.1, read as the reverse complement.
AAGTGAAATACGCTCGCGGCGCAGGTACCCCAGTCCTTCGCCAAAGCTGGCGCATACCCTTACCTGGTACCCGGCGTCAGACAACAATTCTTCGATGATACTCCTCCAACCAGCGTCATCTTCAACCACGAGGGCCTTTCCACGTGTTGAATCGTGTCTGATGGTTGGTCCACTTGTTTTAATACTTCTGACCGGTTCTACCTTCTCGCCGCGTCCCGGTTCTGTCAGTCCTGTCGGCGGAGAGCTGGCCAGAGCGCGAGAGATCATCTCGCGGAACTGTCCGCGATTAAAACTTTCTTTTCGTAAGAAAGTGAACGCGCCGTAATCGGTAAGCGCCGTGACAGCCAGTTCCACAGTGGCAAATCCAGTCAGCAGAATTGTCCGGCAGCTGGGGTCCAGGCGGCGCACAGAATCAAGCACACGCAGTCCGTCGAAATTGTTATGGTCATTGGGAGATAATGAAAGGTCTACTATAGCCACACGGTGTGGTCTGGTCTTTAATTCAAAAATGGCATCATCCAGGTTACTGGTTATGGTGACCTGCAAATCACAATCAGTCAATATTTCTGACAGGATTTGCTGCCAGGAACGATCATCTTCAACAACCAGGGCGTTCATGTTATTGGAGTTCATACAATATCTCTGACTCTGGGAAGGCGAAGGCGGAATGTAGTCCCGGTTTTACCATCGCTTTCAACCGTAATGGAACCACCCAGGCGGGTCATCAGTGTTTTTACCCACCACAGGCCAAAGCCCAGTTTTCCCGGCCGCTGGCTGGCTCTTCCTGAATAATTCAATTCAAAAATTCTGTCATGCAGATCGGGAGAAATTCCAGGGCCATTATCACTCAGGGTGATCTCAACCCACTTTTCGTGTGAAATCCCGGTAATGGATATTGTTCCGTTACCCTGCATGGCATCGGCTGCATTCTCTATCAGGTTGGCAAAAACAAATGTCAGGCTTTGTCCACCAGCGGTTACCAGAGGGAGATGCGCCAGACCTTCCAGGTTCACTTTGATACCTGGAGGCAGATTGGCAGCTTGAAGGGCTTCGTTTATGCGCCCTTCTATGACCACTGGTTCAAGGCGGATGGGACGCAAATGGGACAAATTTTCACGTACAGTCTGCATGGCTTCCATGGCGCAGCGTTCGATTTCTGCCAGGTTGTTTGCCAGGTAAGTATCCGATTTCAATGCAGGGGCACATTTGTCTTGAATACTCTGAACCCGCACGGGGATAGTGCCCACCTTATTGTTCAGGTGGTGCAGCAAGTTGGAGGCAATATCTCCCACCGCGGCAAAAGTCTCAGCCACGGAACGCTGCTCCTGGGCGGAACGTAAAGCCTGCTGGCGGGTTTCGTTCTGAATGGCCAAAACGGCGTAATGGGAGAGAAAGGTAAGCACTTTCATATCCCAATCAGATTCGGCAAATCGGCCTGGTTCAAGTTCCGAACTATAGACGCCTATTGCACCCGGAGGCAGTTCGTCTTCCCCGGTGATGAATGGGACGATTAACGCCCGCGCCCAATTCTGTGACCTGGCAAGGTCTTGCCGGTGAAACCGTGGATCGGTACGCACATCATCGGCCACCACTGGTTCTCGCCGCAAAATGGCCTGTCCTGTCAGGCTGCCTTCCAACGGCATACTCTCACCATGGAGATATCCGCCGCAGGAGGATTGAAGAATCAATTCTTTGTCACGCCTTAACCAGAGCGCGCTGACCGACGCGTTCAGCAGGTCGCAAGCTACCGACGTAAGATGATCCAGCACCTTCTGGCAGGGTTCAGATATTATCAGCCGCGCGACTTCCTGCAAGGCATCCAACAGGCGAACTTCCTGGATGGCAGTTACGGCAAAGGTGGCCAGGGTTTGAAGTATGTGGCTGTGGTTTTCATCAAATGCGCCAACTTCTGGGCTCTCCAGGTTTAAAACTCCCTCCAGACGACCGCTGGCGTTGATCAACGGCACGGCTAATTCGGAACGCATTAACATTCCAGAATCCAGAGGATAGTAAATTTTTGACCAGGGTTCAGACTGTAAATCAGCAATCAGAGATGGCTGCCGGCTTCGCGCGACATATGCCATGACGCTGTTGGCATTTAATGGCAGCACCTCGGTTCGCGGTCCTGTCATGCCATTCCCGGCAAAAGCGCGGGTTACCAGGTTCTTCCCATCCCGATCCAGCAATCGGAAGATGCCATAATGCCCGCCGGTCATATCCAGGGCCAGTTGTAAGATTGCTTCAAGGGTTTCTTCCAATTTCAACCGGGAAGATATCAACATGCTGGCCCGGTTGAGCTGGTTCAACTCATCTTCCTTGCGTTCCAAATTTTGTTTCATTGAGGCCAGGCGGCGTGTGTGGTAAATGGCCATTGCCGCCTGATGCACAAAATTTTCCAGCATGAGCAATTCCAAACGGGAAAATCTACGATCTTCGTAAAGATATAAATAAAGAACACCGACAACCTGCTCGGTAACAATTAATGGGAAACAACCGACTGACCGAACTCCCAGCCTGGAATAATAAGGATGAACACGGCTATCAGGTTCATCATATGAAAGAACACGCTCTCGCCGTTTAACAGCTCTTGCCCCCATCCCATCCGGACGCGGTCGATCATCGATTTGATCAACCAGCTCTGTCGTTCGAATCCCTTCTGGGCCTACCGAAACCCGTGATCCAACCTCAAATCGCGAGCTGTTTTCATCATAAATATAAATCATCGCCGAAGATCCGGGGATCACCCGTATAGCGCTTTCGGCTATCAGTCGAAGACTGTCAGCGCTGCTGATAACATCGTCAGAACCGATGCGATTAATCGTTCCACTAATCTGGTTTAAACTTTCCAACGCTTCCAGTAAGCGTGTATCGGCGTCATTGGGCATGCCGTTTTCCTGAATAGTCATATAGGTTTGCCTGATGTCTTTGTTCATTTTAACATGCCCGATACTATTGAATACAAATAAAAGACTTGACCGCCGGCCGCTGATGGCATCCCAGTACAGGTCAGCGGTCAGTTGCCGGCGGTCTCTATGAGGAAGAAATACCGTTCCGGTTACAGGATTTTAGATATCGAAGTACAGGCTGAATTCGTAAGGAGTGGGGCGCAGCCGTACAGGATCGAGCTCATTCATCTTTTTATAGGAAATATAGGCTTCCAACAGGTCGGAGGTGAAGACATCGCCTTTGAGCAGGAAGTCATGATCCGCTTCCAGAGCTGCTAACACATCGCTTAATGATCCTGGAACCTGTTTGATCAATTTCTTTTCTTCAGCGGGCAGCTCGTACAGATCCTTATCCTGCGGTTCACCCGGATCAATCCGATTCTGGATACCATCCAACCCTGCCATCAAGATTGCGGCAAAACACAGATACGGGTTGCTGGAAGGATCGGGCGCGCGGAATTCAATACGTTTGGCCTTCGAGCTCTTTGTCACCGGGATGCGACAAATAGCAGAACGGTTGCGCTGTGAATACGCCAGATTCACAGGGGCTTCGAACCCGGGTACCAGGCGGCGGAATGAATTGGTTGTCGGTGAAGTCAGGGCCAACAGGGCAGGAGCGTGCTTCAACAAACCGCCGATATAGTATTTCGCGGTGTCAGACAGGCCGGCATAACCGGCGGCATCGTAGAAGACATTGGTATTGCCCTTCCACAGGGAGGAGTGCACGTGCATACCAGAGCCGTTGTCACCGAAGAGTGGTTTGGGCATGAAGGTTACCGTTTTGCCATTCTGGCGGGCTACATTCTTGGCAATATATTTGTAAAGCAGCAAGTTATCAGCCATGCGGGTCAGAGTGTCAAAGCGCATACCCAGTTCGGTTTGTCCGGCAGTGGCCACTTCGTGGTGATGGATTTCCATACGGACACCGGCTTCTTCCATCGCCATGACGATCTTGGAGCGCACATCCTGCAATGTGTCGGCGGGTGGAACAGGGAAATATCCGCGTTTCGGCAAGATTTGACCACCAAAGTTCGGCTTGTCAGCGCGGCCGCTGTTCCACCAGCCTTCTTCACTGTCAATAAAATAGAAGGATTCGTAGGTGTTGTTTGAATAACGAACATTATCAAAAATGAAGAACTCCGCTTCCGGTCCCATGAACACGGTATCAGCAATACCGGTCTGTTTCAGATACGCTTCGGCCTTACGGGCAACATAGCGCGGATCCCGCAGATAGGGCTGTAATGTAATGGGATCATACACATCGCAAGTGATCACCAGAGTCGGAATAGTGGCAACCGGATCAATAAACGCTGTCTCCGGATCGGGTTTCAGCAACATATCCGATTCATGGATTTCCTGAAATCCACGAATGGATGAACCATCAAACGGGATACCTTCTTCAAATAGATCTGCGGTTAACCGATGTACAGGTAGAGTGAAATGCTGCCACTGTCCTGGAAGATCTGTAAAGCGGATATCCACCATTTTTACATCTTTTGCCAACGCCAGTATTTCTGAAACTGTCTTAGCCATGGAATTCTCTCCTTAATGAGTTCTTTCTGCAAACTTATGTCCCAGATTATATGCAGGCATGGTACCCCTGTATATTACCCAAATGGAGCATATTCTCAGGATTTTAAGCAAGATTGAGCAAAAATTAACCCAATAAATATACTCGTGTCAAAACCAACACGAGTATATTTCTAAATAGTATTTTCCATTATTTGGCTATGATTTCAATAGTTCGGGAGATATTTTTCAAGCTCCCAAGGGGTAACAGAAAGCCGGTAATCTTCCCATTCCTGGCGTTTGGCGCTGATGAACCGCTCAACCAGATGCGGGCCAAGAGCGTTACAAATTACATCATCCCTTTCCAGTTCATCCAATGCCTGATCTAGAGAATCTGGCAGAATGGACGATTTGGGCTGCTTTTGGTTTTCAATAAGGTAGATGTTTTCTTCTGTTGCCTCGGGCACCGGTAAGTTCCGGCGTATTCCATCCAGACCAGCGGCCAGCATCACGGCAAAGGCCAGATATGGATTGCAGCTTGGATCAGGGCATCGCAATTCCAATCGGGTTAAAGAATCATCCGAAGAGCGCGGGACTCGGATCAAGGCGGAACGATTAATTCGAGCCCAGGTGATATATACCGGAGCTTCATATCCGGCTACCAGCCGTTTGTATGAATTTACGAGAGGCGCGAGCACGGCGCACATACCTCGGGAATGATATAACTGCCCGGCAATAAATTGTTTGGCGATCAGTGAAAGGCCATGTGGGTCACCTGGATCCGCGAAAGCGTTCTTACCATTGGCTGTGTAGGCCAGACTCTGGTGAACATGCATCCCCGACCCACTCATTCCCCGGATGGGCTTGGGCATGAATGAACAATACAGGCCATTCAATTGGGCAATCACTTTTAATGCCACCCGCAGGGTAACGGCGCTATCCGCCGTCTTTAACGCGTCAGAGTAACGAAAGTCAATCTCGTGCTGACCCGGGGCGCCCTCATGATGCATAGCTTCGACATCCAAACCGAGCGCTTCCAGGGTAGCGGCCATATTCCGTCGCAAGCCGGCCGCCATATCAGAAGGAGCGTCAAAATAACTTCCCGCGTCATGCGGTTTTGGCGGGATTAAAGATCCATCGGAATGGGGTTTAAGAAGAAAGAATTCTAATTCAGGACCGGTGAAATACTGAAAACCCATTTCGCGGGCGTCATTCAACACATTACGCAATACCCCCCTAGGATCACCCTGAAACGGTATCCCTTCCGGAGTATACACATCGCATATCAAACGCGCGGTTGCATCTTCTCCCTTCAACCAGGGAACAATGGCAAATGTGGATAAATCTGGCCGCAGGTGCATATCGCTCTCAGCCACCCGTGCAAATCCCTCGATGGATGAGCCGTCAAACCAGATACCATTTTCCAGAGCGGCTGGCAGTTCATGGATGGGAATGGTTACATTTTTTACCACGCCGACAATATCTGTAAATTGCAGGTCAACAAAACGAATATTGTTAATCTCTGTTCGATTCAAAATTTCTGTTTTGGATGATAGGTTTATCATAGGATTTCTTGATTAACTGATCTATGGACGAAGATTCTGTAAAACCATTGCCAGCGCGACCAGACCGGCGAGAATTATCAGAGCTATCACAATCGAACGAATGACCTGCAACTGAGCCAGTGAAAGCCCCGTCGACAAACGTTTCTCTTTTCGATCGAGAATTTGGAGATCGACACTTTGCGGGTTATTTAGATCTGTAATCAATTCATTCATGGTCTGGTAGCGCGCGTCCGGATCCTTTTGCAGGCACCTTGCCACAATTGCCGCCAGTTGCGGTGATATCGATGGTTTAAGTTTATCCAGCCGGGGTGCAGTGTTATTAAGATGCTGAGACATTACGGCCATATTTGAATCGCCGGAAAACGGTGGATTACCGGCAAGTAGTTCAAATAAGATGATCCCAAGAGCGTAAATATCCGTACGGCGATCTCCCCTCTGGCCGTCGATTTGCTCGGGTGACATATAGTCAGGGGTGCCCATGGTTGCGCTTAAGTTAGAATACGTTACCCGGTGGGCGCTTTTCGTCAACGCGAGGCCAAAATCCATAATGATTGGTTGGCCGTCGGTACTGACCAGAATATTCTCTGGTTTGAGGTCGCGATGAATTACCTTATTCTCATGGCAATAAGCCATTCCCTCGGCGATCTTTCTCACTATCTGTATTGCCTGGTCTTCCGGAAACGAACCTGCTGTATCAATAAGCGCGCGCAGCGATTTTCCGTCCACATACTCGGTAACCAGATAAGGCACCTTGTTGTATTTTCCTGAACCCAATCCCTTCAACACAGCCGGATGATTGAGTGTATTGATCACTTCCAATTCGCGTTGGAATCGCTCATATTGAGCCGGATCACCCAGCATGGATTGATCTGGAACTTTTATGACGACTTCCCGACGATTCACCAGATCATAGGCACGATAAACATCACTCATTCCACCCTGAGCCATATGCGTCTGGATCTGATAGCGGTCGAATAGGTCGCCAATCTGAGGCATGTTGTCAGAAATTATAGCATAGGCATTCATCGCGTCATATTCCTTATTTTGTAAAGCCAGGCAGGGCTTTTTACACCTTCGGTTAATGTGGATGCCGGGTGAAATCCTTTGATCTCAAAGGCAACGACTGAAGCGTTATCATCCGATTCGCGTTCCATCGCGAGATCAATCAGAACCTGACTGACCTGTTCCACAGGATGTTGTTCAGCCACACGGGCGAATTCTTCATCTTCGATAACCGACCAAACCCCATCAGAACAAAGTATGATCCGGTCGCCAGGCAAAAGCCGGCAGCTGGTAATGTGCGGCTTTACAAATAGAGATATCCCCACAGCGCGAGTGAGGATGGAGCGCTGCGAATGAGTGCGTATTCGATTGGGTTTCAGAATCTTCGCCCGTACCATCTCTCCAACTTGAGTGTGATCCACAGTAAGGCATTCCGCTTTTCCATTGCGCACCAGGTACGCCCGGCTGTCGCCAACATGACCAAGGTGCAGGGTTTCGCCAAGTATATAAGCAACAGTAATTGTCGTCCCCATCCTCCCAACACCTTTCTGGACAGCCGTGTTATAGACTTGCAGATTGGCTCTGTCTATTCCGGTCTTAATCGCTTCCGGTTGTGGAATATTTCTCTCCAGTAACGCTCCAACAACCAGGTCCAGCGCCATCTGGCTGGCCAGCCCACCAAGGGAATACCCACCCATTCCATCGGCAACGCCAAATATTAAACCCTTTGCGGGATCACATTTTTCATCATGAATATGGATTGAATCCTGATTATCCTCACGAATTAATCCGACTACACTCATACCACTGCTGATTATTTCTGGTATACATCGCATTAGCGAATTGTCTCCTGAAAGAATGAGGGAAGAGATAGCGCCCTATCTCTTCCCTCAACACAGATTGCCAATCTAATTCCGTGATTCACTGACAATTTTCTGAGAACTTGAAAAGATGGGTTTCCCCTTTTTCGCGCTATTGATGATGAAATAAAGCGAACTGGCCAATAACCAGATAAACGAGATTCCGAGCGCGATATACGTAGCTGATGTTGTAGTTCCTCCAGTCATTATTCCAATAATAAAAATTGAAAGAAGCATCACAGTATTGGCGATAAATCCCAGCAAGGGAATAATCGCGTGTTTTATGGAATTAAAATCGGGTGTACCGGCGAACGCGACAAAGGTTATTCCACAAATTAGCGCGTACAGGATAAATGTACCCAGGTTGGATGCCAGTGTGATACCAGTTAATGCTGTCACCCCGCCTGAAACACCGATTGTCCCTATAATGCCTGTGAAAATGACCAGAATAATGACTGCCACCGATGGCGTGGCATATTTCTCATGCAGTAAGCCCATAACATCCGGCAATTCTGAATCTTGCGCCATGGCAAAACTGATCCTCACAGCAGTATTCATAGCCGCCAGAGTTGTGCCTAGTATTGCCAGACCAACGGTAGCAGCAATGACCAGCATAAAGGCGAAACCATTGCCGCCAAGGAATGCGTCACCTATTTGAATGGCCATATCGCCTATCGGCGCGCTGGATGCCGCGGCAGCCGCAATGCCGGATAATGCGCCATCAGTTGATGTCAGTCTTGAACTTAATGCGTAATTCGCGGCAAAGTATTCCAATAAATAGGCGAACAAACCTTGAATGACCAGTGACAGAATAACACCGCGTGGAATGTCCCTTTTAGGGTTTTTAGCTTCAGCAGCCAGAGCTGTTGATGATTCAAATCCCACCAGGATCAAAATGGCGATAGTGGATTGAAATAACATGCCGGAAAGGTTATGTGGCAAAATGATTGACGTTGCCGTAGGGTGGTACCATTCAGACGGAGCAACATTCAATGGATTTTGCATACGAAACATAATCGCCAGTATGGAAAAAACCACAAGTGATGTCAGTTGAATAATATTGATAACAATGGAAACAGTCGTCGACCCGATAATTCCACGTACAGCCACCAGTCCAACCACAGTGGCAAACATCCATACAAGCAGTATCTGCCCCCAAACAGTAACATCCCACCCAAATTGGTTAAGAGTATAAGAAACCAATATTCCGAAAAATGCCACCATAACTCCCGGATAAACCCAGTAGAAGAGATGAGCTGCCCAACCGGTGATAAATTTCGCAACGCGAGACCATCGTCGATGGTTTGCTTTTCCCCGATCAAGGAAGGCTTTTTCAGCAAAATAATAAGCGCTTCCGCTTCCGGCATCCGGGTATTTGCGGGCCAATTCAGAAAACGAAAAAGCGGTCAAAAAAGCAACGATTAACGCGACAACAATGCCTGTCCACATATCTCCTGCGGTGCTTTTTCCAGCGGCATCCACGTTGGCAGCCTGCAATTGAAACGTCATCCATAGAAATGCGCCGGGGGCGATTAACGCCATCGCGTTCACTGTAACACCGGTCAATCCCAGGGTTTTCTTGATCGAGGGAGTAGTCATACCAATCTCCAATTAATTTTCTAAGGGGGATTATTTGTACTATTCTACAAATTGGAATGTATGACCCACAGTACCTGAAAGGGGTATATTTCCGGTTTTTGAGTAGCAAATTGAATGAAAAATGCCAATCATTCTGAATAGTTGTACCCCAAATGGGTTATATGTAAATCATGAATCTTGCCTCATAATCACACGGATTTATTGAAAGAGCAGACCTTAAAAGTTAATGACCATTCTCACGTCTGATAAATAAACGTGACCGGCCAAAATTTGGACGGTCACGTTTCCTATTCTCTCTATAACTAATCCGCTGGAACTGGAACTCTTGAAGAAGTACCCAATTCTTCCTTCAAACCTTTTAAAGCCGAAGGGGAAGGTTCCCAATCTTTGGGATAACCGAGGGATCCCATTTCAGGAAGATCCAGCCCTTCCAATTCGACCTTTGCGGAAACACGCAGCAAGCCAAACGCGGCAACCACTTTGAAAAATCCATACGTCAAACCGCCAACAACCACCAACACGGTAATAGCTTCGGCTGCCTGAGCCAGGAATTGTGAACCATTCCCGTATAGCAGGCCAGTTACCGGGGTTGATATACCGTTCCACGCCGCTGTATCAGGGTTGCCATTGGCGAAAATACCGACAGCCAGAACGCCCCAAAAGCCGTTACAGAGGTGGACCGGAACGGCTCCCACGGGATCATCGATTTTCATCTTTTCGAGTAGTACTGAAGCAACACACACCCATACTCCGGCAATTAAACCGATTACAACCGCCGCCCAGATATCCACGAAGGCGCA
>CAYNJT010000004.1:31377-35581 GCA_964397625.1 uncultured Leptolinea sp. | reverse complement strand
CCCCAGCCAATACTTCGACCCAGGTTGGCCAGCCAACCGCCGCCCCAAACCCAATTACCCACCAGAGGGTAAATGAACATGCTTACCCACAATCCCATTAATACAAACCCGGAGAATTTCAAACGTTCCGCCATGGAACCGGTAGGGATGGTGGCAGCCGTATCCATAAAGACCATCTGGAACAGGAAGAAAACGAGAATACCGCTGCTTATAGTTAATCCGTTCAGGAAGAAACCATCCGCACCGAAAACATTCTGTCCGGCTATAAGTAGAGGTGATACCAGTTTGTCGGCAACCCAGTTACTTAGCGTGACCGGCGCAAAAGACCAGGCTGGTATGGAAGAACTGATCTCAGGGTAGGTGTAATTGACACCTCCGAATTGAATTGCAAAGCCGGTTGCCCAGTAACCAATGGCACCAACACAAAAAACCATCATATTCATCATCATGGTATGCGCCACGTTTTTCGCGCGGGTGAAACCAGTTTCCACCAGGGCAAAACCAGCCTGCATGAAGAAAACCAGAAATGCTGCTACAAATAACCACAACGTGTTCAGATCCATTGAAACACTCTGAACAGCCCCAGTGACGCTTTCCACGGTTGGACCGCCATCATCCGCAAAAACGACAAGAGAAGGCACAAACAGGGCGGCTAGCAGGACTCCAAATAACAGAACCCGCAGCCATTTATAACGAACTTTCAGTATGCCGCTCATATCACTCTCTCCTTTGAAAAATATTTGCCGTATTGTACGTAATGGGTTCTTAAAAACAAACTACCTAGATGGAGGAATTTTTCTTATAAAAATTCCAATGATTCAAGATTTTGTACCCATATGGATCATCCATTTCCGATAAAACGGTCCCCATATGGGTGATAATTCCTGTGCGTAGAGATTCAACGTTTGTTTAAACAATAAAACTGCCGGGAGACAGTTTTATTGTTTATGCCTGGAAAAGGGGCACTGCAAGGATTAGTACCAGCCAATCATTCCTTTTCCTACTACCATCAAGGATGCCATAGCCATGGCAATCAAAGTTGGCGGGACGGCGATCATCAGCCATCTCTTCCAACCAACTTTCCCATAATTCTTTTCCATAAAACCATACGCGACAACATTGGCAGAAGCACCGATAGGGGTCAAATTTCCCCCGAAGTCGACACCAAGTGCCAATGCCCAGACCATTAGAGCCAATGCAGGCATTCCCGGAATTTTAGCCAGGTCTTCCAACACATAACTCATAGCCAACGCGAGCGGAACATTGTCTAGGACGCCGCTGGCCAACCCCGGAAACCAGTGCAAAGCCATGACCATTCCATTTCTGGAGGTGGCATTATCCGCCAGCATTGTGGCCATTGAAGAGAATATTCCTACCTTTTCCAAACCACCAATCAGCAGGAATAATCCACCAAAGAAAAGTATGCTTTCACCATCAACCTTTAATACCACAGTGCGAGCGTCGCCAGGCCGCAACATGACCAGCGCCATAATTGCCGGGAACAGAGCGGATGTAGCCGCATTGATTGGCAAACCAGTCAGTTTACTCAGTGGCAAGTGAAAAACCAGAAAAAAAACTGCCAGCCCAAAACCAATCACGCCAACTCGTGACAAGTAAGCATGCATTTTTTCATTGTGCAGACTTTCTATTTCAGCTATCGTCTCCGGAGTGAGCATCTCACGCGCATGAGCCAAAGATTTTCGGTTTCCTAAATAGAAGAAAGCCAGCATTGCGAGCGCAATTAACAAACTGATGGGGCCAGTATTCACAACAAAGTCATTGAATGTAAAGCCCAGGGTTGTACCCAGAATAACGTTGGGGGGATCACCCATTAATGTGGCCGCCCCTCCCACATTCGCCGCGCAAACTTCAGATATGATCACAGGTATTGGGTCAATTTTCAATAACCTGGTCAGTTGGAGGGTCAAGGCAGAAAGGAAAAGCATGACCGTTATACTATCCATGAACATCGAGAGTCCGCTGGCCAATAAAACAAGGATCACAAATAGTGCCACCGGTTGGTAATTTACCTTCTTTATGGCTGCCATGGCCAACCAGGTGAAAAAACCAGCTTCATTTAGAATGGAAACCAGAATAAACATACCTGAAAGTAGTCCGAGAGTTTCCCAGTTTATATATTTGACCGCGTCAATAGGCGTAAGCACTCCGGTCGCGATCAACAAGCCTCCCCCTATCAGAGCTACCCAGTGGCGTGGAAACTTCTCACTGATGATTACGGCGTATGTGATTACAAATATAACGATGGAAGTTATCATGAGTGCCTCAACATGTCAGGTTATATGAAGGCATTTTACGGAGGAGTGACTGTATTTCAAATTACCCGAAGGGAGAATCTTTTACAGGTTTTCTGTTGAATATTTCCCTTTTTTAACCTGTAATCAACCATTCAACTTTAATTAATTGACCCGTTTGGGTACTCTGGTCTCTCTTATCGTCGGGAGAGGAATCGCTCAGGTATAATCTTTTTATGGTCGAGACTGATCTGGATTCAATTCCTTTTGACGACAGGCAAACAGCCCGGTCTGTTCTACGTCGTATTCAAACGCATAATCCTGGCTTTGATGGCATTCAAGCTGCCTTTTTATCCATTCTTTCAACGGCAGCCGACCCTGACCGCTCATTAATCAACTTTGAGCGTTTTATTGAAAACTACGGCCCGTCTCTCATTCCCCTGCTTAAACAAAACCAAAGGGTAATTGAAATTCTTGTTGTGCTTTTCTCTGCCAGCCATTTTTTAACAGAAATTTTGTTGCGAAATCCCCGGTCGATTAATGTCCTATTGGATCGTCATAAATTGACGCAGCGTAAGACAATTGAACAGATCCAGCAGGAAGCCGAAAATACAGTTAAACCCTTGAAAACCGAGCTTGAAAGGAAGGATGCCTTACGACAATACCAACAGGATGAATTGTTGCGAATCGGGGCGAGCGATTTCCTCGACCTGTACGACATGCCATCGGTGGTATCACAGCTTTCGCGAACAGCCATCGCGCTGATAAGAACATGTCTTAACCTGGCATCTGCACAGACAAACACGCATGTGGCGGGTTTCTCGGTGCTTGCCATGGGAAAATTGGGCGGGCGGGAATTGAATTACAGTTCTGATATCGATCTGGTGTTTCTTGTTCGTGAGGAACCCTCTCGCTTTATTCCACTTGCCCAGAAGTTGATCGACTATCTTGCTTCCACCACCACCAATGGTTTTTTATACCGTGTTGATCTTCGCCTGCGCCCCTGGGGAAATGACAGTCCATTAATACCCACGCTGGATGGATTCAAGCAATACCTGCAAAAAAACGCCCGTCTCTGGGAAAAACAAGCGCTCCTAAAAATGCGCCCAGTGGCAGGCGATCTGACCCTCGGCGAGGAATTTCGTACCGAATCCTATCCCTATATCATCAATCTCCCACCGGATCAAATACGGGCGGAAGTTTTTGCCATGAAACAGCGCACAGAAGAAATTTTGAGGGAGAAGGGCCGCCAGTGGGGTGAGGTAAAACTTGGGGTCGGTTCCATTCGGGATATCGAGTTTGTCATTCAATACCTGCAATTGGTAAACCTGCGCCAGTGCCCTCAGATTCGCACGCGGGCTACGTTGAAAGCCATGTCGTTTTTACGAGCGGCCGGTTTGCTCTCCTCCAGCGACGCGCGCATCCTGCATGACGGTTATATTTTTCTGCGCACCATTGAACATTACCTTCAAATGATGGATTACAGGCAGACCTACACTCTCCCTTCGGATCCTGCCGCGATCCATATCCTGGCGCGCCGGTTGGGTTTTGTTTCGGGAGATGCGTTTGTCGAACGCTATCAGGAACATTGCAAAGCAGTTCGCGCTATTTTTTTGAAACACATTGGAGATGAAAGAACACCCGAAAGTCCATCACCCATCGTACGTCAGCATATTTCCCGCATGGATATATCCTATATAGAGGTGTTTTCTCCGGATGAAATTGCCCGGCACGCGGTTTTGGCCCAGAAGGTCAATTTAAAAGAACCGGTTGTGGTGGAAGTAATCTCTCTTGATGATAAGACCTGGCGGGTGACTGTGGTGGCTTACGATTACCCCGGTGAACTGTCAGTGATCTGCGGTTTGCTTTTCGTGCACGGATTTGACATATCTGATGGATACGCGTTTACCTACGAGCCCATCGAACAACAAGCCGGCTCAATCAATGGTTCA
>CAYNJT010000004.1:0-31277 GCA_964397625.1 uncultured Leptolinea sp. | reverse complement strand
TGTGGCTCCATTACTGCCTATTGAAATAGAAATCGATAACAGCCTGTCCCGCCGATACACAGTCTTGCGTATTGACGCTCCGGATACTACTGGTTTTCTGTATGAATTCACCAACGCCCTGGCGTTCACTCGTACCTATATTAATCGCATGGTGGTTCGGTCGATTGGCAATCGCGCGCAGGATGTGTTCTTTGTGAGCGACGCCAACGGCAACAAAATTGAGGATTTAATAAAACAGCGTGAATTACGCGCTGCGATTGTCCTGATCAAACATTTCACCCACCTCCTTCCCAATTCGCCGAATCCTGAGATCGCCTTACTTCATTTCCGTGAATTTCTCAGCCATCTCTTCCAACGCCCCAACTGGCCGGATGAGATCGCCTCTATTGAACAATCGGATGTTTTGAAAGCGCTCGCCCATATTCTCGGAGTCAGCGATTTTCTGTGGGATGATTTCCTGCGGATGCAGTATGCCAACCTTTTCCCGGTGGTCAAGGATGTCGGCGCGCTGGCCCAGGCAAAACCGCAGTTGGAATTAAACAATGAACTTACTCAGGCAGTGGAAACCCGCCTGGTCGGCGGGATCGGTTACCCTGATTGGCGTGCTGCCCTGAACGCCTATAAAGACCGGGAACTTTTCCGTATAGATATGCGACATATCCTTGGACTAACTGCCGAATTTTGGGATTTTGCCAGCGAATTGACGGACCTTGCTGAAGTGGTTATCTCCACCACATTGGAACTCTGTTCACAGGAATTGATAAAACGCTACGGAAATCCCAGGAATGGCGACGGCTCTCTTTCAGTGATGAGTGTTGCGGCCCTGGGAAAATGCGGCGGCCGTGAACTTGGGTTTGCCTCGGATATTGAATTGATGTTTATATACGAAGGCAGCGGTGTCACAGACGGTGATGAAAAAATCGAAACCAGCGATTTTCACGAGAAGCTCGTCCGTTCGGTCGTATCAACCATCCACGCCCGGCAGGAAGGTATCTTCCAGATTGATCTCCAACTGCGGCCGTATGGAAAAGCCGGCAGCATGGCCGTATCTCTGGAAGCCTTCAAGCGATATTACGCGCCAGATGGACCGGCCTGGGCATATGAACGTCAGGCATTGGTTAAACTTCGCCCGATTGCCGGTGATACCTGCCTGGGAACAAAAATCTGCCAATTGAGAGATGATTTTGTCTATGGTGGCGTCCCATTTGATGTAACCGCCATGCGGGCTATGCGGGAACGCCAGGTCCGTCACCTTGTAACCGGAGGTACATTCAACGCGAAATACAGTCCAGGCGGTCTGGTTGATGTGGAATACCTCATCCAGGGTTTACAGATAAATCATGGTGTGACCAACCCAAAACTGCGGGTTACCAACATCAGACAGGCGATGGCGTTGCTGTATGAAGCCGGGATATTATCTGATAGTGACTATACGAAATTGCGTAAAGCACACACTTTCCTGCGCTGGCTGATCGATTCGCTGCGTGTGGTTAGAGGCAATGCTAAAGATACCACTGTTCCGCCTTATGACAGTGAAGAATTCGCGTTTCTTGCCCGCCGTCTGCGATATGAGAATAACATTGACCGCCTGCAAAACGATCTGCTCGGTTACCAGACGGACGTGCAGGAAATCAACTCTCGCCTGCTGGGATAATAAAAGCAGGCGAAGGTTTACTTAATCCTTCACCTGCCCTGTCAGCCTTAAATTGACCGTCTAAAACATACCCACAACGCGGCCGGAATCAAAATCGATGTCGATATCAAAAAATGCCGGCCTGGTCGGCAGACCCGGCATGGTGGACATCTTCCCAAGCAGTGGGTACAGGAATCCAGCACCCACTGATGCGCGTATATCCCTTACCGGTATACGAAAACCTTTTGGAACACCTTTCAACGTGGGGTCATGGCTCAGGCTCAAGTGGGTTTTTGCCATGCAGATCGGCAGTTTATCGAACCCCAGACGGGTATAGTTCGCGATTCTTTCTTCCGCTTCAGGTGAGTAATCCACCCCGTCGGCTCCATAGACTTCACGGGCGATAATCTCGATTTTTTCCTTAATTGATTTTTCAACCGGATAGAGGAAGTGGAAATCTTTGGGTTTTTTACCGGCTTCGATTACCGCTTTAGCCAGATCAACAGCGCCCGCCCCGCCCTGTGCCCAATGCCGGCACACCACGGCGTCTTCCGCGCCGCCTTCTTCAATCGCCGCCTTTCGAACCAATGCCAGTTCTGCTTCAGTATCTGTGGCAAAAGAATTAATTGCCACCACCACTGGCACACCAAACTTGCGGGCTGTTTTGATGTGATGCACCATATTCGGTAGTCCGGCCTTAAGAAGTTCAAGATTTTCATCCGTGTAGGCCGGATCAAGCGGTCTCCCGGCCACGACTTTGGGTCCGCCGCCATGCATTTTTAACGCTCGAATCGTTGCTACCAGCACGACTACATTGGGGACTAAACCGGACGCACGGCATTTGATATCGAAGAATTTTTCCATTCCCATATCGGCGCCAAAGCCGGATTCAGTGATTACATAATCTGCCAGCTTCAAAGCAATGCGGTCAGCCACAATGGAACTGTTGCCGTGCGCAATGTTGGCGAAAGGACCGGCATGGACAAAGACAGGTGTGCCTTCCAAAGTCTGCATCAGATTGGGCTTTATGGCATCCCTCATGAGGACCGTTAATGCGCCGGCAACACCCAGATCGTTAGCATTGATGGCTTCACCCGCTTTATTTGTGCCAATTACGATCTCACCCAACCGCCTTCGCATGTCACGAAGATCTGTTGTCAGCGCGAGAATGGCCATGATTTCACTGGCGACAGTGATATCAAAACCAGTGGATCGCTCATGTCCCTTCTCTTCGTCACCGGTTCCTACAATGATCCCGCGCAGGAATCTGTCGTTCGTATCTATCACCCTCCGCCAGGTAATTGAAGCCGGATCGATATCCAACCGGCACAATCTGCGACGTTCATCCTCGGTCAGGTCATCCGGATTGGTCTTGTTAATCCCCAGTTTCTTCAGGCGGTCCAGCATACCTCTTCCAAATCGTCGGTAGCCCTGCTTATCCGGCGGACACAGGCGGTTGAATAATTGCTCATCGTTGGCTTCTGATTCGTGCAACATGCGAACGTCAATGGCTGCAGCCATTAAGTTATTTGCGGCTGTAATGGCATGAATATCACCAGTTAGATGAAGATTAAAATCTTCCATGGGAATCACCTGACTGTAACCACCGCCAGCCGCGCCGCCTTTGATCCCAAAGGTTGGGCCCTGGCTTGGCTGCCGGATGCAGGTCATTACTTTTTTCCCCAAGTGCGCCCCCAACGCCTGGCTCAATCCCACTGTGGTGGTCGTTTTCCCTTCACCGAGTGGTGTGGGTGTGATGGCAGTTACATCCACATAAATCCCATCGGGTTTATCTTTCAATCGATCCAAGACTTCGAGTTTCACTTTAGCTTTCACAGGACCGTAGAATTCGATCTCTTCTGGCAACAAACCGAGTTCCTCTGCAACAAGAGAAATTGGTTTCAGATCAGAATCTTGGGCTATTTCAATATCAGAAGGTACCGGGGTCTTCAACTTTAAAGGGATTGGGCGGAATTCTTTGGTCATTATTTTCTCCTTCGTAAAGTTAAACGGGACTATTCGGTGGATTTAATTTTACCGTCTTGGCCAATTTAAAGGAAATCTCATTAGCGAGAGTGGGAATCATGTAATTCAGTATGTATGGATTTTACATATTTGAGCTTTCAAAGGATTAATACAGAAATGTTGAAAATCAGGTTATCCCATTTAGTCAGCTCGATGAAATCGATAAAAGATTTTTAAGTCTTCTAAACAAAATCTGAATATAAGAGGGCTACTATCATCAGGAAATAATTGGAGCTCGGTAAAAATCTTGATTTTTTCCTGAAAGATCTTCAGGGAGGGCAATAGATGAATTTCCAAAAAAAAACCTTTCAAATGAAGAAAATTTGGATACCCGTTTTTCTTGGGTTGGCTGTTATTAGTGGTGTTTTATTCTGGTTGTTGAACAGCGGAATGATCGCGACAGACAAAGAACCAGTCGCAGATACGACATCCAATTATCAAACCTCATTGGTCCGCAAAGGTGACCTGACCATTACTGCCACAGGAACCGGAACACTGGTCGCCGGCAACTCGGTGGATTTAAGCTTTTCCACCGAAGGTATTGTCCAGGAGCTCAATGTAAAAGCTGGTGATAAAGTCACCAAAGGGATGGAGCTGGCCAAAATGAACAACGCCAAAAGTCTTGAGGCGCAGGTCATAGCCAATGAACTTAATCTACTTGAGGCAAAGAAAAGTCTGCGCGAGCTTCAAACCGCGAAAAATGTTAACCTCGTTCAAGCATATCAGGATATGTTAACCGCTCAGGAAACATATAACACCGCCCTGCGGAAAGTCCAGCGAAAAGATTATGCCCGTTGCAGCGAAGAACAAAACAAACAATATTACGCGGCATTAAGCCGGGCCGAAGCCCGCCTAAATGAAATAGGGTTGCGTTACCATGGTTCCCAGGATTGGATAGACGCCAAAGGCACGTATGATACGGCAAAAGCCAATTATGACTATTGTATTAAGTTCACCGAGCAGGAAAAGATAGATTTCCAGGCATCCCTGGATGTTGCGGATGTATCTCTGAAACAGGCTAAGACAAAGTATGAATTGCTAAAGAAATCAGCGGGGATCGATCCTGATGAACTCAAACTGGCTGAAGCCAAAGTGGAAGAAGCCCAGATCAAACTGGATCAATCAAAGGAAAACCTGGAAGGGTCAACCTTGAAAGCCACGATTGACGGGAATGTAACCTACCTGAAGGCCAATGTGGGCGCGTATGTTGACACATCAACCTATCTAACCATCTCGGATCTGACCACATCTGATGTTAGCGTAACCATTGATGAAACTGACCTGGAGAAGTTACACATAGGAGCGAAAGCAAACGTGGTTTTTGATGCGCTTCCCAATGAAATCTATACTGGCGAAGTTATCCAGGTGAACCCGGAATTATCCACATCCGGTCAATATCGGGTGGCTACAGCCATAGTAAGCCTGGATGATATTGCGGGCAGCAAGTTGGAGAGCATGCCATTGGGGGTAAATGCGAGTGTAACCATAATATCTGACGAAGTAACAGACGCACTCTTGATCCCGGCCAATGCTCTACGCAGTATAGGGAACAAGGAATACGGTGTCTTTGTTGTTGAAAAAGATGGAAGCCTGATTTTCAAGACAGTCCAAGTCGGCATCAAAGATAATTCAACGGCTCAGATCACATCAGGATTGGAGCTGAATGATGTAGTGAGCACAGGCCTGGCGTCTGGGTCTAAATAATGACTGACCAGACTTCTAAGGATCAAAACATGATTGCGTTTCAGAAATTAAAAACCAAACGCTTAATGGTTGGTGGATTAATCCTGGTTTTGCTCGTGATGGGGGTGGCTTCTTTCATGCGCTACAGTAAAGTTGGAACTGCCCATGCCCAGGCAACCCCGACTATCAAATCAGCCGAAGTGACCATTGGAGATCTGACAACGGAAATTTCTGGTACCGGCAGTATCGTCGCTCTTAATCCGGTTGATCTCTCATTTTCAACAACAGGTAAAGTTGCCGAATTGTATGTGAATCCCGGGAAATCCGTCGAAGAAGGCGACGTTCTGGCAAAGCTTGATCGGATCTCCACATTGCAGATGAATGTCGAAAACGCGAAGTTAAACCTCGCGCAGGCACAAAAAGCACTGGATGATCTGGAAACCAACAAAGAGATAACACTGGCAAACGCGCTGACTGCACAATCAGAAGCGGCAGCCGCATTGGAGACCGCTAAGAATGGTCAGGTAAATAAATATTCGGGCCGCTGTGAGAAGAATGTCACCGAAAGCTACTATATCGAATACATGTTCAATCGTTCCAACTACCTTTTTTGGTACAACGCGCTAATCAAACAAAATACTGGATATGGCGATATGTATATTCAACAGAATATGGCTCCCTGGAAAAAGGCCATGAATCAGAATTACTCGAACTGGAAATACTGTGAAGGTTATTCCGAATTGGAGATCAATCAATCCAACGCTGCGGTGGAAAAAGCCCAGGCTGAATACGAAATAGCTAAAGAGCATTATGAAACTATAAAAAATAATAATGGTATTGACCCCGATGAGTTTGCTCTGGCTGAGATAACAAAGAAGAATGCTGAACTCCAATTGGAGGAAGCCCAGAGAATTCTTGATGGCGCAACGTTAACATCTCCGATAGATGGAACCGTTATTTCAGTTGCCGCGCCGGTTGGCGAAATTCTGGATAAAGACAGCTATCAGTCTCCATATATTGAAATAGCCGATCTCACCAAGCCGGTCGTAAAAGCAAATTTTGATGAAACAGATCTGGCCGGTATCAACTCAACATGCGCCGTAAAAGCCACATTTACTGCCATACCAAATAAAACATTTAGTGGAACTATCACTCGGATCGACCCATCCCTCACTACCACTAACAACGTATCTTCTGTGAGCGTTTATATCAACATCGAAACCGACTCTGCTTCTGAGTTGACAACTTTGCCTGTTGGTATGAATTCAACCATCGATCTAACATGTACCACTGCGCACAACGCCCTGCTGGTTCCCATTCAGGCACTGAAAGACGAGCAGTCTGGTAAAGCCATTGTCTATGTGTTGAACTCCGATGGAACTTACACAGAACACTCCGTGGAAGTTGGTGAGAAAACACTATCGATGGCTGAAATAAAAGGCGATATCAAAGCCGGTGACAGGGTAGTCACCAGTACGATCAAATAGGATTTATAAGAAAACTCCAGGAATGGAGAGGAGCAAAAATTCAATGTTCAAAAAGATAAAACTTCCTTCCCGTAAAATTCTCATCATTATTGGCCTGGCTTTATTGGTGGTTGCAGGCGGGGTTGGTTATTATGCTCTGACAAAACGGAATCAAACAGCCGTCAGGCCAACCAATTTTCAGAGCTTCAATACTTCAACTGTTCGTAAAGGTAACATCTCAGTTTCAGCCTCTGGAACTGGAACCCTCGTGGCAAATCGTCAGGCAAAACTTTCCTTCTCCATCGATGGAGATGTCGAGTCCATAACGGTCAAAGTCGGAGATAAGGTAAAAAAAGGGCAGGTCCTGGCCAAACTGGAAAACCTGTCCACTCTTTCCTCTGAAGTCACATCCACCAAACTCGCGCTGGTCACAGCAGAACAAGCACTTCAAGAGTTAAAAGACAACGCGCCGGCGGCTCTGGGTAATGCTCAATTGGCTGTGTCAACAGACAAGAAAAATTTAAGCGATGCCGAAGCCAGATTGATCAAAGAAGGTCAGATCCGCTGCGATCAGAAAACTACGTCAGCCTACTATGATATCTATGCGCGCCTGCAAAATAAATATGATGAATTGAACGACGGTTCTGTTGCCGGTGAGTATTACCTTACCGTGATTGTCCCCGCCAAAGACGCGGCGTTACAGGCTTTTAATAAATATAAATACTGCTCTGGGTACAAGCCATATGAAGTGGATGCCTCGCAGGCAACACTTAACCTGGCAAAAGCGCAATTACAGATCGACCAGACCAAACTGGAAACCCTGGAAAAAAACAACGGTATTGATCCTGTTGAATTGGCGACTGCTGAAAACAAGGTTGCTGTCGCCCAGGCAGCTTATGACACGGCCAAAACAAACCTGGAAAACGCCACCCTGGTTGCGCCCTTTGATGGAACAATTCTGACTGTTGCCGGACTGGAAGGCGACCATGTTACGTCAGAGACGGTATTTATCACGGAAGCCGATGATGTTCACCCTCAGGTCGAGTTTGTCGTGGATGAATCCGACCTCCTTAATGTAGCGCTGAATCAGTCTGCTGAAGTAGTCTTTGACGCCCTTGAAAACCTGACCTTCAAAGGTACTGTCACCCAGGTCAATCCCACATTGACCTCAACCAACGGTTATTCCACTGTAAAGGGTATTATCACGCTGGACATGGATAATGTATCTGACGCCCCTACTCTTTTTCAGGGTCTGACAGCTTCGGTTACTCTGTATAAAGGTCAATCGGAAGGCACCTTACTTATCCCTATCTCAGCCCTGCGCGACCTGGGAAATAAAGAATACGGTGTGTTCACCGTAGAAAAAGACCGATCATTGAAATTTAATCTGGTCACCATCGGGTTGAAAGACTCAACCACCGCGGAAATTCTCTCCGGTCTGGAAGTTGGACAGACGGTTTCAACCGGCAATACGGAGACAAAATAATGGAATCAAAGAAAATCATTGAAACCATTGACCTGATCAAAGATTATGGCGAGGGTGAAAGCCGGGTCAGGGCTGTGGATAAGATCACAATCACCATTCATGAAGGTGAGTTTGTAGCCATTATGGGTCCCAGCGGTTCAGGGAAGAGCACGCTCATGAACATACTGGCCTGTCTTGACCGACCCACCGACGGGCGCTACATATTGAATGGTGAAGATGTCAGTAATTACAACCGGACTGAATTGGCCAGAATTCGTGGGAAGGAACTCGGATTTGTATTCCAATCCTTCAATCTGCTTCCCCGCATGACCGCGTTGGAGAACGTAATGCTGCCCCTCATGTACCGGCCGGATAAACCTACCACCATACCCGAACGCAAGGAAATGGCCTTGAATGTATTAAATAGCGTCGGGTTGGGCAGCCGGGCGAACCATCTACCCAGTGAACTCTCCGGTGGTCAACAGCAGCGTGTGGCTATCGCCCGGGTATTAATCAACGATCCGATCCTGATTCTTGCCGATGAACCAACCGGCAATCTGGATACCAAATCCAGTGAAGAGATCATGAGTATGCTGCATGATCTTCACGAGCGCGGACGCACAATCGTTATGGTAACCCATGAACCGGAGATCGCCGCCCATACGCAGCGCATTCTTCATATCCGCGACGGAAAATTGTATTCAGATGAAAAGAACGGCCACCATTACGCCCGTCGCGTTTTACAGCCGGTTGATATGCAACCGCAGAAGATTTGAGGTCCGAGATGAATTATCGCGAAATAATACGTACAGCCTGGAATAGCATTTTATCGAATAAACTACGGTCCATCCTGACTATGTTGGGTGTGATCATCGGTGTCGCCGCCGTGATCATGATGATCGCCATCAGCGCGGGAACAGAAGCCACTATTTCAGAGCAGATCAATGGATTGGGATCCAACCTTATATTTATAAATGAATCCTTTAATCGCGGCGGTCCCGGTATGGGGCCAACCAACCAGAGGGGTGGATTGAAATACACCGATGTGGCGGCCATCCGTGACCAGGTCAAAGGAATCGCCGGTGTAGCTGTCGAGCAATCAGAGAGCGGTTTGACGGCAAAATTTAACGACGTCACGCTGGAATCAGTCACTCTGGTGGGCACCACCCCAGATTACACAACTGTTCGCGAACTGGAAGTTGAATCCGGCAGATTCTTTACAGATGACGAAGTCACCAAAGCATCCAAAGTGGTTGTATTGGGCAGCTCTGTGGCAGAGAATCTTTTCCCAGATACTGATCCGTTGGGACAGGTTATCACACTGGGAACCGTAAAAGTAACTGTAATTGGTGTACTGTCTCCCAAGGGATTGGTATCGGGGACCAACTTTGATGATCAAATTTACGGGCCAATACAGCTTGTCTTTAAGAAATTCACACCATCCATGTTCGCCCGTATCGTTGGTGACCGGGTGAGAATGATCTATGTATCCGTGGCAGATTCAAGTCAGATGCAATCTGTGATCAGCCAAATCACGATTTTGCTGGCGGATCGACATGAAGTCAGCGCAGACTCTCTGGATTTCAACATCAGAACTCAGGACGACATCATCGCCACGGCGTCATCTACGACAGAATCTTTTCGCACGCTTCTCGCCGGTGTGGCCGGTGTATCTCTCATTGTGGGTGGCATCGGGATTATGAACATCATGCTGGTTAGTGTTACCGAGCGCACCCGTGAAATTGGCCTTCGTCAGGCCATCGGTGCCACTCCCATGGATATTCGAGTCCAATTTCTCTCCGAAGCACTCATGTTGAGTCTTTTTGGAGGAATTCTGGGTGTCATTGTAGGTGTGGGAGGCGCGTATATCTTCAATATTGTAGGCGGAATGCGTACTGTGGTTCTCCCTTATTCCGTTTTCCTGTCATTTATATCTGCGGCTCTGGTGGGAATCTTCTTCGGGTATGTTCCCGCCAAGAACGCGGCCGAATTAGATCCCATCGTCGCTTTACGGCATGAATAGTAATTTTATGAATTGAAAGGAATTTAGTATGAAAAAGACACTGTTAATTATCAGTTTTCTCCTCCTGGTCGGCGGGCTGGTTGCCTGCAGTACTGGTCCGGCTCAAGGTGTAGCGTCATCCAGCAGCGCGCCTGGCATGCCGTCTGGTGCCGGACCTGCCAGCCAAAGCAGCAGCGGAACCCAAGCTGCCTCTTTACCTGTTGAATCCAAAGTAGGAATGGGCATCTTGAAATTGGAAGGCACAAATCAGGCGGTCGACTCAACCCAGGCCAAAGAACTATTACCGCTTTTTAAGGCACTAAAAATTTTGAGTAGCGAAAACAACACGGCTGTGGCTGAAATTTCTGCATTAAACAAACAGATTAAAAATACTATGACCGCAGATCAGTTATCTGCCATTGAGAAAATGAATTTTTCCTCATCCGACATTAAAACCTTGATGGATACATATGGAATCTCATCCTCAACTTCGTCTTCAAATTTTTCCATGAGTGAAAACATGATGGGGGGACCAGGCGGTCCGGGTGGAGAGATGATGATGGTAATGGGTGCCGGACAGCGCAGCAGCAGTAGTTCTTCTACCAAGGCCACACCCAATGCCGCCGCGGCGCTTACCATTTCACGTAAATCAGCGGGTAGCTATAACTTGACCTTTGTTGATCCAATCATTAAATTACTGGGAAGCAAAATAAGCAAGTAATAACCGAATCAAGTATATGTTTTCGGCTGCCTGATAAAAGGCAGCCTTTTTGTTTACCGAAAAACTCTTATGCAATTCTTAATTTCGAGAATTGAACCTGATGGTTTAATTGCCTTCTGTGAACATGAAATGAACCGATTATCACTATATGTGCCATTGAAATAGGAAATTTGGAACATACCAAGAATATTGAGATTTGTTATTCATTAAGGCGAACAAGCCTTACAAGATAATTGGATGGATATTGGTGAAAATGGGTCAGGCAATCAATCTTGCCGGATAATAATCATGAAAGCTGCTTTACTTAATAACTTATTTGCCAGCCACACGGCTATTTTCCCTCAAAAAAAAAGAGTTACAGTTCAACCTGCCTGTTCAGAACGTTCAAATGTGCTCGCGCCTGCAAATAAGAAAAACATCGTTACTCTGGAAAAAGTGAGAAAAACATATCAGACACCCGCGGGTGATTTTCATGCCTTAAATGGCATTAGTATGGATATCCAGTCCAACGAATTTTTATGTATTATTGGAAAATCCGGCGCCGGCAAGACAACATTGTTAAATATGATCACCGGAGTTGATTCTCTTACCTCCGGTAAGGTTTGCGTGGATGGGATTTCCGTTCATGACCTATCCGAGGATGAACAAGCCCTATGGCGTGGAATCAACCTGGGCATTATTTACCAATCTTTTGAGCTCATGCCCATGCTAACCCTGCTTGAAAACGTGATGCTGCCGATGGATTTCTGCCACCTTTACTCGCGTGGAAAGAGCCGGGAGCGTGCTCGTGAATTGCTTCGTATGGTTGAACTGGAAGACCATATGAACAAACTCCCTGGAGCTATCTCAGGCGGACAACAGCAACGCGTGGCGATTGCCCGGGCGCTGGCGAATGATCCTGCCCTGATTGTGGCCGATGAACCTACTGGCAGGCTTGATTCGACCACCGCGGAAACCATATTGGACATATTTGAAAAGATGGTCAACAATGGAAAAACCGTTGTCATGGTTACCCACGATGCCAGCGCAGCGCAACGAGCCACCCGCGTGATGGAAATAGCGGATGGCGAAATAAAAACCGGTAGTGACACCTCCATAACCATGAAATCCATTGTTGGGACGGCTTAAAGGGGCTTACGAAATATTAATGCGCCATTTTCAATTGCCTTCATCACCTACAACCGCAAAACGGCATGAAACGAAAAATCCTTCAATAGATACCGTGGATGTTCAACAAGCGGAGTCAAACACAGATAAACCGCTTATCCAGATGGAGGACATCCATAAAGTATATAAAACGAATGCCGGAGATTTCACCGCGCTTAAAGGCGTTTCCGCCAGTTTTTATCCCGGACAATTCGTCAGCATCGTCGGCAAATCTGGCAGTGGAAAATCGACCCTGCTGAATATGATCACCGGAATAGACAGACCCTCATCGGGGAAAATATTAATCGGCGGCACCTATTTACAGGATCTTTCTGAGAGTAAATTTTCAGAGTGGCGTGGAAAAAACCTTGGTATTGTGTTTCAGTTTTTTCAATTGTTGCCCATGCTTTCACTGTTGGAAAATACGATCCTCCCTATGGACTTCTGTCAAATGTACACACCTCCGGAGAGGGAAAAACGAGCCCGAGAATTGCTGGAAATGGTGGGATTGCGTGATTTCGCCGAAAAATTACCTGCCGCGGTTTCCGGTGGGCAGGAACAATGCGCGGCTATCGCACGAGCGCTGGCGAATGACCCGCCCATAATCGTAGCCGATGAGCCAACCGGCAACCTTGATTCAAAAACCGCCGAAATGGTATTGCAATTGATCGACAGGCTGGTCGATCAGGGGAAGACTGTTTTGGTGGTCACCCATGATGAAGCTGTGGCGCAAAGAGCATCCCGCACCATGGTCATTTGTGACGGTGAGCTGGTTGATGAAGACATCTCCCGAATAATGCCGGGTATATCTCATCGGTCCATGTTAAAGCTCTCACACCTGGCAATTGGTTTGCACAAACAACCAGATGAAGATCTTTTCTCCGATGCTGAATCCCTGCCCGGCCTTCTACTTGTGCTTGATGGAGAAGTCGATGTCAGGAATACAGAAGGCCACAAATTATTGGCGCATAAACCGGGTTCTATTATTACTGGCCAATATATCCATGACATGCTCGAATCCGGTCGCCACCTGACGGCTGGTCTCCGAAAACCGGCATATATCAAGCTGGTAGCAGAAGAGGATTTCCAGAGTGTTTTATCCGGATCAAAGAGTCTACAGCTTCTGGTTGAATCACTAAATTCGAATAACCACCACCGGCATCATGGGAAAGACATGGAACGACGATGAGGCCACGCTGGCAAAAAGTCTTCGCGGATCTTTGGGGAAATAAAACCCGCTCGTTGCTGGTTATCGCTTCGATATCCGTTGGATTATTTGCGGTGGGGCTAATATCCAGTCTTAACGTGATCCTGACCGAGGATATGCGGATCGGGTACGCGGCTATGACTCCGGCCAATTTGCACATTTCCATTCCTGTGTTTGATGACCGCCTTGTAGACAAAATTCGCGAATTGCCCTATGTTGGGGATGCGGAAGGCCGTCGGAGCATAACACTGCGCTATCGGAATAATAAAGGTGAATGGGATCGGATTGAAATTCATGCCATCCCGGAGATCGACGAAATGGCAATCAACCGGGTTCAACTAACAGAAGGTGTCTGGCCCCCAGCCTATCGCGATATCGCCATTGACAGGAGTGACCGGGGGGATGTTCCCGCGCAACTGGGCGAAATGATCGAGATTCAATTGCCATCGGGAAAGACCCGGGAATTGCGATTAACAGGTATTGTCCACGATCAAACGATCGGGTCAACCGGCGGCGGAGGAGGGTATTTCATCGCGCCGGTAAACGCTTACATCACCTTACACACCCTGGATTGGCTGGAACAACCGGTTTATTACAACACCCTACTGGTAACAGTGAAAACCGGCCAGACCGATGAGAACCATCTGCGGGAAATCTCATCTGATATCAATAAAGAGATCGAAGATTACGGTGCGGTTGTTACTTCCACCGCGATTCGGTCATCCATCAACCATCCAAACTCGATGTATCTGGATGCCCTTACTGGAATTCTTTTCGCGCTGGGAATGCTGGTACTTTTCCTCAGCGGTTTTCTGATCACCAATACACTTTCCGCTCTGATGAACCAGCAAATTAAACAAATTGGCGTCATGAAAACGATTGGCGCCCGCCGAAAATCAATCATCGCCATTTATATGGTGCTCATAGCGTTATACGGCGCGATAGCATATGTTATTGCGATTCCAACAGCAAACTGGTCTGCCTATGCCGTGGTAAAGCTACTCGCTGGGCCCATCAACTTTGATGTTCAGGAATACCGCCCGATCATCCAGACAATTTTCATTCAGGCTGTCCTGGCGCTCATTGTCCCCCAACTTGCAGCTTTCTTCCCGATTTATGAAGGCGCGAGGATTAAAACCGTCCATGCCATCAACGGTGGGCGTGAAATGAGCACCGTACAAAAAGAGAGCTGGATCGACCGAAAGATCAATCAGATCAAAGGTATCTCGCATCCCATGTTAATCTCTCTGCGGAATACATTCCGGCATAAAGGACGGTTGGCGCTTACCCTGTTCACCCTCACACTTGGCGGATCCATATTTATCGCGACATTTAATGTTCAGGGTGCCCTTACCCGATACATTGAGCGGGTCAGCAAATATTTCATCGCGGATGTCAGTATGACCATGAGTCAGTTCTACCGCATCGACCAGATGAAGAAGGACCTGTCTGTCATCCCGGATGTCGGTATAGTGGAAGGCTGGACCTACGCGGGATGTGAAGTGCTTGAAGCAGATGACAAACCTGGTGAACCAGTCGAAATGCTTGGAGTCGATCCAGAGAGTCAATTGATCACTCCGATCATCATCAAAGGCCGCTGGGTGATCCCGGGAGATGAAAACGCGATTGTGTTGAGTGAACGCTTCTTATCCGCCTACCCCGATCTTCAACTCGGAAACACATTGAAATTGCGGGTAAACGGTGTCAAAAGCGAATGGCAGGTTGTGGGTTTCTTCCAACTGGCAGGCAAAAGTACCGGTTTCAGGGCATATGGCAATTATGACTACCTGGCACATTTCATTGGCAATCCGGATAAAGCCATCTCATTCCAAATACGCTCAAAAAATCCTGACCTCACTCTTGAGCAGCAGAGAGAATTCGGCAGCCGCATTGAAAAACTGATGCGCGCCCGGGGTTACAAAGTTGCCAGTATCAATGCCGGCCTTTCCGCCTTAAGCTCCAGCACTGAAGGCTTGAATATCCTCACCATGTTCCTGGTCTTTATGGCATTCCTTACCGCGCTGGTCGGCGCGATCGGGTTAATGGGTACAATGAGCATGAATGTTATGGACCGAACTCGTGAGATCGGTATCATGCGCGCCATTGGCGCGTCTGACCGCACTATCATGTCATTGGTGATCGTTGAGGGTCTCCTGATCGGCATCATCAGTTGGATACTGGGCAGCCTGCTTTCATTTCCCATCAGCGATTGGCTGAATAATATCCTCAGCCGCGCAATATTCGATGCGCCATCCATGTTTTCGATCACCATAACCGGGTTTCTCATCTGGTTATTCCTGGTCATAATACTTTCTGTGTTGGCCAGTGTCGCGCCAGCCCAAAACGCGGCTAAGCTCACCATCCGTGAAGTGCTTTCTTATGAATGAAAAAAACTTGTCAGGCATGTGGCAAAATCGTTGCATACAACCTAAAATAAATCTCGGGTAATCAACGCGAATGATTCATTTTCCCAGTATTTCCAGAAAGTTGCTTTCCACGTGCGCCGTTTTTCTAATGACCGGATGCACTTTATTTCAATCTGTCACACCTGTTCCAGAGTCAACCGCCACGGTCATTCCGCCTCGTACTTTGAC
The DNA here is from genome assembly GCA_964397625.1 of uncultured Leptolinea sp. Lineage (GTDB taxonomy): Bacteria > Chloroflexota > Anaerolineae > Anaerolineales > Anaerolineaceae > Leptolinea. The sequence goes on along the minus strand of CAYNJT010000004.1, from coordinate 15,335 downwards.
AGAAGCCAGATTGGTTCCCATTCGGAATGCGGCGCTAAGCTTTTCCATGTCAGGCGTTGTAGATGAAGTTATCATTCCTGAAGGTAAAAATGTGAAAACTGGTGATGTCATCGCCAGATTAAAAGGCATGGATCGCTCCCGCGCGGCAGTATCACAGGCAGAAGTTCTGGTACTTTCCAGTCAAAAAGACCTGGATGATTTCAAGGTTAAAACCAGCATATCGACCGCCAGCGCAGAACTCGTTCTCGCTAAAGCCCGCATTGAGCTGCAAAACGCTGAAGATGCCCGCAAGAGCCTGGATTACCAACAGGTATCCGGTGCGGCGCTGGATGGATTAAGAGCCACATATTACATGGCTCTAAAGGATTTTAAAGATGCTGAGGATGAGTACGAACCGTATAAAGACCGGGGTGAAAAAGACCTGGATCGAGCGGCCTATTTAACAAAACTTTCCAATGCCCGGCTGGCCAAAGACCGCGCGTTATACAACCTGAACAAAGCCCTTGAAATGCCCAATCCCGAGAAAATCACAAGGGCGGATGCCCGCCTCGCTCTCGCCAGGGCTGCTCTTGAGGATGCGCAGACCACCTACGATAAGGTCAAAGAAGGACCGGATGCCTCGCAACTTGCGGTGCTGGAATCTGCCGTAAAAAATGCTAAAGCGCAACTTGACGCGGCAAAATCCAGCCTTGCTGATCTTGAATTAAGGGCCCCATTCGACGGCACCATCATCTCCAACGACTTGAAACCCGGTCAGGGTGTTTCTCCAGCAGTGACTGTAATGCTTGGAGATATTTCCGCCTGGCAGGTGGAAACCACTGACCTGGTCGAATTGGATGTCGTCGATATTAAACCGGGAGATCCGGTAAGTGTCACATTTGATGCCATCCCTTCTTTGGCAATGACCGGCAAGGTTAACAGAATTAAACAAATGGGCATCGCCAGCAAGGGTGATACTACCTACACGGTAACCATTGATCTGGATCAGAACGATCCCCGGTTACTGTGGAACATGAAAGCGTTTGTATCCTTCGAAAAATGAATAATCTCTCAATGGTTATCCCTTTCATTTCAAGTAAAAAAAGGATCTTTCCATACTTCCTGATGGTCGTCATGCTGGTCGTGATCTCCGGGTGCTCATCATCCGGTCAATCCACACCAACTCCTCATGTGCCAGTTAAGACAGGCGCTGGAGCTGCGGCAGAGGCAAAAGTCATTCCCATCCGCAGCTCAATTCTGAGTTTTGCAGCAACGGGAAGGGTTGAATCCATTCAAGCCTTTGAAGGCGATCGGGTTAAAAAGGGTGATCCCATTGCCAGACTGGATGGCAGTGAACACGCCCAGGCGGCGATCGCGGCCGCGGAATTACAGGTTACATCCGCTCAAAAAAAACTGGATGATGTTAAAGAAAAAGCCCGTCTGGCAGCCGCCGATGCCGAAATGGCAGTGGCAGTGGCTTTGCAGGAGGTTAAGGACGCGAAAGAAAAGCGCGAAGACCTGAATTACAAGCGGGTCAATCAATATATGCTTGAGGGAATTCAGGCTCAATTGACCATGGCCGAACAGGCTGTGGAAGACGCGGAAACCGCTTTCAGCTATGTACAGGATCGCCCTGAAGATGACGCTGATCGGGCTAGGGCGTTGGCTTACCTTTCGCAAGCCCGGCTGGCACGCGACCAGGTTAAACGAAATCTGGAATACGCCGAAGGCCCCCCCAGGCCTCAGGACATAGCGGAGGCAGACGCGAGGGTATCTAAAGCTGAGGCGGCATTGGAAGATTCGCAGCGCACATACGACCGCCGAAAGACCGGTCCTGATCCAAAGGAACTGGCGCTCGCGGAAGCCAACCTTAAGAACGCGAAAGCGCAGGCCGATTCCGCGCGCGCGGCATTGGATGACCTTGTTTTGAAAGCCCCTTTCGACGGAACCATCATTGTCAACAGTCTTGAAGTGGGTGAATTGCCAACGGCCGGGCAGGTCATGATTGGAGATACATCAGCCTGGCAGGTGGAAACAACCGACCTTAAAGAAGTTGATATTGTAGGCATTTCGGCTGGCACCCCTGCTTCTGTGACCTTTGATGCCATACCCGATCTAAAAATCAACGCAACCGTTAATCGCGTAAAGGGATATGGGATCACCGTGCGGGGTGATAATACCTACGTGGTTACCCTGGATTTACAGAATAACGATCCACGGTTATTATGGAATATGACGGCGCGGGTAACTTTTCCAGTTACCGCCGTCATTTTGGAGACACCTCGACCATGAACTGTAAATCGAACATCACTAACTCAATACTTCTGTCCTTCCTGTTAATCTTGCCTGTTCTATCAGGCTGCTCGAACCTGTCACTGGGAAAACCTACAGCCACACTAACTTCCGCCCCAACAATTCGCCCACCTAAACCAACCCGTACACCCACCAAACTCCCTTCACCTACAGCGACTGCGACAAACACCCCCACTATCACACCCACTGCCACACTTTTACCTCCGCCGGATGATTTCTCAAAAGCCCGATTGTATTCCTCGGGCCCCAAACCCGGCTGGGATTTCAGTTTGACCATCCAGCTTCCTGAGCCAATCAAAGGGGAATATATTGCCCGCGTTGGAGATCCCGCGAAGACGTTTCCCTGCAGGCCTTTAATTGAGTACGCTCACCCAGAACGCCTGTATTGTGTAGGTCGTCAACCCGGAGCTGACAAGAATGTGATCTTCACCATTGTGGAGAAGAACACTGACCAGATTGTTTTCAAAGGCTTTGTTTATTTACCCCTGCCATAAGTTAAAAAGACTTATTTAACCGGCAGTGTATTCTGAGGCATGTTATTCAACGCCCGCCAGACGAAATCAAGCGATTGAAGGGCGGTAAGGTTTCGAATTGTGCGACCGGTTTTTAATTGTGCCGGGTCGGAAAAATCATACGTCCCGACTGTCAGATGGAATCGATCCGTCCATAATCCCTTCGAAGGCAATTTCTGCGCGGCTGCCCAAAAGTTCCATACAGGGGCCTGATATTGGCAGGCAGTCTTCACCACGATTTTATTAATAGCCTGGTTCCCTTCCAAATTATCTGCCTTGGTGGAAAGAATAGGCACCGCACCCGAGGCAATCACTTTTTCCAAAACTTTATTCAGATAACTCTGGTACACATCCACCGGCCTCCCGGCCCACCACTCTTCAAGACTGATGATCACTATACCGGGTTTATTCAGGCGGAGTTCACAATCAAGGGGTGTTTCTTTGTCCTGGCATTTTGTCCGGTCAGCCTGTGAAGGGTTTAGAACCCCGGCGATATTTAACCCACCATGCCGCGCCATTCCTTTTCGACCGAATGAACTGCCAAACTGATCAATGACAGGTTGAAGGTAGGCGTACTTCCCAAGCGTGTAATCATCCGGTTTCTCAAACGCCCCAAGGAAGACCGATGGAACATTCTGACAATCGCCGATTATCGAAATGACATCAGGCTTATTGCCTTTTTTTATCCCTTCAGAATAGATGGAATGCATTTTTTCCGAAACATGATCCGGGACAACAGGCATGGTTTGCCACGTCTTTTCATCCGCGCAAGTCCCCTGGGTTGGTGATTTATAGATTACGCCCGGAGTTGGTGTTGAGGTAGGCAGTGCGGTTATTTCCACCGGCAGGGTTGTTACTCCCGTCTGAGTAGCCTGTATGGCAGGTTTTGGTTGAGAAGTTGGGGTGGGAAAAACAACTTTGACCGGTGGAAGCGCAACTCTTCGGGCAATCGTTTTAACGGCGTCGGCGATTGGATTAATGATCATTTTTACGCCAGTGGGTGTAATATGGAATGCCGTATTGGTAAACTCGCTCTCTGGAACGCCGTTCCAGAGGTCCATATAGATCCAGTTGCTCTCGCCGGCATGGTTAGCCAATATTTCTCTGTATTGGTCATACGCCCATCGCGGGTAATTAAAGTTATAGCGGATATCACTGTTGCTTCCGCTGCTGATAAGGATGGGTTCATTTACAAGTAATATGGGGGTATTTCCTGCCAGGGTCATTCCTGCCTGAACAACATCCAGCGCGATCTCTGTGGAATGGAGAGGGCCTTCTTTTTTCAGGTAACCCGTATCCTGATCCAGGTCCCGCTGGGCCAGGCTGTAGACCGGCGGATAATACTGGTCAATTCCCGTGGAAGCCCACATAAATCCATACAATTGAAGCCGCAGCCACTCTGCGAGCTCTTTGCGTTGAACAACGAGAGAATTGGACCAGATTGTTGTTTCTTCGTTTAAAGAATCCTGGGGAATGGATAAATTGAACGATTGAATGTATTGCCTCGCGAGAGTCTTATTCTGTAATATCACCGGTGAGTTTAATTGATTGGCAGCCGCCATGGAATCCAGGGTGACCATCCAGATGAACAGATCCGGTTGGTATTGGCGGGCTTTATCCAGAATGAGCAGATCTTTGAACGTGGAATCAGTAGGATAACCAAGGTTGTATACCTTCAACTTTTTGCCAACGATCAGATCCGGAAAACCAGATTGGAGCTGCGCGGCAATGGTTTCTTCAGGGTGCTGCAAGGTCCCCCAGACAGATGAATCCCCGATCATAATGATCCTGAATTCATCCTTGGATTTAATTCCCCGATTTATCTCCAATGTGGAAAACATGGTATCCAGGTTGTAGGTATTCAGGCTGTAACTCTTTTCAGGAGTCTCGCCAAATGGGAAACGCTGCCTTCCGGGAAAAATCAGGTTGTACGCGCTGACTTTTCCAAGGACTGGTCGCCAGTTTAATCCGCCGAAGACCAGATTCACACCGGCAAACAGGACCAGGGTTTTCCATAAAACACTACGAAGGAATCGGGTATCCATGTACCTATCCCCAACCGAATAGTCTGCCAAGCACGTATACGGATTGTTCCGGATCAGGCAGTGCAAACCAGACCCAACCCAGGGTGACAAAATGGAAGGTTAATACGACGGAAACTCCTTCGAAAATGCGTCGTATCGGCTTTCCGGAAATCCTTTCGTGCACACCCTTAAACAGGTTTGACCAGCGGTTTTGCAGAAATAATCCCAATGCATGCCACAATCCCCATAGTAGGAAGTTGACTGTTATCCCATGCCACAAGCCGATAAAGATCATGGTAGTCAATTGTCCGATAAACATGGTGAGCACAGGAAGATTCTTGAAAATGGTTGTTCGCATAGAGCGGGTCAATGGATTGAAGAGATAGGTGCGCACCCATTGTGTTAATGTCATATGCCAGCTATTCCAAAAAAGGGTAATGTTTGACTTCAAATATGGCTGGTTGAAGTTTTCGGGAATATGGATACCCATAATACGAGAAAGTCCAATGGCAATATCCGTGTAACCGGAAAAATCAAAATAAATTTGAAAAGCATACGCATATAAAAGGATCCACATCCAGAAGGTGGATTTAACCTGCAAGATGTTTGACGAACTGATAGCGAAAACTGCCAGCGAATCAGCCAGAAAGAATTTTTTGAACAGGCCTATCGTCAATCGTTTGCCACCTTCAAGAAGATCATGGCTTACTGAACCATTCACTGCAATTTCATGGTAATCCCTGGAAAAACGCTCCAGCCGATCAATTGGGCCGGCGGCAAGAGTAGGAAAGAACAATACATAGTTGAAATAATCCTGAAGTTCAACCACCTGAGAACGATTATTTTGAAAATCTCTCAAGGTGTGAATTAATCGAAAGGCAATGTAGGAATACCCAAACCAGCGCAGGTCTGCCAGTCCAGCCAGGTTGGATGATTGCCCGACCCATTGGCGGATGGTGTGAATAACTTTTATGGATAGAGTCTCATTCTTAAGAATAATAAAGAGCAATAAGAGAAGCCCGGTGAGCGTGTAGCTTGATACTATCGCCGACTTGCCTTCCCTGAACCTGCCAATATGTAAACCGATGATTGCCAGCACCATCAGGAAGGTTAACACAAGTTGAATCTGCGGCGGCCGGGAGAGAAAACTAAATTTTCCGAGATCAACGTAACGCAGAAGACTTAACAAGATCACGTAAAGCCCGACGCGGTGAATGAAATGGATAGCCTTTGGTGAAAACCGTCTTTCACGCGGGGTTACAAGCAGCCAGGAGAAAACAACCAATGCGATTGTAAGTACAGGGAGCCAGAATTCCAGATAGCGCACAGGTATTTCGGGTTGCAGGGCAAAGATCAATACAACACCGGCTATGGAAAGAAGTTCAGCATATCCCCGTGTGCGCGACAATGACCTGATGATCAGGGCAACTGGAATCAGCGCGAGAAGCAGTTCTATGCGCATACTAGAATCCCTGATAAATCCATACTGGCGATGTATCGGTTACAGAGATGAGAACAGCCAGGCTCATCAACACCAGTAATAGTGCCCATAAGGTTGAACGATTAAAAATCAATCGGAGGATTTTCACCGGTATCCACACTCCAGCCAATCTCCGTTTTCATGGGAAACGAAGTATCTGTTTTGAGAAAGGTCCACACTGGATATTTCATTGTTATATGTCGTCTCCAGCTTCCCGGAGCATTCAACAATCACCCCGCCCGACACAACTTCAGTTTCCCGGCACTGCACATCGGTTAAAGTTGCTTTAACCAGTTGAAGAGCATCCAATTCCAGGAAAGCCTGGGTTTCCCATTCACTGCATGTAAGGTTTGAAATTGCAACCTGATCCTGTGCTGCCAGAGCTTGAAGGTAATCCTGCACCACTCGCACTGGCTCACTGGTCTGCCTCGCACAGCCGCTTAAAAAACAACAAAACAAAATAAAAAAGAAAAATAAAGTGTACGGAACTTGATGGCTCTTCATCACATTATCACATCCAGGGAAGAGAATGTGCGTTTTCAAGCAAATAAAAAAAGCGATTTTTCTGGTAGTTGAGTTTTTTATACCAAAAACCCTAAAATTATTCGAACCATAATACCACACCTGATTAAACGTTGACGTGCTTCTACCGGGAGTGAGTTATCTCCCAGGGAAACATAATCCGCTCAAAACAGATATTCTGAGCGGATTTGTTTTTGGTTGATAACTCAAATTCAATTAATCGCTATGGGCTTTGCCATTCAGCAATACAGAACTTAGTTCGGCAAAAACTGGCGTCAATCTTTCCGGGAAGACCTGATCCACCCACTCACTCCGCACCAGTGTTTTCGAATAGGGAATGCCGGATAGAATTTTCGCGTTGGAAAGCATGGGATTGTTTTTCAAACTCTCGTTCCATGATTCCATGGTGGCTTCCTCCCATTTGGCATTCCCAATGCCTACCGGCACAATCCCGGCCAGTTGTTTTCGCTGGCGCAATACCAATTGTATGGTATCTGCAGTTGGTTTGCGATTTTGCATGGAAAGCATAAGGGGAACAAAGACTTTATCTGAAGCCGCGGAAATGGCCATGGACACAAGGAATGGCGCAGTACCCGTATCCACCATTACGATTAGATCATCTGAGAAGGATGCTTCATCCAGCGCATACCGCAGGATGTCCGGTGATTCCCCCATGCTCAAAAGACTGGTTACCCGGTAATCTGCCGGAAGGATAAAGACATTTTCATTATATTTTGAGCGCATCAAGGCTTTTTGAACGACCTGCCGTGTATCACCGCCTTCACGCATTGTCTCAAGGACCGTAAAGACAGTCGGACCGGCTTTCCCGTCAATCGTCGACCGCGCTTCTGTACCAAGGAAAAGCGTCGTGCTTCCACCCTGCGGGTCAATATCAATAATAATAACGCGCTTCTTATAAAACTGCGTTAAATAACTCGCCATCAACCCGGTAATCGTGGTCTTTCCGGTTCCGCCCTTCATGGACGTAAAAGTCGTGATCATAGTACTCCAACTTCCAACAAAATAAACTCCCGGTTATTTCCGTTGAGCAGTTTTCAAAGGCTTGGGAAACTGCTTTTTTTACGCTACGGAATTTCTGATATTATAATCTCATTACTCAAATATTTCATTTCCCCGATGTTGATCTATACCATTAATAAGGAAGTCTGCATTGCAACAACAACCCAATTTTCAAAAAATATCATTGGCAGTTGCAGTCATAATTAAATTACTCATATCCATATCACTGGTACTTTTTACAGTGGTAATAATTCTCTTTGCCTCAAACAGCGCTCCCCTGAAACCAAAAACCTCTGTAACCCCGCGCCCGACAATGACTCGGGTTGTAAAGACCCCGCTTTCTCTATTCTGGAAAAAGACCGCTGTTCCAACTCGCATTCCTACTCTTGCTCCCACAAAAATACCTACCATCGCGGTTCAGGCTGTTAACCCTACTGGTGTGGGTTTGGTTCCAACAAAAATTTCACCTTCTCCAACAAATCCCCCTGCGCAACCCACAGCAGCGCCAACCAATCCACCAGCCGCGCCGACCAATCCACCACAGGCGCCTGCTGCAAAAATCGATGTCACCACTGTTCAGGGATCACTTCAGATCCCTGACCAACCTTTTGGCCTCGATAATCTGGCCTATCTGAAATTGATTGGCCAGTTTGGGAAAGGACGAATAAATCAGGTAACCTGGGCGCCTACATCATCCGGCGCTTTCAATCTTGTCGCGGCAACAACTGGTGGTTTCTTCTATCTGGATCCGTTTACAGGACAGGAACAGAATCCCGTTTATATGAATTCAAATATTTATAGCGCCGCTATCAGCCCCGACGGTTCCCGACTGGTCACAAGTGGTTCAGACAATTCCGTTATCATCTGGAAATATGGTACCAACGAAGCAATTGCCTCGATTGATACCCGGGGTGTCAGGATCACAGAACTGGTTTTCAGCCATGATGGCATGTTCATTCTGGGCGCCGGTATGGATGGAAAGATTTACATCTGGAACACAGCGGATGGATCTTTGAGTCGAGAATTGGAAGGGAACGGCAATCCAGTCAGAGCGCTTCAGATTAGTGCAGATGGGCAACTGGTTGTCGCCGGTTCAGAGGATAAAACAGTTTCCATGTGGAATGTCTCCAGTGGGGTTCGCTTTATCTCCATCACGGCTCATTACAAATCAGTAAATTGCGTGGTTATGAGCGCCGATTCAAAGATGGTGGCATCAGCAAGTGATGACAATACTTTTGTTCTCTGGGATACCACTAATGGAAAGCAAATTCGCCTCTTCCCGGTAACCTCAGGTGTACGCAGTCTAATTTTTACCAGTGATGGTACGGGTATTATCTCCGGCGAGCAAAATGGAACGGTCAGCCTGTGGGAAATCGCCACAGGCCGCCTGGTGAAAATAATCAGTAAGGTTCCTGGTGAAGTCAATTCGCTGGCATTTAACGCGGATGGGTCTTTGCTCGCCATCGGCGCGCACACTTTGCATATCTGGCGGCCCGCGGATGACGCGTTGGCCGCGCCATTCAAAGGCTTTACATATTCAATTACCAGTCTGGCTTTTAATAAAGCCGCATCCATTCTCGCCACTGGCAACCAGGATGGCAGGATCACGTTATGGGATGTGAAAACGGGCTCGATACTCACAATGTTAGAAGGGCACAGCGGAGATGTCTCGACGCTTGAGTTCAACGCAGACGGCCGCTACCTCGCATCTGGGGGTGCCGATAACACGATCATTATCTGGGATACCACAAGCGGGCAAAAAGTGTATTCACTGCGCGGCCATAGCGGTGGTGTTCGTTCGGTGGTATTCAACTCTGATGGCAGCCGCCTGGCTTCCACAGGAGGATGGGTGGATATCACTCTCAAGATGTGGGAAATGGCTACCGGTACAGGTCTTTACAATATCACCGGTTTCACGAAAGGTGATATCGAACTCGCGCTACGCCAGGGTACCAACATGCTCGCCTCTGCCGGAGGGGATGGCATTATTCGAGTGTGGAATTTTGACTCACGTCAATTGGTTACAACAATACAAAAACACAGCCGGGCTGTCCGCAGTATTGTATTCAGCCCGGATGGCAGGCTACTGGCTTCTGCCAGCGAAGATGGTTACACTTATGTCTGGGAATCGGAAGGTTGGACAATGCTTAAAAATCTGCAGACTAAAGGATCTAACTCACTGGCCTTTTCTGCAGATAATAGAGTACTGGCAGTTGCCGGAGAAAACATTGAATTCTGGGATCTCGCCAGCGGGAATCTTTTGACAGATTTCAAAGGCACCAGCGGATCCTTGACCAGTTTGGCTGAGACAGTCGATGGCAAGGTCCTTGCGGCTGGTTCAACAGATGGGACAATTCGCTTGTATGGAATTCGTTAAAAAGAAATGAAAAATCAGGATAAAATAGGACAATATTGAAGTTAACATCTTCGACCAAGTTTTGAGGAGGAATTACGAATGAATAATAACGACAAATCAGTATGGGACGGTGTCATCCTGGTGGCGTCGTATCACTTTCTCATGGCGGTTGTCTGTCTGCTTGGCGCGGCCGCGACAGTAGTATTCGCCATCATTCCCAATCTCACTGTGACACCTTCCAATCCTCAATCCATATTCCTTCCCGTTATCGGAGCTTTCTTTGGCCTGATCCTTTGTATCTGGTACTTTTCCATTGGCTCAGGTTTGATCCGGCTTAAGAATAGTTCCCGCATGGGTGCCGTTTTCCTTGCCCTCTTTGGCGCTATTGGTGGATTATTTGTCCTGCTTGGCGCCGGTATCCCTGTAATCAACAGTCTTCTTCCTGACGTCGGCGCAGTAACCGGTGTAGCCGTTGCCAGTATCTGTGGTTATTCACTAATGACCTTCCTCGATATCATAGTCCTGATCTTTCTGTACTCTGGACGTGTCAGGGCTGTATTTTATGGTGAACCCTGGACTCCGGAAAGCAACGCGGTTCCCGGATTTGGAACCCTCATGCGCGCCGCTGTATTTGGGATACCGGTAAATTCCACGGTTGTTCCCCCGGTTATGCCGGCTCCTGCCGCTCCTGCGCCTATCGCCCCGGTTGCATCCCAACCGGCCACTACACCCCACCGTGAAACAACTCCTCCGCCTCCGCCGATTGATGATCTGGATACCCCGGGAGACCTGTTTACCGAACCCGCGCCGAGGAAACATTGATCGTTGACTGCCTGACTAAAGAGGCTGACATTATTCTGTCAGCCTCTTTTACAGATGCCTACCTTATTGATGTGATCAGGGGTTCATGAATAAAGATTATTTCTCCCATTTTTTTCCATATATTTTAGGCCTGGCGTTGGTAATTATCAAATCTTTTGTTTTGATAATCATGATAGTGATAACGGCCATGTTAACCAGTGCGCCCGCACAAACAGCCAGCGTGTTACCCAATGTCATACTTCCTGAAATCTTGCCCACCCAGACATCTACCATATCCCCTGAAGATGCGGCAATCGCCAATAGTGAATGGTCAGGGGCAATAACGATAAAGACACCTCTACCAGTTGGAACGCCTGTAGTCATTCCCACGATACAACCAACTGTCATACCGGTGAAAGTGACAGCTGCCAATCCCGAGCCTAAACCTACCGCCATCATCAACGCCAGCATTAGTTCGCCGTTACAGGGCTTCGGTATTGGCGATCTACAGGATTTGATCTCTCAGGAATTTAAATTACCTCCTCCTGGGGAAGACTCGGGACACCATGGGGTGGATTTTGCTTTCTGGAATCGCGATAATAAACCCATTCTGGGTGATCCCATTCAATCGGTTTTTCCCGGAAAAGTCTCAATGTCCGATTCTAAAGAGAAAGCCCCATACGGTTTTGCGATATTAATAGAGACTCCATTGAATTCAGTTCCCCCCAATCTTATTCAAGCGATAAAAATTCCCACTCAACCTTTGGGGACAATAATCAACAATAAACTAAACTGTCCTGACTTGACAAAAGATCAATGGAACACAGCCTCCAAGTCTCTTTATACGCTATACGGACATATGATCAGCCCCTCAAGTCTGAAACAGGGTGACGCGGTTTCATCCGGTCAGGTAATTGGATTTGTGGGGAATTCCGGATACTCCAGCGCGCCACACTTACATTTAGAAATGAGGATCGGCCCTTCCGGTGCTACCTTTTCAAATATGGGGCATTACGACGGCAATACCACAGAAGAAGATAGGCATAATTATTGCAACTGGCGTGTAAGTGGTGTATTTCAGATGTTCAATCCAATGGATATTTTCAGGTCCAGCCTGGCATCAAAATAGAGCGTCTGAGTACAAAAACTTAACATTGATAGCCGGCAAATGAAACCAAAACCCGTTTCAAAAGTGGTTCTGTACCTTTTGGTATTTTTCATCGTCGCAAATGTTGCCGTGACGATTTTCTTTCTATGGCCGGTTATTGAGACGGAATTATTACCCACATCCACTATTGTTATTCCGCCGACGTCCGTACCAACTGCCACTGTAGCCCCAACGGAAGTATTACCTACAATCATTCCAACCGAGACACCCCCACCCACCGCCATCCCTCCCACGGTAACCCCAACTGAGGTAAACGCCAGTATAAAAGGCTTGGAGGAACAGGGTGTTATGGTTCTATCTATGGCAGATGGATTCTACTTTCATCTATTTGCCTTTCATCCCCAGTATTTACCATTATTGCGATTGACTGAAGGGGATTGGGATGATATCAATCCTGCCATCAGTCCTGATGGCAAACGAGTCGCATACAGCTCCCATCGAAATGGATACTGGGATTTGTATATTTTGGATATTCAGTCTTCTTCTGTGACCCAGTTGACAAGCACACCTGAATATGAGGGAAATCCAACCTGGTCACCTGATGGGCAATGGCTGGCGTATGAAACCTATATTAAAGGCAATCTCGATATTTACCTGCTTGAGGTTGCTCACCCGGAAAATAAGCCACTTGAACTCACCAACGATCCATCCACCGATTTTTCTCCCCGTTGGATACCCGGCGGGAACGGCCGACAGATCGCTTTTGTATCTGATCGGTCTGGTGAAGATGAAATCTGGATAGCCCGTCTGGATAATTTCAAGGAACGATTTGTAAATATCAGCCGGGACGCGGAAGGAAAAGATACCCGTCCAGATTGGTCTCCCGACGGCCGTTTCCTTGCATGGGCTAAGAAAAAAGCCGGAGATGAAGCTCTGGTTATTCTTGATATGTCCGATCCAAATTTACCTGTACGACCTGCCGGTTCGGGTGATTGGCCAGTTTGGAATCCATCTGGTACATCGTTAGTCACGCGGGTACGCCAGGCAAATCTGACGGCAATCGCATCCTATGAAACATCCACTGGTCAGATCACCATACCTCTAATCCGGCTACCTGGCGCGTTACAGGGTCTGGATTGGCATTCAGCCAGCCTGCCTGAAGCTCTCTCTCCACGTCTTTCTCAGGCTCCATCCCCTTCCGCCAAATCATTGTGGACTCCCATGTTGAACCATGACCCTCTTCCCACAGGAACAGACGCACTGGTTCCACTGGATGGAGTGGTGGCTCCCTATCCGGCTTTATTAGATTCTATTGATGAATCTTTTTACACTCTGCGAGCGAAAATCGGAGAATTAATCGGTTGGGACCTTTTGAATAGTCTTGAAGCGGCATTTACCGATAAAGACTCTCCAATCGCACCCGGCACAGGTATTTCATGGCTCAGCACAGGTAGAGGGATTATGATCAATAGCCTGCCATTGAACTCCGGCTGGATGGCTCTGGTGAAAGAGGATATTGGGATTCAAACGTATTGGCGAGTATTCCTTAAGACACGTAATCAGGATGGTTCTCAAGGGCGTCCCATGACTGACAGAGCCTGGGACATCCTATCAAGGAATTCAGGTGATGCGTCAGTATATGAAAAAGGCGGAAAAGAGATCAATGTCCCGGAAGGATATTGGATTGATTTCACTGAATGGGCTGGTCGTTATGGGTGGGAAAGGTTCCCCGCAACCGCCAATTGGATTACATATTATCCAGGCGCACGCTTTACTCTTTTCGCCCAGACGGAAAATTTGGATTTGAATACCGCATTAAATCAAATATATCCTGACCAGGATTTTTCACGTCCTTTCATTCGTCCAACACTCACACCTTTTCCAACTCCAAAACCCGATGAGCCGACAGCCACACCTGTCACTATCGAAGAAGAATGATTGACGCAAATGAATGAAATTTCTAAATCCATTTCGCATTTGTTTCTAGAGGTATCAGGTTTTCTTACCATACTGGTACTTTCTTCCTGTTCTTCGTACCTGACAGTGCCGGAAGTCAACGCCTTTGGATCAATCGACAATACGTCCACGAATACAGCATTACCAACGAATACAATTGAACTGGCCTGGCCGACAACCACTGTTACACCTACGAAAGAAATACCTCCAACAGCGACCATATCTACTTTAACTTTTACACCAACAACAACATCAGTCTCCATTCCAACATTCACTCCCACCTTTAATTTAGCCACTGTGGCTCCCACACGTGATCCGAAAAAGACAAAACCTCTTGAAATCGCTTTTCCTACGGCTGAACCAGTCGACCCTCTGGACTGGCGCCCTCCTTTGTATCCTATTCCCTGGGCGCTAAGTTCACACGATCATTTCTATTTCGTACGACCAATTTCCGCGAACACCATCAATTGGCCTCTGTGGAATTACCGTTACGGAGGAACCTATACCGGTTGGGAAGGAGTGGTGCATACCGGAATTGATATTGATGCTCCACTCAGTACCCCGGTTCGCGCCGCGGCTCCTGGCAAGGTTGTCTGGGCAGGTTATGGAGTTTACTCAGGCAGAAATGATTCGAAAGATCCCTATGGGATTGCTGTCACCCTTGAACATGATTTTGGGTTTCTGGGAGAAAAGTTATACACAATCTACGCTCATATGAACAAAGTCTATGTTCAACCAGATCAATATGTAAATACAGGTGATATTCTTGGAATTGTTGGAGAAACTGGCGCCACTACTGGCCCGCATTTACACTTTGAAGTTCGGTGGAAACAAAATTGCTTCAATTGTTCACTCAATCCAGAATTGTGGGTCGCGCCGCCCCAGGGTTGGGGAGTCCTCGCGGGCCGCGTTATGAACACCTCAGGTTCGTTCTACACATCACAGGATATCATCATTCAGCGTTCGGATCGCAAACAGGATTGGATTGTGCGCACGTATGGTGACAAATACGCTCACAGTGATCCCTATTACGGTGAAAATCTTGTTCTTAGCGACCTCCCCGCGGGTAACTACATCATCAATATAGAGTATGAAAATATTAAATATTTTTACAATATTACGATCCATGCCGGAACCGTAAACTATTTCCGATTTAAAGGGAAGAATGGTTTCTTTACAGATCTTCCTGGTGAAGAAGGCTATTCTCCAGCTCCTGAAAATACCGATTCCCAATGAACATAAATCAAAAGACCACCCGGCAACC
>CAYNJT010000003.1:0-97871 GCA_964397625.1 uncultured Leptolinea sp. | reverse complement strand
AAGAACTCAAGAAACTCATCGACATGAAACCCTTCCAGGAAGGCTTCCTGGGCGCCAATCATGATGACATGCAGGCTGCCTTCGGTAACGGCAAAGCGGCCATGGAACTCTCCGGCCAGTGGGCTCCCTCTGTGCAGGCTGCCAACAGTGCCGATAAGAAGGGTGTTGCCAACCTCGGTATGTTCGGCTTCCCGGCTGTTGAAGGCGGAGCTGGTGATGGCAGTGATTGTGTCGGCGGCGGCAACGGTTTCGCCATCGGCAAAGATGCCACCCCTGAAGCCATTGACTTCGTCAAATTCCTGACCAACGTTGAGAACCAGACCACCATCGCCAAGAGCGGCACGGGTATCCCTGTGGTCGCCGGTGCCGAAGCTGGCCTGGCAGACCCCAACATGAAACTGGTTCAGGCTAAATTTGCCCAGGCCAAATACTTCCAGTTGTACTACGATCAGTTCCTGCCCTCCGCTGTTGGCGGTGCCATCAACGACAATGTGCAGAAACTCTTCGCCGGAACAGCTTCCGCGGAAGATGTTGCCAAAGCCATTGAAGCTTCTGCCAAAGAGAACATGAAATAAGATTGTTGCTGTACAACAGGTGCGTGGGAGGCTAATAACCGCCCCGCACCTGTTCTTGTTGAATCAAGCAATCCCACTCCGCGTGCGTTGATGTAAGATAATTAAGTATCCCCCTGAAAATCTCCGTGCGGATGATACCCGGAAATGGAAAAAACAATATTTATCCGGATATGAAGGAGAGAAAGAGTTCTTTATGCAACCCTTGTTTACCGTCTCAAAAAATTTCGGTTCCAAAAACACTTCCGGTCTTTCGCGTAAAGCCAAAGACAACCTGTTTATTGTCCTGTTTTTATTACCAGCACTAATACTATTTTCCCTTTTTGTGATCTATCCCATCTTCCGTTCAGTGTATTTCAGCACTTTCAATTGGAATGGATTGGGACCGGCGGTAAAAAATGTGGGGTTGAATAATTATGTCAGGATCATTTCTGACGAAGTTTTCATAAAAGCGGTTAAAAACGTTCTGGTGATTATTGTTTGTTCGCTGGGCATCCAATTACCCATGGCCATGCTGCTGGCTGTCCTGGTCGGCCGCGACCTGCCCGGCCGCAGCCTATTTCGGACGATTTTCTTTCTACCTTATGTTCTCTCTGAAGTAAACGCGGCCATCATGTGGTTGCTGCTGTTCAATGCAGACCCGGAGCGCGGACTTTTCAATGGCATTCTGGTGCAAATGGGTTTATCACCGGTAGCCTGGCTGGGCGATATGAACATTGTTCTTTTCGCCGTTTTTTTGACTCTTACCTGGAAGTATTTCGGATTTCATATGCTCCTCTACCTTACAGGATTGCAGAACATTCCCACGGATATTGAGGAGGCCGCCCGTATGGACGGTGCCAATTCCATTCAAAATTTCTTTTACATCACTCTGCCGCTGCTGAGCAGCCCAATTAAGACTTCCGTTTATATGTCTGTTCTGGGTTCCATCCAACAATTCATCATTGTCTGGGTGATGACAGGTGGAGGGCCGGTCAATGCCAGCGAAACCATGGCCACGTATATGTACCGCTTTGGTTTCGTCCGCTTCCAACTGGGGTACGGATCCGCGGTGGCCATCATCATGTTCATCCTTTGTGTGATCTTCTCTTTGATCTATCAGGAGATGACCAAGAAACCCGATTACCTTACCGGTCTCTAGAAAGGAATCTGCGATGCAAAGAGTGATACCCACCCCAAAATGGATGCGTAAAGCTGTTCCGCGCGCTTTTCAATATTTAATTCTGGTCATTGCCACAATACTGATCTTTATTCCTCTTGTGATCCTCATGTTTGGCAGTGTCAAAACCACCGGGCAGATGTACTCGCACCCCTATGATTTCCCCACTTCACCCCAGTGGGACAATATTATCGGCATCCTGACCACGCCTTCCTTCTGGAACATGATGAAAAACAGCCTCATCGTCATGGTGGCAACCACCAGCGGTACGGTCATCATTTGCGCGATGGTCGCGTTTGTATTGGCCCGGCTTGAATTTCGCGGTAAAAATTTTGTTTTCAATCTGTTCACCCTGGGATTAATGTTCCCGATCAATGTGGCCATCCTCCCCGTTTATTTTGTCCTCCGGCAGATTACCCAGATGGGCATCCCATTGATCGACACTCTCACCGGCATTATCCTGGTGCAGATCGCCTTTCAACTGTCCGGCAATATCCTTATCTTGAAAGGTTTCTTCACAGCCGTTCCCACAGAATTACAGGACGCGGCTTATATTGATGGCTGCAATAACTTTGATTTCTTCTGGCGCATCATGCTGCCGTTGGTCAAACCATCTCTGGCAGCCGTTGCCGCGCTGGTCATGATCGTCAGTTGGAACGACCTCCTGGTTCCTCTTGTTGTGTTGAATAACAACCAACTCTGGACCCTCACCCTGGGTACCATGCAATTCCAGGGGCAATGGGGACAGGACCTGGCACTGGTTTCTGCCTTTGTCTTCTTATCATCCATTCCAACCATTGTGTTTTACCTGTTTGCTGAAAAACAAATCGTCGCCGGGCTCACGGCTGGAGCAATAAAAGGCTGAGCTTTTTTCTCAATTCTTTCTTCCTTTCTGCCGCCGACCGGATGATTATTTATTCTCATCCGGTCGATCGGTATCACAGGACAAAACCATGAATATGTATCACATAACATTACATCCTCAATTCACGATTGCTCCCATTGATCAGCGTCTGTTCGGCGGTTTTCTGGAACATCTTGGCCGGGCGGTATACGAAGGTGTATTCCAGCCCGAATCGATCCATGCTGATGAGAATGGTTTTCGTAAAGATGTTTTAGACGCCCTTAGAGCGCTGCGTTTAACTACCATGCGCTACCCCGGTGGGAACTTCGCCTCAGGCTACCACTGGCGTGACGGCGTTGGTCCAAAGGATCGGCGGCCGGTGATCAAAGACCCGGTTTGGGACAGCCTGGAAACCAATCAATTCGGCACAGATGAATTCCTCAAACTATGCCGGTTGATGGACTGGCAGCCCATGCTGGCCTGTAATCTTGGAACCGGCACTCCGGAAGAAGCCCGCGATTGGGTGGAATACTGCAACCGACCCGAACGCAAATATGATTCGTCAGTATTTGACCAAACAGTTGGCGTCAGGTACTGGTGTTTGGGCAATGAAATGGACGGCCCCTGGCAGTTGGGGCATGTTCCTGCCGGAGAATATGCCCTGCGCGCCGGTCAGGCTGCCAACCTGATGAAGGAAGTGGATCCTTCCATCGAGTTGACCGCCTGCGGAAGCTGCACCGTTGACCTGCCCACTTACCTTGAATGGGATCGCGAAGTACTGGAATGCCTGGGCGACCAGATTGATACCATCAGCCTGCACCGTTACGCCGTTAATAAAGACGGCAACCTACCAGAATACCTGGCCAGTACGATCGGCATTGACCGGCAGATCGAAGAGATGGACGCGGTTTGCCGCTTTGTGCAGGCCAGACGGCGCAGTTCCAAACGGATCTATTTAAGTTTTGATGAATGGAATGTCTGGTACCGCACCACCGGGCCGGAATTCACAACCGGCGGTGGAAGGTTTGCTCCACATCTGGTTGAAGAAGAATTTGATCTGGCTGACGCGTTGGTGGTGGCAGGCTTTATCAATAGTTTCATCCGCCATGCCGACTGTGTTAAAATGGCCAGCCTGGCGCAAGTGGTCAACGCCATCGCGCCGCTGCTGACCCGCGGGGATGACTTGCTGCGGCAGACCACCTATTATCCACTAGTGATGTTTGCCAACCGGCGGAATGGTCTGTCCCTGCGCCAGAATGTCACCGGCCCAGGGTACACCAGTCAGGTATACGGTGAAGTATGCGGCATTGATACAAGCGCTATTCTGGATGAAGATAGTCTTCATGTATTTATTGTCAACCGAAGCCCTGATCAGGCTGCCAGTGTGGCTGTGGATATGGAAGGTATGATCAAGCGGGTAAACTCAGGGGATATTCTCACAGGTGAACACGCAACCATCAAGAACACATTTGAGGAACCTATGAAAGTTTATGCAAAACCATTCCATTCCATTCGCGTAAAAAAAGGCGCGGCAGAATTGGAAATACCTCCGTTGTCGTTTGTCGCCGTCAGCTTCGACCTGCTTTAATAACTTCTTTCCTCCTCGACGACAGGTGTCAGTTTTTGAGCTGTGTCGAGAAATTCCTGGTATTCCTGCCGGGCGGTTTCCTGGGCTTTCCGGATCAGTTCAGCCATCTCATCCAGATGGGCAGCGAGTTTTTCCACGACCTGTTGATCCAATTTGTGTTCGGCAGACGCTTTTTCAAGTATTCGTAACGCCTCACCGGGTGAGCTGGGGTCTCTGTACGGGCGTTGTTCGGTCAACGCGGTGAAAATGTCAGCCACACTGACGATCCGGGAACCCAGAGGCAAATCCACTTCCTTCAATTGGAACGGATACCCCTGCCCATCCAGACGTTCGTGATGATACGCCGCCCAGACACGCACAAGGTCAAGAATTTGCAGGGTTTCCATAATCTTGAAGGTATAGTAGGTATGCCGGTGCATTACATTTAATTCTTCCGGAGTCAGTCTTCCTTTCTTTTCAAGGATTTCTGCCGGGATTGCCAGTTTCCCCAGGTCATGAAGAAGCCCGGCCAGGTTAAGCAACTGACATTCGACCTCCGTGAATCCACTAAGGCGGCCAAGTTCAGCCGCGCATGCGGCGACTCCAGCTGAATGGGAAGACGTGAATGGGCTGCGGAAATCAATGATCCGGCGGAAAATATTGGAAAGCCCGTAAAAATCCGCGTCGGTCACGGCCATACCAGGCCAGCGCAACCTGGTGCGCAGTGAATTTAAAGAGAGGTAGTAAACGGCATCCAGCCAAAAAGCTTCACGCCGCGACAAAGCGTCAAAAGCCTCCACCATCTCAGGAACGAAACGTGTTCCCGCCTGCGCGCGGATTCGTTCGCGTATACCACTGACCTGATCCAGTATTTCCTCTTCAGGGTTGATCAACACGGCGATTCTGTCAGCCAGATGCAGCAGATGGCTGTATTTTAAGACGGACATACCATCCAGTTCGGCGCCCTGCCCATTATTCCAGGGCACATGATGAAAACGGATGAAATCAGCCGCCCGTTTTAACAGCGGGAAAGACCGCAACAGCAGGTAGCCGCGCACCGCGTGACCATATGGATCCTGGAATTCAAAATCCAGCGCGCCAAGCCTGTCTTGAAGAGTCAGACCGCCTACATCGTGCAGGGCTGCCGCCATCACCACATCCTGAATGTCTTTTTCCGGAAGGCGCATTTGCGTTGCCAAACCGAATGCCACCTGAGCCGTCCTCCGGTGATGGTCGGCCACCAGAGGGCTTACCAGATCCACCGCCTCGGAAAGACATAGAACCAGGTCTATGATGGGGGCTTCGGGCAGGTTTTTCTTTTTGTTCATGGTTTCCCTCAAATAAGGTCATGAATGATCCAGAGGAAATCACGATGAAACCGTGAGGAACCAGATATTTTTTTAATAACCGGCAAACAGGTGCGGCAATATTTATTCGACTAATTTAGAGCCAGTAATTCGTACAAAAAGAAACGAAATTCTTACACCAGGCATCAATTGTGCTGCTTTTATATCAATATATATGGGCAGATGTTATTGAGTCAAGCGTGAATTTTCATCCTTCTTCTGGGAATTGGGGTAAATCAAACGACGCAACTCCTCTTCCGCTCTTCCCAGCTTGGAGCAATAGAGTTCCACCTGTCTGGCAAAGGAAGAGCCCGGCCAGGCAGCTTTGTAGCCGGCTTCCATTTCATCCACCCAATTGCGCAAAACGGTTTTATCGGGCATCTTGTACTGTTCGGTAAAAGTGATCTCTTCCATGGGCAAACGTGGCGGCATTGGCGGATAGGCAGTCTTAGCGTACCCGAAAACCATGGTCATTAGAGGAAGAACACCCGGAGGCAGACCAAGTTTTTCCCGCAGGAAATCCATATCCAGCAAACCGGTGCGGCCGGTATCCGAAAGCATCACTGAAGAGATCCCCAATGCTTCAGCGGCGATGTTCATATTCATGGCGGCCAGCGAGGCATTCATCACTGCCGCTGTGTGATCGATCAGCGGGGTGTCCGGAAAGACATCCATGGCCTGGCGCAGCCGGTAAGTATCCGCCAGGATGATCACCGCGCGCGCGCCGCGGAAGGGGATGAAATGTTCAAACTTCGCCCGCCACTGATCCATGTCAAATACCGCGAACGACCAGGTTTGCAGGTTCACCGTGGACGGCGCCACCCGGCCGGCTTCCAGGATGGCATTGAATATATCATCCGGAATAGGCTGATCGGTAAACCGGCGCACACTGCGCCGCCTCAGGATGATCTGCAGCAATTGATTGTCTTCCAACGAAGGCGGGATGTGCGGTCTGCCTTTCAGGATTCGTATCAGGCTGCCGATAAAGCGGGGTATGTTCATTTTTCTTTTCAAGTTGATGAGACCTCTTCCTTTTTTTCCAATACGGAGACAAATCCGCCAAACTGCCGAAATTCATCCATACGGCAGGAATTCACAAATTTCCCATCATAAATGGTGATATCCGGACAACTATCGCACATATCCGCCCGCCCGTCTTCCAACAGGTCAGGCGCCTGTATGATACCGATGCTTTGCATGTACACGCCTTCAAAGAGGCGCGACGGGTTCCGCAGAATTGCAGCCGCGCGGTTCCTCCAGGCCTCACGCACCTGTTTGTCCCAGGGTCCCATCAGGAAGATTTTCGGGCCGATCTTCGCTGTGGACAGATACGCGAGATACCGTCCGGTGAACCAGTGATGCCCGGTCTGGGCCAATTCCATGGTCTTTTTGCCTACCGAACCATAAGCCTGATGTTTCCCGCCAATCAACGCGCCTATGGTCCACTTAAAGCTGTCATGTCTGATGCTGCCGCCCAAATAGCCGGATGCTTCATACACAGGAAGGGTTTCTTTGATCTTCTCATACACTTCCGGCCCGGTAACAAATTTTTCATTAAACGTATCACGGGTATAGCTCAGCTTGCTCAGGTCGATCTGATGGTCTTCCTTGTCCGTGCCGATACTGTCGTCCAACGTCATGGTACGGTATGTAATAAACACCAACCCCTGCACTTTTTCGAAGTTATCCTGACCCCAGCGCACGATATCGGGGATCTCATGGAAGGTGGACGGGTACACCGTGGAATTGAACACAATATACAGACCACCCTCCGCGTAAACCATGTCGGCATATTTCTGACGCAGTTCGTTGTGTTCCTTTTCCGTCTTGTTCTGCCAGTGGGGGCGGTTCTGATGGCTGTCGATGTGCATGGTAAATCCGGCCAGCCCGGCCAATTTCAATTCGTGCAGAAGTTCGGGGGTTAATGCCAGTCCGTTTGTCAGGATCACCGGTTTGATGCCCTGTTGCTTCATAAAGGCCACCAGTTCGATGATTTGCGGGTAGATCAGCGGTTCACCGCCGGCGATGGAGAAGTTATCCGGGTTGCGCCACTTCTTGAAGAACAGGACTTCTTCCTTGAGTTGTTCCAGCGGTTTGTGGCCGGTCATATACTGGCGGTAACAACCTTCACAGTGAATGTTACAGATGTCGGTGATCTCGATCCACGCAATGGGATTGTCATTCATCGACCAGGGCAGGCGGTAGTAATCACTTTTTTCGAGCATCATTCCTCCCATACTGAAAAAGGATCCCGGCTCTTCAATTTCCGTTCATTACTCCCATAAATTGTTATCCCTAATCATACTCAATTCAGACAGAAATTCAAACAATTTTGCAGAAATAATCCTCTGTAAATTGGATTTTGATAAAATGCAATCCAGTTTCATAACTCCGGATAAGGATGGCACATCATCACTCTTTTACAGTATGGATTGATCTTTGTCACAACAATAGTGGCCGGTGTGGTCAACGCGCTGGCCGGCGGGGGAACGTTGCTTACCTTTCCGCTGCTGCTGGCGCTGGGACTGCCCTCGGTGGGCGCCAACGCCACCAACCAACTCGCCGTGATGCCGGGTTTTTTCGGAGCGGCGGTTGCCCAGTTCAAGGACCTGCAAGGCCAGGGCAGGCGGCTGGCCATGGCCCTGCCAGTCTGCGCCGCGGGAGGGTTGTTGGGCGGCTGGCTGTTGATACGTACCGGAGAGCGGTTGTTCAACGAACTGGTGCCCTTCCTTATTTTGGCGGCGGCGCTGCTGCTGGCAGTGCAGGATTCTGTGCGCGGCTGGCTTTTGCACCGTTCGGCGGCGGGGCATATCCACCTGACCGATGCCTGGATTATTCTGCCGGTGGGGCTTGTATCCATTTATGCCGGTTACTTTGGGGCGGGCGCCAGCGTGATCATTCTGGCAGTGACGGGCCTGGTACTGGAAGAGAGCATGACCCGCCTGAACGCCATCAAGCAGGTCATCGGGCTGGTTTCCGGTGTGGCCGCGGCTGTGTATTTTATCTTTGCCGGGCAGATCATCTGGCCGGTGGCGCTGGTGATGGCAGCCGGCTCACTGATCGGTGGCTTATTCGGAGGGAGGCTGGCCGGATCAGTGAACCCAACCGTGTTGCGATGGATCGTGGTGGTGGTCGGGGTGGTGCTGGCAGTGATTTATTTTGTGAAGTAAGGGGCGTGAATATATGGGGCCCGGTCATTCAGGCGCAGCCCTGGCGGCCAAACCCCTGGCACCCAGGGTGCCGCTCTGGATACTTTTTGCTGTCAGCGAAGGTATAGATGTCTTATTTCTCATCTTTGCTTTCGTGGGCATCGAAAGACAGTCTGTGACCAAGACCAGTCTGGAAAATGGGATCGAAATACTCACACCCGGTGTGATCCTTTGGTCACACGGTTTTTTTTATGTCTTTAATCTGGTCCGGATTTGCCGCCCTGATAACCTATACAATCATGCGAAAAACAAAACCAGCCTTCGTGGTCGGGCTTGTCTTTTTCAGCCACTGAATTCTTGATTTCTTCGTTCACGAAAATAGTCTGCCATATTTTTTCGAAGGTTCTCCAAAACTTGGATTGGGTTTATGGAGCAGCGGTACGGGGTTGATCATCAGCGGGATACTTGAGGTGCTCCTTCTTGCTGGTGGGCTATATATCTACCTGCGCTGGCGGCGAAAAATAGCTTAATGAGTTGAGCCGGTTCAACAGATATATAGAACCGGCTCTGTACGTTTAGTCCAAAATTCCCGGGTCAATTCCCGACAAACGTCTTGGATTTGACCGGCTTCCAATTACTGTTTTTTCACACCATACAAGGCGACTGTTCCATCTCCCCTGGAAATCAGCAAACCTTTACCGGATGGCAGGAAAGCGAAACCCATAGCTCGGTCAACCGAACGGGTATCAATTTCTGTGTATTTTTGTTTCCCATCCGGTGACAGGATGGTAATAAAACCTGAGCCTTCTCCAATCGCCAGCAGTTTCCCATCCGGTGAGACAACCAGGCTATCCAGTCCATATTTAGTGATCTTTGCCTGGCTTTTCTTCTGGATTTGACCCTGCGCGTTTATGGAATACGTTTTAAACGAATCGGGATAATCCATATTGAACAAATAACCAGCCAGCAGGGTGTATGTATCTTGTACATCATCTGGTATAAAGGCGAGCGTGTTGACCAAATTGGTATCCTGAAGTTTTCCAGTTAATATGCCGGTTTGTGTATCCCAGACAAATATCTCGGAATGGATATCATTGTCGGTAAAACCAGTGACAAGATAACGCCCATCTGGAGAGAAAGCGGCAGCAATAAGATATTTCAGGGTGTGTCCCTTCAATTCAAAAAGCACCTCTCCCGTATCACTGAGCATATTGATTGTCTTGGTCATCATAGCCAGGTCAACCAGCATGTGACCATCCGGAGAGATGGCGATCCTCGTGTAGAAGAGGTCATTTGGCGGGGTGTAAGGTTGTACTGGTTTGTTGGACCACGGATTGATGATGTACTTACTGCCGATACCAGGTCCACCGAGGTAGAACACATTATTATCGGATTCTTCAGGCAAGATGCGGCTCTTTCCATTGATCGAACTCAGATGCGTGGAGCAATTTTTAAATTGTCCTTCTGTGGGGCAGGCATTGGCTTCCCAGACTGATATTTCTACCAGTCTGTCGATGTTTTCCGGTGAGATCACTTCCAGGGCATCTTCATTAAGCGCGTGACCTTCTGGTGATGCCTGTTGAGCGGCCGGGGTATATGTAGGGGTTCCTTCCGACCGCGCTGCCTGCTCTTCGCCTACTCCCCAGACACGAACTACCCCATCAGATGTCATTGAGTACAATTGCCGGCCATTGGCAGAAAAAGCCAGTCCGATAGGTTCAACCGTTACCGGCGATACACGGGCTACCTCACCGGCAGTCTGTGTATCAATCAGGTAAATTTTGCCGGTTATGTCGCTTAGCGCCAGGCGACTGCCGTCCGGGTTGAAAATGATGGCTGAAATATCAAATTGCATGGACATATCAGGTATAGAAATTTTTTTATCTCTCCGCGGATTGGCAGGGTCGGAGAGGTCATACATGACTGCCATTTCAGCCCCATCTTTCCGTTCAACAACAACCAGTTGTTTGCCATCCGCCGATATGGCAGTCAAACAACCTGAAAGGGTGGCCAACGGTGTGGTGTCTGGCTGTTTCCAGATATCAACATAATATTCTTCACCGTCATCAACCGCAGACGCGATCAACCCCGTGTTGCTGATAGAAATACTGGCAACATTCATTCGCCGGCTGCTTTTTGATTGATGCGGGGGATTAAGTACCAGATCTTCACCGTCACCGGTCTTAATTGGTCTTATGCGGATGGTTGGCTGCCAGTTTTTATCGTTGCCGCCAAATCCCATCAGACTCGCGTCCGGCGCGTAATTAAAGATTGAGATAGTCTGGGGAATTTCTGTAGAGCTGATCGAATTGCCGTTATCAGGGTTAAGGAATAATTGGTATCCCGACGATCCTGTTACCAGCGCCGAGGGAATTGTTTCGTGACGGCTTAGTAAATTTTGCGTGTCGAAAACATAAGCAAAATACCTCTCACGGTCTTTTGCGGAAAAATCAGACCGTACAGTTATCGGCCCATTTCCAACCGGTGACCAGACCTGCACATTGCTTCCATTGACTGTGGCCAGTCGCCCATCCCGGCTGGAGACATCGAACAGATCCACCGTGCCGGGTTGAGAGCTCACCTGTTTACCGGTCGCGGTATCGAAAACCAGCAGACTATCTGCCGCAGCCGCAATGACATGCTTACCACCGGCATCCATTGCCACGCGGGCTGTATGCAGACCATCCACAGTAATAGGTTTTTGCGCCACCCCGGATTGCATATCGGTCAGTTCGATACTACCACTCCCCAGAACAGCCAGGGTGTTTCCAGCATATTCAGAAGCCTGCAAATCTTTAACACTGTCATTTTGCGACTCGAATGATTTGGTCATAGTCCGCGTTTGCAGGTCCCATACTTTTATGGTCATTTCCCTGTCAACTGTGGCAAATCCATTACCGGTTGGGATTACCTGAAGTACGGAATCCGCATCTGGCAATGTAAACAGGCTGGTGCCTTTGACCGTATCCCAGACGATGGTCTCATCTTTGGCCGTTGTCACTAATACATTCTTTCCCTGCAGAAAGAACATGCCGGTAACCGCATTCGTGTGTCCACTGAGTGTAAAATGTTTTTCTGCGCCGGGCAACGTATAAAGCTGCACCGAATTATCGCGGTTGGCCACGGCAACCATGGAACCATCCAGAGATGGCTTTACCAGCAGAGCCTCTGTGGAAATGGACGCCTGTACCTCCCCATTCTGAACATTCCATAATTTAACAGCTTTGTCCTCCACAGTGATGATCGTTTTTCCATCCACCGAGAAACGCAGGTCGCGAATTGGGCTGTCCGTTTTGAAAGCGGTCTCTTTGCGTTGTTCACCGGTATAAAGCGAAAGTGACTGGCTATACAGATCAAAACCTTTCCCCGTTCGTTCTACGATAACACTATTTGTTCCAGTCGGCAGAATATGCGTGACCTGATTGTCATCCTGCGCGCTCATGTCGCGTAACTTCTTCTCGGCAATGTTCCACTGTGCCACAATGCCATCTTGTTTATTAAAGAATATGGACTGTCCATCCGGACTGAAAGCTATCTCAGATCGATCCGCCGTTTTCAAACCAGGGATACAACCCAGCGACTGTCGTTTCTCAAGATTCCACAAACACAGCGGCCCCGGCGAATAGGAAACTGCCAGCATCGTGCTGTCTGGACTGATGGCCAGTTGCGCGTTGTAATACGACTCGCCACCCGCGTTACCAAATTGATTCTTGTGGATCTTCTGCACCAATTTTCCGTTATTGGTGTCTATCACCAGTAATTGCGTGTTTGGAGCGGAATAGCCCGGAACATCTATCACAACCAGATAGCGGCCATCCGCAGAGCGGATATAACCGCGCATACTGCTCAGGGGAATGGATGAGATTTCTGTGTTGTTCGCCAGGTTGATGACATGGATAACATCCCATTCAAAATGGAACAGGTTTTTCCCGTCAGCGCTGATCAGAATTGGAGTATGGGTTTCTCCATCCGGAAGGCTGGTCCTTTTTATCGTCCCTCCCGTGGAACTGTTAATTAACGCCAGCCCTCCATCTTTTGCCAGATAAAGCGCATGACCATCAGATGAAAAGGCGAAGTTATCTTTCGGATCGTTGGTGAAAACATACTTATCATCTGGAAGGGAGATGGGAATCCACTTTTGATCGGGAAATGAATAGACAGCTATTGCTTCCAGACCGAATTTTACAGCCAGTTTTTGGCCATCTGTTGAAAACATCAGCGAATAAGCCGGTAATCCCTGAAAGTCGAGATGAGATTTTTCCTGCAAGGTGGTTGGGTCATACAAATAGAGGCCGGTCGTTGTGGCCACAGCCAGCTGACTCAGGTCAGGTGAGACCTCGGCGTCCTGGATCGTTCCTTTCCCCCAGCTGGCCAACATCGTCAGGTTGTCATCTACAGCATTGTTCAGACCTTTTTCGGGAGTAGGCACCATTGTTCCCCTAAGGAATGGATAGGGGATTTTAGTGCTGGTGGGGGTGATTGTCGGCGTGGGCAGTTCGGTGGGTATGCTTGTTGCTAATGCCGAAAGGGACGTGGCTGTACCCGAGGCGTTGGCGCTTTGCGTGGCCGCGGAAATTTGTGGTGTGGTGGCATTTGTTGCGCAAGCTGACAGCGCCAGTATTAACACCAGCATGGAAAGGGAAACACGATGCGAACCTGAATGATGACTCACGTGATTTTTCATTTGCTTTAAGGGATCCTTCGACTAATTGGATGATGATTTGAGAAAAGAAATTACCCCAAACCAATTTAATACAGAGATGTAATTATTATATTATCTAGGGTGTTAAGAGCAAAAAGAAATATTATTCCAGAACCAACTCTCAAAAGGATGTGTTTTATACAGGTCATCGGGTTTCTGTTTAGAGTTGTCGAAGTTATCCATTTCTTTCCTGCCGGGCAGATCATCCGGCCGGTGGCGCTGGTGATGATGGCCGGTTCTTTGATCGGCGGCTTATTCGGAGGGAGGCTGGCTGGATCGGTGAACCCAAGCTTGTTGCGATGGATCGTGGTGGTGGTCGAGGTGGTGCTGGCAGTGATTTATTTCCTCAAGTAGATATGTAACAGGGTTACTTTATAACAGGACATCCGTTGGAGTGTCCAACGGATGTCCGTTTACTTTATCTGATATTTCGTCACTTAACTTGATTTCTGGCTGATGGCTTCGTATTCCTCGCGTAATTTCAAGGCAAATTGCCGGAGCTCATGTCGGGTGGTGGTGAAGATGAGTGCCGGTCCTTCCTGGGAGTAAGCTGTCTCATCTCCAAAATTATATGTGTCCACCCGGATGATTATGGTGAAGGGGTCGTAGGGCAGGTTCCCTCCTGCCAGTTCCCGGATGAGTTCCAGGTCGCTTTCCCGCTGGTTGGCTTCCTCTGACAGATATACCCTGTGCCGGTTACTCTCCATGAAGGGAAAAAATTCATTCGGGTAGATGGCCATCAGAAAGCCGGGCTCTATGGCCTCGTAGTACTGCGTCTCGCCGGTCTCGAGGGCTTTTTCTATGTATTTTATGAGGTCGTCTTCATCAATTTGCTCGCCTTTTATCCCCCCATATGGTCGGTCTTTCCAGTAAGTGGAACAGGTCCGGTCTTTCAACACCCGGTCATCAAAAATCGATTGGCCTTTGTAGCAGAAAAAAATATCGTAGCGTATCCAATCTTCTTCATCCCGGCTCTTGAATTGGATTTCAAAACTCATGTTACCGGAAGACAGTATTGCCATAACTCCCTCCATTGAAAACTGAAATATTCAGACCTTGCGGTAAGGTCTGAAACAGGATCAGATCACAATGGGAATGTTTTCACATGGAAGGTTTAATATGGTTTTCGAAAAAGGTTGAATAATACGATCAATAAATTTGAAATTCAGGCGGGGAGGGTGGGATTCGAACCCACGGCTGAGGAACCCCAGCACTCACTTAGCAGGCGAGCCCAATCGGCCACTCTGGCACCTCCCCATATTCCCTTGTTAAATGAACCGCCAAAAGGCAGTCAGGCGGAGGGAGAGGGATTCGAACCCACGGTGGGTTTCCCCACACCTGTTTTCAAGACAGGCGCCTTAAGCCACTCGGCCATCCCTCCCTGCGCGAGATTCTATCATATCTCGACGGCTTTGCGTCAGGTGAATTCACCTGCGATTCCTGGTATATATTGCCTTAACAGTTTCCACTTTTACGAAGAGATCAAAGAACCGTTGCCCGAGCTTGCCTTTGCCCCGCGCTGGTTTTTGCGCAGGGGTCGAGGGCAATAGACGCGTGGCTTCGACAAGCTCAGCCACCGAAAGCAGGACAATTTCTCAAACAAGATCTCTCTCACTGCAAGGTCAGCCACCGAGAGAACTTTTTCAGTTACAGTGTGGCTGCGTTGCGTCCAAATAACTGGTCGCGCAGCTGCACCACCTGCCTGCGCAGGTGATCGTCGCGTTCGATCAGGTCGGCCACTTTGTCGCAGGCGTACATCACCGTAGTGTGATCGCGCCCGCCCAGCGCCTGGCCAATCTGCGGGAGAGACACATTGGCCACCTCACGCAGAAGGTACATGGCCACCTGGCGGGGTAAGGCGATCCCGCGGGAACGGTCGCGTCCCAGCATCTGTTCTGTGGTGACGCCAAAGGCGCGCGCCACAGTGTTAACCACCTGGCGCGGCTCCATGGTGCTGTGATGCGGCAGCATGTCGGCCAGTGCGGAAGTGACCAACTGGGTGGTCAAGGGCATGCCGCTCAGGTCTGAGAATGCCAGCACGCGGGTCAACGCGCCTTCCAATTCACGAATGTTGGACTGGATCTGGCGGGCGATCATTTCGATGATCTCATTGGGCACCTGGCGCCCCGCTCGTTCGGCTTTGGAGCGCAGGATGGCCATGCGGGTTTCCAGGTCTGGTGGCTGGATGTCGACAGTGAGACCCCATTCGAAACGTGAACGCAGGCGTTCTTCCAGCGTGACCATGGCCTTCGGCGGCCGGTCGGAGGAGATAACCAGTTGTTTGTTGGATCCATGCAGAGCGTTGAACGTATGGAAGAATTCTTCCTGGGTCGATTCCTTGCCGGCGATGAACTGGATATCATCAATCAACAGCACATCCGCCTTGCGATAGCGGTCACGGAATTGATTGGTAGTATGTGTGCGAATGGCATTGATAAGGTCATTGGTAAAGTCTTCAGACGATACATACAAAACCGACAGGTTGCGGCTGTTGGTCAGGTTGCCAATCGCCTGCAGCATGTGGGTTTTACCCAGTCCAACGCCGCCATACAGAAAAAGCGGATTGTAAGCCTGTGCCGGATTTTCAGCCACGGCCAGGCTGGCCGCGTGCGCCAGGCGGTTGCTTGCGCCCACCACAAACGTATCGAAGGTATAGCGCGGGTTCAATGTACGATTGGCCCGGACTTCGGTTTCCCGCGCCTCCTCTTCTATTTCGTTTTCAAGGACGGCTTCATCGACTGCGGGCTCAATATTCTTCTGCCAGACAATGAACTTAACCATCTGGCTGGAATCCATTAATCCAGTCAAAATCCGCGAGACGGTGCTGGTAAGGCGTGTTTCGAGCCAGTCTCGCGCGTAGGCGTTCTGCACACCTACAGTGAAGGTATTCTTTTCATGGCTGATTAATTCTGTACTGCGCACCCATGTGTCAAAGTTAGCCTTGGGCATCTCCATCTGAAGTTGTCCCAGTGCCGCCTGCCATGCAGATTGAGCATTCATCATCAGCCATGCCTCCGATCAAAGAATTTTCGTTGCATCCGGAAAATTGCGATAGTTAAGAAAACCCATTGCGGGGCAATGGGAAACTCTCAACTTTAATTTTTCGGATATATGGGTGAAAAACCCTGGGGGTGTTCCCCTCTAATTCACAACCAAGATTCTATCAAAAAGTGGGGAGGCGAACAAGATGATTGGGCTACGGCAGCCTAAAAAAACGGGAAACTTTAAGGTTATTAACCTTAACGAAAATTACATTTGTAAATCCTTAAGGTTCACTGTTCGAATGGGTGTTCCTGCCAAGTATTGGTTCAGAGTAGTTTTCAATACGCCATATATAGGGGGTTGTGTCAATTTTTTGATTCCACCCCCCATTTAAGGGGGCTGTGGAAAAACAATTATTACTAGAATAAATTCAATTCCTCTCAGACTCGGGAATTCAATTCAGCGAGTCAGTCAGGATCAATTGGGCAGTCTTACGACCAATCTGAACAGCAAAATTTGTCCCACGGTCCCACGGGTATACCTGACTCATGCTGGCGAAATACAACCCCTGGATGGGTGTGGGAATGGATGGGATATTCTTCGAATGATCAACCAGAGGGATCGGCTGGGCATAATTGGTGCGGAACAACCATGTCTTACGAACCCAGTCTGACTTGAAATTCGGGTTGACCCGCTGCAGGGCCGGTAAAAAGCGCTGCAACAATTCTTCCTGTGTCAATCGAAAGTATTCATGGTCTGTTTCCAGGTAGTCGCCGCAGTAAAGCAGATGGTCGCCGTTGTAGTTTTCAGCAGGCAGGAAATTGGTATGTTCCACCAGGGCTAGGAATGGGAACCCGGCTGCTTTGGGTAGATTGAACCAGTAATATCCTTTGGTTGATAATTGCTGTTTAATCGCCAAAACCATGACCACCGCGCCGATGCTTTTTAGATCCAACAGACCTTTAAGGTAGTCTGGTGGCAGGTCGGGGGCCATTCTGGCCATCAACGCCGGTGAAACAGTGACCAGACAGCGGTCGAATTCTTCCTTCCCGGCAGATGTGGTTACGCGCAATTTGCCATTCGCGTTTCGGGTGATATTTTCGACAGCCGTGTTGTAGTTAATAATCACACCGCGCTTCTGCAATTCAGCCGCGAGATCGTCAGCGAACTTCTGGAAACCGCCTTCAAACGTGGCAAGCTTCGTGGTGCGGCTGTGCAGTCGCGCCCACATCCAGGCCATGTTGACCTGCCGCGCGTAGCGTTCGCCAAATTTACCGTCCAGCATGGGAAGCCACATCTGGTTGTAGGCTGTCTCTCCCGCCCATTTACGCATCCAGCTATCCACAGTGACATGTTCCATGGGTTTCCAGTTTTTTGTGAGGCGAACATACAGGTTTGCCAAACCGAAGCGAACCTTGTTCAACCCCCAGCCCAGACCAGGATAGAGCAGAGCGGAAAGGATTGAATCAAACGGGTAGAACTGGCCGTTGTGATACATCACGGTTACAGGTTTGCGTACCAGCACCCGGTTCTCCCACCCCAGTTCACGGATCAAGCCAAGCATGTCACTATCAGAAAGAAACCAGTGGTGATAGAACTTTTCCAGCGACCACTTCCATTCCAGTTCCTTGAAACCGCCCGCCAGACCGCCGGGGTGATCCACCGATTCAAAGATCACTACCTCATGCCCGGCATTAATCAGATCATACGCTGCCGACATGCCAGCCATGCCGCATCCCACGATTCCTATTTTCATTCGTCTGTCTCCGGTTTTTCTCCCCAGCGCATACCTTCCCGGGCAAAATACCAGGCGCCCAGTAATGTGATGGGCAGCCAGAGCGCCACATGCAGCACCAGAGTGTAGCCGGCAGCCACTTCCCCGGAAACGCCATAAGCGGTTAACAGGGCAATTCCGGGAGCGTCAAAGGTGCCCACATAGCCGGGGGCGGAAGGCAACGTGGTGGACAGGTTGACTATACCGTTCATCAGCATCAACGCGAAGAAACTGACCTGGAACGGGAAAGCGTGCATGACAAACCAGTACTTGCCGGTTTCGAACAGCCAGATAATCACCGAGGTGATAAAGACCATCAGGGCCTCGCGCGGACTGCGCAGTGATTCAAGTCCGGAAAGGAACCGCCGGGTGACACCCAGTACTTTTTCCCGGAACCGCTCTGGCAGAAAACGGACAAATATCTTTTCTATGATGCGTTCGCTGGCCACCGGGAAAGCCGCGGCCAACAGAAAGATGATAAGCGCGCCAATGAATGCCGCCGCGCCCCAGATGGATAAATTTTGAATGCTGCCGACAAACCCTGAATCGCTGTTGAGGCGGGCCAGTTCAGGTAGATTTAGAAAAACGAAACCCAGCATGACCACACCGTCAAAGACACGCTCAATAAATATGGTTGCCAGCGAAGCAGAGACGGGAACGCCTTCGTGTTTTTTCAAAACAACCGCGCGCAATACCTCACCGGCGCGCGCCGGGTAAATGTTGTTGCCCATGTATCCAATGGTCACTATGGGGAACATCTTGCGGGTTGAAATGGATTTCAATGGGCGCAGCAGGTAATGCCAGCGCCAGGCGCGAACCCATACCCCCATGAAATACACAAGTATGCCCGGAATAAGCCACCAGTAGTTGGCAGTCTTTACCGCCCCCCATACCTGCTCCAGGTGCAATCCGCGCAGAGCCAGATACAAAAAAACAATGCTGATGACCAGCCCTACCCAGAATTGCCAGCGTTTCAAATGTTTACCCTGTTCGTATTGATTCTGAGAGTTTAAACCGTGATCCGATAAATGGATCAATGCGCGACGAGCGAAATGATCCACGAGAGGATCACGATGATGGCCAGTAAGTTAAATACCAGTTGTTGCGTGCGGCGTTTGCGTTGTTCTGCCGTGGGCGCAGATCTGGATTGGGATTTGCCAGACATTTTTATTCCTCCATTTCGTCAGAATTGTACCATTGCCGGTTGCACGTAAATAAAATAAACGGGAGCGGCTGGCTCCCGTTTAAGATTGTATGAAATGGGACTTATTTGCTTTCCGCAGAAGATGTCGATTCAGCCGGTTTCGCGGCAGCGGTACTTTCAACCGGTTTTGATTCGGCTGTTGAAGTCTTGTCGTCATTATGAGATCCGCTCATACGCCCCTGACCGGAAGGAGACCGGTGATCAGTGGCATAGAAACCGGACCCTTTGAATACGATCCCGACCGGGGTGTACACTTTGCGCAACTCTTTCTTCCCGCACTCGGGGCATCGTGTTAGAGGGGAATCGCTAAATTTCTGCGTCTTCTCAAATTGGACCCCGCAACTTTCACACCGATAGGTATAAACTGGCATAACCAACAACCTCCAATCAAACTGAGGACATTTCTTATTCAACAAGAGAATATAGCACGCGATTGTATATAAATCAATAGAAAAATGAGAATTTTGGCAACTCTAATATGATTTTTATATTTTTTGAATCTGTCTTTATAACGGGGATTGATTTAATAAATTATCTGGTGGAAATAGTATTGCTTCATTTCATCTTCATTGCCAGTCCGGCGGTCATAAAGTACACCTCATCCGCGCGTGCAGCAAGTTGCTGATTTATCCTTCCCTGCGCGTCACGGAATATCCGCCCAAGGCGGGTTTCCGGCACGATACCCATACCCACTTCATTGCTCACCAGTATCCATGGCTCCGGCCGGGAATCAATGGCGGCAAAAAGGTCAGCCAGCACATCATCGGCAGACGTTTCAAACTCGAATTCTGCCGCGTCTTCTGACAACCGACAGAACGCGTCACTTAACAGTAGGGTCACACAATCCAAAAGGATGGCGTCATAATGGTTGGTTTTGCCACGCAGGGCTTCCATCAACTCACAGGGGGCTTCAAGGGTATCCCATTCGGCCGGACGGGATGCCCGGTGGAGTGCCACCCGGCGTTCCATTTCATCGTCCAACGCGCGGGCAGTGGCCACATACAGGACGCTTGTGCCGATTTTTTTCGCCAACTCGTGCGCGTAATGGCTTTTGCCGCTGCGCGCGCCGCCCAGGATGAAGGTTATCTTTTCCGCCATTGAAATGCCCTAAATGACGATACGCTTCAGGCTTTCATTGATTGCCTGAAGAGATGTTGTCAGATCAGATTCGGAAAAAACTTCCAGGGTCAGAACCCCGGTAAAATCGCTCTTCAACAGGTAACGGAACAGACTGTCAACGCGGCTTTGCGGCATTAAACCCAGCGACTGGTGGTCACGTTCCCCAATACCATGCAGATGCATCACATTCGTTTGCCCGATGCGTTCTGCGAAGAATTCCAATGGATCATGCCCGTCCAACCACAGATGGCCGATATCGATACAGCGCGAGCAACCGCTGCGGCTGATCACACCATCGTTGAACGCCGGCGGGTAACCTTCCAGGTTTTCCACCGCCAGCAGGCGGATATCACCGGTCCATTCGGCAACGACTCTCAGGGATTCAATTGCCTGCTTCTGCCAGTTTGCCAGAATATCTGCATTACTCGAACTCCGTTCCTCTTTACCATCCATGTGGACTATATACGCTTGAGGAGAGAGATCCCGGGCGGCTTCGATCACCCGCCGTGCTTTAACCAATGAAATATGATTCTCACTGCCAGAAGCGGCCAGCCGCAGGTCAAGCGGCAGGTGCACGGTGTAGGTCAGACCGTGTAGCTTTGCCAGCCGGTTTAATTCTTCCACATCCCGCGCAGTGGGAAGGTTGCTCTGTTCACTGTCCAGTTCAAACAGAACCAGTTGCACATCCCGCACTTTATTCGCCAGGTAGCGCACATTCGGAAGGATTTCATCCGGGATGATGTACGATGTAGTACCTATTCGAAAGGGGAGGTCAGAGAGCCGCATAAGTTAACAATACCATCAATTCTGAAACTTCAATGATCAAGCCAAACACATCGCCGGTCACGCCGCCGATGCGATTAAGCGCCAAAGCCAAAATTCCAACTGTGGCCAGTACAGCCATGCCGGCTGCCAGAGCCGCCTGCCAACCGCCTAAAATTATCAACATGGCGGGAAGAAAAGCCGCGATAACGATTGTCCGATTGGATAATCCGGTGGAAAAATCAGCCGCCATGCCGCCTTCGCGGGCGAGTGGTTGTTTCCCGCCAATCAGGACAATCCAACGGCTTAAAACACAGGCAAACAGGATCACGAAAGGAATATTGCTCCCCGGCTGGACGGCCAGGGCGGTAGTCTTAATGATCAGGAACAGCACCACACCGATAGTGCCAAAACTTCCCAGGCGAGGGTCTGCCATGATCTCCAACCTGCGTTCGCGTGTAGACCCGGTAAACAGCCCGTCAAAGCAATCCGCCAGACCATCCAAATGCAACCCACCGGTCAATCCGATCCACAGCGCCAGAGTCAACCCGGCTGCCAGTGGGGTGGTAAACAGGAGACGGGAGAGACACCAGCCAGAGGCAGCCAGTACTCCAATAGCCAGACCGACATAAGGATACCAGACTGCCGCCCGTCCAGAATCACCCGATTGCGGTTGGTCCGCCATATTTCCAACAGGAAAAACAGTCAGCATGGAAAAAGCCAGCCGCAGATATTTCATGCTCTGTCCGAAACTCCCGCGTCCTCAAAAGTAGCCATCTCATTTAACAACCGCACAGATGCCTCAATAACATGAAATGCCAGAGCGGCTCCGGTACCCTCTCCAAGGCGCAGGTTGAAGTCCATCAAAGGTTCAACACCGATTTTTTCCAGCATGGCGCGCTGCCCGATTTCCACAGAACGATGCGCGGCGATCAGGTACGGGCGCACATCCGGCGCCAGTTCCACCGCTAAAAGCGCGGCCGCGGTGGAGATAAATCCATCCACCACAATTGGAACGCTCCGTGAGGCAGCCCCGATGATCAACCCCGCCAGTCCACCAATCTCAAATCCGCCCACTTTGGCCAGCACATCCAGCGGGTCGTTCCTGTCAGGTTGGTTTACCCGAATGGCTTCTTTAATAACGGCAATCTTGACAGCCAATCCCCTGTCATCCACACCGGTGCCCCGGCCGGTCACCTTCTCCACTGCTTCACCGGTAAAGACGGCCGCAATGGCGGAAGAGGGGGTGGTGTTGCCAATACCCATATCACCGGTGGCAATTAAATCGAGACCACGGTCAATTTCCTGGTTGGCAACCTCCATACCACGGGTGACGCACAGTTCAGCCTGTTGTCTGGTCATGGCGGGTCCCTTGGCCATATTGCGTGTTCCATAATCCACTTTCGCATTGATTACCCGCGAATCGGCTGGGAATTCCGCTGCCACCCCCATATCCACCACACATACCCGCGCGCCTGCCTGCCTGGCAAGCACGTTTATGGCCGCGCCGCCTGCAAGGAAGTTCAGAACCATTTGCCGGGTAACATCCGCCGGGTAGGCGCTCACACCTTCAACATTCACACCATGGTCGCCGGCCATCACTACTACAGCCTTGCGTGAAACATCCGGCGTCGCTGTTCCCTGTATGGTGGCAATTTGAACTGACAGGTCTTCCAGCCGTCCCAGGCTGCCGGTGGGTTTGGTGAGCCTTTTCTGTCGCTGCCAGGTAAGTTGAGCGATGTTCTGATCAGGTTGGGGAATGATGGGGAGGGAAAGCATAAAGCAGGGTATCCTTTCGGTAAAAGAAGCAGCCGCCGGTGGACCGGTGGCTGCTTTATGGTTGTGGAGTATCTGCCATTTCCTGGTCCGGGAAACCAGGCAGATTGAAACTTGAGTTAGGTATCCTGACTTCCGATAAACATCACCGGTCACAGTTGCGGCACAGTGCTGGATTTCTCTGATAGGAGTCACCAGCTTCCCTTGTTTTGGAACTTGTCTTTTTCAAGTTCAGCTTAGTGTATGTCACCCGACCGGGTTTGTCAATTATTGCACATCCCTCCCAGATCAGTCGCCGAACTTTTTAAAGAACCATGTCTTAACAATCTGGGTTAGTACCACATACAGCAGAATCATGCCGGCCAGGTAAGCCCAGTAGACAGCTGGCAGAGCGACAAACCCCAGCGCGTCTGCCAGCGGCGAGACTGTCAGTCCAACACCTACCAGCAGGATGATCAGCGACGTACCAATCAGAGCCTTGCTGGCCCGGCTTTGAATAAACGGTATACGGTTGGTTCGGATGACGTGAATGATCAAGGTCTGTGAGAACAGGCTTTCAATGAACCAGCCGGTATGGAATAGCGCCGGGTTGTTCCAGGCGTTGAAGACATACAACATCAGAAAGAAGGTCAGATAATCGAAGATCGAACTGATCGGCCCGATGAAGAAGATAAAACGCCGGATCTCACCGATCGTCCACTTGCGTGGTTTTGCCAGCCATTCCTTATCTACATCGTCCGTGGGAATTGCCGTTTGCGAGAAATCGTACAACAGATTGTTTGTCAACACCTGGATAGGCAGCATGGGCAGGAAGGGCAGGAAGATGCTGCCACCCAGAACACTGAACATGTTTCCGAAATTAGAACTCGCCGCCATTTTGATGTATTTAATGATATTTCCAAAGACCCGGCGGCCTTCCAGAACGCCTTCTTCCAAAACCATCAGACTGGTTTCCAGCAGGATAATATCTGAAGACTCTTTGGCAATGTCAACCGCGGAATCTACCGAAATTCCGACATCGGCAGTTTTTAATGCCGGAGCATCATTGATCCCATCACCCATAAAACCAACCACATGGCCGTCTTGCTGCAAGGCTTTGATAATACGCTGCTTGTGATTAGGTGACAGTTTGGCAAATATTGTCGCTTTATCCGCTTCCAACGCGAGAGTTTGATCATCCATTTCGTCAATCTGCGATCCAAGTAAAATGGACTGCACTGGCAAATTTACCTGCCGGCAGATGCTTGTTGTTACCGTGTCATTATCTCCCGTCAATATTTTTACCTTTATATTGTTGGCTTCCAGTTGAGCAAGGGCTTCAGCAGTATCCGGCTTGGGTGGATCAAGGAAGGCAAGAAATCCCAAAAGGGTCAGATCTCTTTCGTCTTTCACAGAATAGACTTTATCGTGCACTTCTTTTTCCACCATCTTGTAGGCGATGGCAATCACTCGAAAACCTTCGGAATTCAATTCCTGTACCATTTTGCGGCGTTTGATATCATGTTCCGGTAATACTTCGAGGACTTCTCCATCCAATTCCACATGGGTGCACAACCCCATGATTTCTTCAACCGCGCCTTTGCAGATAAGGATATGGTCATCCTCGTGGTCTTCCACCACTACTGACATCCTGCGGCGGGCGAAATCGAATGGGATTTCGTCCAACATCTGGTAGTCGCCATTAAGAACAATTTGCTCCTGCAAATCCACATGGTTTAAGACAGCCACGTCCAGCAGGTTCTTCAAACCGGTTTGGAAATAGCTGTTGATGTACCCAAAGTGAAGCACTTTCACGCTCGGGTTCCCACGGGCATCCAGGTGTTTTTCCAGGATGATCTTCCCCTGGGTAATGGTACCGGTCTTATCCGTACAAAGTGTATCCATGGCGCCAAAATTTTGGATGGCATTCAGACGTTTGACGATTACTTTTTTCTTTGACATGGAAAGAGCGCCTTTGGAGAGGTTCACCGTTACAATCATGGGAAGCATTTCAGGGGTGAGCCCAACGGCTACTGCCAGCGCGAATAAAAAGGCTTCCATCCAATTGCCCTTGCTTAAACCATTGAAAAGAAAAACCAACGGCACCATGATGATCATGAATTGGATCATCAGCCAGGTGAACTGGTTGATCCCTTTGTCAAAGCTGGTGGTCTCGCGCTCGCCCGTAATGCTGGATGCCAGCGAACCAAAGTAGGTTTGCCCGCCGGTGAAGATCACCACGGCTACGCCGCTACCGCTTTCCACATCAGAGCCCAGAAAACAAATGTTGCTTAAGTCCAATGGATTGGATATGTCAACACCGGAGAGATTTGAGAACTTTTCCACCGGCACGCTTTCACCGGTCAGAGAGGATTGGTTCAGGAAGAGGTCTTTGGTCGAAAGCATGCGCACATCAGCAGGCACCATATCACCGGCTGCCAGAACGATGATATCGCCGGGAACTAATTCTTTTAGGGGAATCTCCTGCTTTTGGCCGTCACGGGTTACCGTCGAGGTAGTGCTCACCATGGCCTGCAACTGTTCGGCCGCATTGTCGGCACGGGTTTCCTGCACAAACTGAAGCACGACTCCCAGGACGACCATCACACCTATAACAATCGTTGCCCGCATATCTCCAGTCAAAAAGGAAACAAAAGCCAATCCGATCAGCAGGAGTACCAGCGGATTCTTGATGTTACCCCACAGTCGGCCAAGCGGATTTTTCTTTTTACCTTTGGCAACCTCGTTGAGGCCATATTTTTCCAGGCGGGATTCAACTTCTTCTGCGGTTAACCCATCTAATCTGGTGTTGAACATCTCCAACACATCCGGGGTATCCATCCGGGCGATCTCTTTAAGTTGGGCCGCATATCGATTACCGTTGCTTGCATTCAGTCCACCGGGGATCACGGTATTAATCAGTTTGTTATCGAGCAAATTCATGGCTTACTCCTTAATTCTAAAATGTTGAGTAACCAATATGGTTTGATACCAAAATCAACATTTTCTTACAGAACTAAAGGTACCCGGTCCCTTGCCCGATAGTGAAACAGATTGGTTCTTGGTTGACAAACGGAATAATGGCGATACGGAAAGTGATTTCCGATCGTCAAATGATTATTTATGGGAAGTTGGATCAACCAGCACATTGAACATCTCCGATCCATAAAAAATTCCCGCAACCAACCGTCGCGGGAATCGAGTTCAGTGCTGAAAAATACGAAACTGAATCTAGACGACTGTCCGGTCGGTTTTGAGGCTTAAAGCCAGCATACTGCGCAAATAAGGGTCTGATTTTTTCTTCATAGTAAATTCTGGTGCGATATTACGGCATTACAAACCATGTGTCAAGAGTTGATTTATCTTGAATCGATTGTGAAAAAATTTATGTCTTTTTTATGCTCTTCCACCTTTAGGCTGGGAAAAAATAACCGAAAACAAATCTCAAATAGTACCTTCTGGCGGGGAGGTTTTTGTGTACGTTGGATCGGATTCACTACAATCTCTGATTATGGCTCGTCGGTTGCTTTTATTGACCCGCGAGATTGAGAAGCATCGCAAAGATCCTACAGCCGAAACAAAATCATTTAAACAGATCATCGACGAAGATGAGGTCCAACTCAGTGGCGGGGTGGAATCGCGGGGTAATACACTTACTGCGGCAAAACCGGCAACCCAGACTGATATGAACGTGGATATCAAATTATCAGACCTGATCAAACAATTAAAAACCGTACGCGATCAATCTCCGATCGACTCGGGGGGAAACGTATCAGAAAAAGTAACGATTACCCAATCATCCTCATCTACTCTTGAGATGGAGTGGAAATCTTATGAATTTGTGGACGGACTGGTGGTCCGAAATAAACATCTGGCGGAAACCAACCTCTATTCATTCGAATTTATTGATGGTGTCACCTTTAAAATAACAGACAAATCCACCGGTAAGAGCACCACCATCTGGGGCGACCCGCATGTGGATACATCCGATCAGGAAGGAAACCGTAACGGCGAGTTTTCTGACCTGAAATCCAGTAACACGCATACAACCCTGAAATTACGCGACGGCACCAGCGTTACATTCACGGCCAGGGATGATGGTGTGATCGAAGCTGTAGATATTATTAAAGAGAACCAGCAGGTTCATGGGACCGGCGCGGCAAATAATGAATTTTCAGAAGAGAATGGCCTATTCGAAACTGAATTGCGCACAACATCGGCATCTTTGCGTCCGACACTTGGTGACGTGGTTTACGCGGGCGGAGACGGCAACGATTGGTTTGATGAAGCGCATCGATTGATTTGGGGCATCACCACCGGACCGCTGGCCGGTAATTCGCCCATCAGCTATATGCAGGTGCGTTATTCGGAACAGTTCAGGCAGACTGTATCGATAGAAAACATAAACCGCACCATCTAATCGAGATCAACCGAAGCGCCCGGTGATGTAATCCTGGGTGCGTTTGTCTTTGGGCAGGGTAAACATCGTCTCGGCCGAGGCATATTCCACCAATTCGCCCTGCAGAAAGAAAGCTGCCATGTCGCTTATGCGGGCGGATTGCTGTGTATTATGCGGGGCAATCACAATGGTGAATTTCTCTTTTAATTCACGCAGCAATTCCTCAATCTTCGCGGTTGCCAGTGGATCCAGCGCGGAGGTGGGTTCATCCAGCAGGATGATTTCCGGTTGGAGAGCCAGAACGCGCGCCATACAAAGTCGCTGTTGCTGCCCACCGGAAAGGGCAATTCCCGGGTCATTCAAGCGGTCTTTAACCTCATCCCACAGCACGC
The DNA here is from genome assembly GCA_964397625.1 of uncultured Leptolinea sp. Lineage (GTDB taxonomy): Bacteria > Chloroflexota > Anaerolineae > Anaerolineales > Anaerolineaceae > Leptolinea. The sequence goes on along the minus strand of CAYNJT010000003.1, from coordinate 70,145 downwards.
ACTGCTTCAGAGCCAGTTCCACTGCCTCATCCAATTTTTTACGGTTCTTCATCCCGGCCATAACAAGGCCGTACGCAACATTATCGTAGATACTTAATGGCAACGGTACCGGCCGCGAAAATACCATTCCAACCCGGCGGCGCAAGGCATTCACATCAATTTCTGGTGAAAGGATGTCCTCGCCGTTAATCAAGGCTTTACCCTTCAGCACGGTCACATCTGCCAGGTCATTCAGGCGGTTGAGTACACGCAGCAATGAAGATTTTCCCCCACCGGCCGGGCCGAACAAAACAGTAATGGCATTGGCCTGAATGGTCATGGAAACATTTTTAAGGCTCTCCGTGCCATCCGAATAGGTAAGGGTGAGGTTTTCGATTACGATCTTATCCATGTCTCACCATTGCCTGCGCGCCCGCGCCCGAGATCGAATTATGGTCGCGGCGATATTCATGCCCAGAACAAACAGCAGGAGCACAAGCACAGTACCGTACTGGATCTGGATCGGCATACCGGGCACCTGGGTGGAAATGACAAACAGGTGGTAAGGCAAAGCCATGGTCGCGTCAAAGGGTGATTGCGGCAGCCGGGGCAAAAAGAATGCGGCTCCAGTGAACAGGATGGGGGCGGTTTCACCAGCGGCGCGTTCCAGCCCGAGGATCACCCCGGTGATGATTCCCGGCAAAGCCTGCGGAAGAACGATACGTTTGATCGTCTGCCAACGGGTGGCGCCCAGGGAAATGCTGACCACTCGGAAAGATGTAGGCACGGAGCGTAACGCTTCTTCTGTGGTGCTGATGATCACCGGGAGGGTCATGATCGATAGGGTTAAGGATGCCGCAAGGATGCTGGTTCCAAATCTCATAAAGACGACGAACAATCCCAGCCCGAAAAGGCCATAAACCACGGAGGGGATACCGGCCAGATTAATGATGGCAATTCGGATCAGGCGTGTCCAGCGGTTGTTCGGCGCGTATTCAGCAATATAGATGGCCGCCGCGATACCCAATGGAACCGAGAAAATGGCCGTACCCACAGTAAGGTAAAACGTGCCGATGACTGCCGGCCACAACCCGCCGGCTTTCATGCCATTGCTGGGCATGGCAGTCAGAAACTCCCATGAAATGGCCGGAGTTCCCTGATAAAAGATATACAGAACAATAGCAATAATCGGGATAACGGTTAAGAAGCTGATCAAAAACAGGAGTCCAAATCCCAATTTTTCCACCTGTTGAGGAATGAGCAGCCGCCTTCGCATACTTTATTCCTTATGAAAGCAGCCGTTCGCTGCGGGTGGTTCGTCGTGAGGTCAATGTAAACGCCAGCACATTGACGATCAGCGAGATCAGGAAAAGAACAATGCCGATGAGGAAAAGGACACTGTAATGTACACTGCCGGCAGCCACTTCACCCATTTCCGAGGCTACTGTAGCTGTCATGGTTCGAATAGGCAGAATGATGGCCTGTATTCCCTGCGGCATAACTGGCGCGTTACCGGTAACCATCATGACCGCCATGGTCTCACCCATGGCGCGGCCAAGACCAAGCAGCACGGCGGTGATCATTCCGGAACGGGCAGCCGGAAGGGTGATCCCCCAGATGGTCTGCCAGCGTGTGGCCCCCAAAGCCATGGAGGCTTCGCGGTAAGATTTGGGTACTGTGTTCAACGCGTCTTCACCCACCGAAACGATGGTGGGAAGGGAAATCAATCCCAGTAAAACAGCCCCGGTCAGTGCCGTGAGGCCGGTGGGCAGGTCAAAAAAACGGCGCATGAACGGCACCAACACCTGGATGCCCAGGAAACCAAGCACCACCGAGGGTAATCCGGCCAGCAATTCCACCAGCGGCTTTAATATCTCTTTAGTCCAGGCAGGCGCGACTTCGGAAATATATACAGCCGTTCCCACACCGAGAGGAATGGAGACCAACCCGGCTCCAATTGTGACGATGATGGAACCAAAGATTAATGGCCACAAGCCAAAGTGGCTCTCTGTTGGATACCATCGTGTCCCCAAAAGACTGCTGAGATCCACCATCCATGCAGCCGGTAGACCTTCACTGAGGAGGAAGTACAGGATTAACAGAACAAATATGATGCTTGAATACCCGCAAACCTGTATTACGCGGGTGGCCAGAGTTTCTTTCCAGACAGGTACCGAACGCAATTCGTCCATAATTATGTTCCCGGAACCTTTACTGGCACAAAACCAGATTCAGCCACAATTTTCTGCGCCTGTGGTTCCATGATCCAGTCCAGGTACTTTTTGACCTGACCAGATGGCTCGCCGTGGGTATACATATAGAGGTCTCGCGAGATGGGGTAAAGGTTGTCGTTAACTGTTTGAACCGATGGCAGAATGTAATCAGAATCTTTGTCCGCTGCAACGGCAAGCAGCTTAACGTCAGATGTTATGTATCCCAACCCATCATACCCGATGGCGTTGGGGTTGTCATGCACCTCGGCAATGATCCCTTCAGAGGAAGGCAGCAACAGCGTTGACGCGGAGAATAAGGCTTTGCTTTTTTTGTCTCCCAGACGAATGACTGTTTCTAGAAAATACACATGTGTCCCGGAATTTGATTCGCGTGAGAGACAGACGATGGGACGGTTTTCACCACCAACTTCAGACCAGTTGGTAATGATCCCCTGATAAATTTTTGAGATTTGTTCGAGGGTCAGATGATTGACCGGGTTGGCCGGATTGACGATCACCCCGATGGCATCCCGGGCAACAATAAACTCCACCGGCTTGAATCCCTTGGATTTTGCTTCTTCCATCTCCTCAGGTTTGATCGCCCGTGAGGCATTGGCTATATCCACAGTATTGGTCATCAACGCGGTTATACCCGTACCCGAGCCGCCGCCGGTCACCGACAGGCGTACATCAGGATAGTCCTTTTGATAGGCTTCGGCCCATAGAAGGGCAAGGTTGACCATGGTATCAGAGCCCTTGTTCTGAATATAGGCAGAACCTGAACTCTCTGTTGTTTGAACGGTTTGAGGAGCCGGGGCGCAGGCTCCCAGCAACACGACCGTCGCGAGAATAAAATATGCGGCGGATTTCATGGATGCAATTATATCTGATGCCGGAACGGTTCTGTCAGCCGATTTTTTCATCTAATCGTATATAATCAAAAGAACCCCTCTCTGGTCAGGTCAATGGATACCATACTTATACTCGATTTCGGTTCTCAATATACGCAATTAATTGCCCGCCGGATTCGCGAATTGCACGTTTACAGCGAAATCCTCCCATGGGACACACCGGCAGAAAAAATGGCGGCGCTTAAACCGCTTGGCATCATCCTATCCGGGGGCCCATCGTCTGTATATGACGAAGGCGCGCCATCCATTGATCCGTATGTGATGACAGCCGGCCTTCCCTTGCTGGGAATCTGCTACGGCATGCAGGCCATCACCCGGGTGTTAGGCGGAAAAGTGATCCCTGCCGGGGAAAAGGAATTTGGACCCTCGCAAATTAGGGTTTGTAAAAACAACCGCCTGATCCCAGACGGTACTCACGACGTCTGGATGTCGCATGGCGATCGAATTGACAGCATCCCGGATGGTTTTTCAATCCTGGCAGAAAATCCCAACTGCCCCTTCGCGGCCATGGGGGATGAAACTCGTAGAATTTATGGCGTTCAATTTCACCCCGAAGTCCGCCACACTCCCCGTGGTATGGAAATCTTGCGCCGCTTTGTGTTGGAAATTTGTCAGGCCAGGGCTGACTGGACTCCGTCTTCCATGATTGACCTGGCTGTTGAGCGTATCCGTTCTGTGGCTGGTGAAGCCCGGCTTCTTTCTGCCGTTTCCGGCGGTGTAGACTCCAGCGTGGCCACCGCTCTGGCCGCCCGGGCGGCTGGTGACCAATTAAACGCAGTTTTTGTGGATCACGGTCTGCTCCGAAAAAACGAACGACAGTATGTTGAGCAGGCTTTCGTTCCCATACTGAGAGATCGCTTTGTGTGTATTGACGCATCCGAATCATTTCTGCACGGTCTTGAAGGTGTGACTGACCCGGAAACAAAACGCAAAGTAATTGGTGAAACCTTCATCCGCGTATTTGAGAATCACGCCCGCAGCCTTGGGAAGATCGATTTCCTCGTTCAGGGCACCATCTATCCAGACGTAGTCGAATCAAGCGCTCCGGAACGGAATAAAGCCGCCCGGATCAAGACCCACCATAATGTTGGCGGGCTTCCCAAAGATATGGATTTCAAACTTGTGGAACCACTGCGCTATTTCTTTAAAGACGAAGTCCGTCTGGTCGGGGAAGCGCTTGGATTGCCGTCTGAGCTCATCTGGCGGCAGCCCTTCCCGGGGCCAGGATTGGCTGTGCGCTGCCTGGGCGAGATCACCGCTGAACGGTTGGAACGGTTGCGTAATGCCGATGCCATCTTTACCGAAGAATTGACATCCGCCGGGTGGATTAAAACCCGCGCGGCGGGTGATGAAGACCGGGCTGCCCAGGCGTTCGCCGTACTTTTGCCGGTACGTTCGGTGGGGGTGATGGGTGATCAACGTACGTACCAGGAAGTGGTGGCGCTCCGCGCCGTTACCACGGATGATTTCATGACAGCGGATTGGGCGCGCCTGCCGGCAGACCTGCTTGCCCGTACAGCCAACCGGATTGTCAATGAGGTCACGGGGGTTAATCGGGTCGTTTACGATGTTACCAGTAAGCCTCCCGGCACCATTGAATGGGAATAAAAAAACAGGGAGATTATCACAATGGATTTAGGGGAAGTATTAACAAAAGCCTGGAAGATCATCTGGAAGAATAAAGTCCTGTGGATATTTGGGATTCTCGCTTCATGCAGCCAGAATTCCGGAGGTGGTGGGGGCGGTGGATCGAACCCGGGTATGAATTTCAACCTGCCGGGGAATCAGGATACTTTTAATAACGGAAATAATCCATTTTCCAACGGCCAATTCCCTCCTCTTGAAGAGTTCGTAAATAATCTGGATAGCATGTTTAATTTCAACAGCGATGGTGGCTCCATAATGGGGATTCTCATTGGTCTGTTCTGTCTCGTTCTTTTCATAAGCCTGTTATTTCTGATGTTGGGAACAATAGGCCGCATTGGTCTTATCCGCGGAACGATGCTGGCGGAAACAGGGCGGGGTCCGCTGGCATTTGGCCAGCTTTGGGCAGAAAGCACGCCGTACTTCTGGAAATGTTTTTTGTTGAATCTGCTCTATGGACTTGTTATCACTCTGGCAGTCATAATTTTAATGATCCCCCTATTAGCTCTGACCTTCGGAACCTTCGGTATCGGGTCGTTATGTCTTATTCCGGCGATCTGCCTGCTGATACCGGTGGGGATCGCTCTCAATATCCTGATCGAGCAGGCGAATATTGCCCTAGTGGTTGAAAACCTGGGTATTTGGGATTCCGTGAAACGCGGCTGGGCGGTCTGCCGGGAAAATCTTGGCCCGATAGCCGTTGTGGGATTGATTGTAATCATCGGCGGCGGGATTGTCGGGATCGTCATATCCCTTCCGATGATACTGTTAGTGATCCCGGCGGTTATGATGGGAACTACAAAGGATCAATCCACCCTGACAACGATGATGGGGTTGATCGGTGTCATGTTGTGCTGCCTTACACCTCTGGTGGTCGTATTGCAGGGGATACTGCAAAGTTATATCGGGTCTGTCTGGACTCTAGTCTTTTTACGCTTGACGGGAAAACAACCGGAACAGCCTGAATTTCAGGTCTTAACCATGCCCGAATAAATACTAACGAGGTGCGCGGTGAAAAAATGGCTGCATGTGACAGGGGCCGCAGTGCTGCTGCTGGTTATGTTTTTACAGGCAGCAGCAACGTTTCCCGTTACCGCGCAATCATCCGCCCGCTCCCGCATCAACCGCATCGATTCATCAAGATTTCCAACTATTCACCTGGAAGTGGATGTGCTTCAGGCGGATGGGAGTTTCGCTCCAGATCTGACTGCTGAGGATTTTAAAGTTATTGAGAATGGTGTCCTTCGGCCGGTGGATGAAGTCCATGAGACTCCGACTGCTGTTGACTTTCTGGTAGCCATAAACGGTGGACCAATTTTAGCCAACCGACTTTCAAGCAAGGCAAACTGGCAATTAATCAAAGAATCCCTGTTGAACTGGGTACCCGAAGCCCAATCCATCGGTAAAGGTGATTCTGTCAGCCTGGTAACCAACGCGGGAGTTAAAGCAGCCCACCTGAATACACCTGACTCATGGACGGCGGCTTTCAACACCATCTCTCCTGACCTAATAGAGGCCACACCAAGTCTCACCAGCCTTTCCAAAGCGGTTGAACAGGCCATTGGCGCGCCGGCTCAAACAGGAATGAAGCAGACCATCCTGTACATCACTCCGCTTATGTCCTCCGGACAGGTAAAAGCTATGGACACACTGGCTGAACAGGCCGCCGGGGCTGGAATTCAAATTAATATCTGGCTGATGGCGCCAGCATCGGCAAAACAGCCGCAGGCCGAAGCTGCCATTCAATCACTGGCAGATCGCACAGGCGGACAGGTTTTTCGACTCACAGGACGTGAGGCGCTTCCCCCGATTGAGAGCTACCTGCAACCCCTGCGCAGGCAGTATGAAATTTTGTATCGGTCACGCAGCAACCAAAGCGGCACACAGGTAGTGTCACTTGAAATTCAATCACAAAAAATACAGGCCAGATCACCTGAAGCGAACTTTGAATTATCAGTTAAAGCGCCGAATGTGATGTTTGTAAACCCGGTTCAATCAGTTGACCTGACCTGGAAGCAAACCGAATCGGGCCGGTCTGTTCTTTCTCCAGCCGAGATACCAGTTGAACTCAATATTGAATTCCCGGACAAACACCCCCGCAATCTGATCGTCAGCCGTCTGCTAGTTGACGGAAATATGGTTGATGAAAAGAACGGTCCCGCTTTTACAAGGTTGAGCTGGCCAACGGGCGGTCTGAAAACCAGCGGCACTTACAACCTGCAGGTAACGATTAAAGATGAACTGGGATTTACAAGCAATACAGTGGTGCTGCCGCTTGAGGTTACTATTCCGGCTCCCCCGGCTGCCAACTGGCTTGAAGCTGTATCATCGGAGCGATTGGCTCTGGCGGTAGGCGTGATCTTGCTGGTGGTCGGCGCCGCCTTTTTTATTCAATATCGCGCGCGAAAGACGAGGGAGGAGCGGGAAGCGCTTCGCGCCAGACAGGCTTCAACCCGGGTGGATTCACGTCCGCTGGACCGTCCTGGGGTCATTCGCACGATTACTGAACCGAATACACAACCCGCGCTGGCCGCCGTCGCTCGTGACCGGACGGGTTGGTTAATTCCAATGGAGAGCAGCGATTCCATCACCACCCAGCCGCCCTTCCGCCTGGGAGACAAGACTATAAACCTCGGGAGCAGCCCGATTCGCGCGCAAATGGTTATCACATCACCCAGTGTGGATGGTTTGCACGCGCGTATCACTCTTAAACCAAATGGGGATTACTGGTTGGAAGATGCCGGTTCGGCCACCGGAACCTGGGTGAACAATTCACCAGTATCCAATCTGGGTGTTGCGCTCTCTCCGGGTGATATTATTCGCATTGGGAAGGTCAGTTACCGATTTGAACTCCGTGGATAGGCAGGAGAATGATTTTTTCCGTTTTCCTTGACAGTGTGCCAGTTTCCGGTACAATACAATCAATGAATTTCGAACTGCGAATCCGACGAACCCTGTCACTCCCACATCTCCGGATGGTTGGGTAGGTTTCGCTGGACTGATAATAAGAATTGAATTTTTTCAGTACATCCAAACCCCGCCACCTGGCGGGGTTTTTTGTTATTATTTTTTCAGGAGGCTGCTATGAGTGAAAAGAAAGATGTAAAGAAGGTTGTTCTGGCTTACTCGGGAGGATTGGACACCTCGGTGATCGTCCCCTGGTTGAAAGAAAATTACAACTGCGAGGTCATTTGCTACTGCGCCGATGTCGGTCAGGCGGAAGAATTGGAAAACCTGGAAAGCCGCGCCAAGGAACAGGGTGCCGCGAAGCTCATTAAGCTCGATCTGCGCGAGGAATTCTGTAAAGACTACCTGTGGCCTATGTTGAAATCCGGCGCGGTGTACGAACGCAAATACCTGTTGGGCACATCCATTGCCCGCCCCCTCATCGCGAAAAAGCAGGTGGAAATCGCCTGGGCGGAAGGCGCTGATGCCGTGGCCCACGGCTGCACCGGCAAGGGCAATGACCAGGTGCGCTTCGAACTGGCCTTCACCGCGCTTGATCCACGCCTTAAAGTGATCGCCCCCTGGCGCGAATGGGATATCCAATCTCGTGAAGACGCCCTGGCCTACCTGGCCGCGCGCAACCTGTCCGCGCCCAGCAAGAATCCGTCTTTCTTCAGCCGCGACCGCAATTTATGGCATATCTCGCACGAAGGCGGCAACCTGGAAGACGCCAACAGTGAACCGCATGAGGATATGTTTGTCCTTTCATCATCCCCCTTTGACGCGCCGAATGAACCGGAAACGGTAGAGATTACCTTTGAACAGGGTGAACCGGTGGCTCTCAACGGTGTTCCAACCGCGCCGGTCAAGCTTGTGGAAACTCTCAACACTCTGGGCGGAAAACACGGTATCGGCCGCATCGACCTGGTAGAAAACCGGCTGGTGGGCATGAAATCCCGCGGCGTATATGAAACACCGGGTGGCACCATCCTCAGTTTCGCCCACAAGGAACTTGAATCCATCACCCTCGATCGTGAAACCATGCATTACAAAGATGTCCTCTCGCATAAGTATGCCGAACTGGTGTACTTCGGCCTGTGGTTCACCCCGCTGCGTGAGGCCATGGATGCCTTCTTCCAGTCAACCCAGAAGGTTGTCACCGGCTCAATCAAAGTAAAATTGTACAAGGGTAATATGATCGTGGCCGGCCGCATCAGCCCATACAGCCTGTACCGTGAAGAATTCGCCACCTTTGGCCATTCCCAGGTCTACGACCACACAGACGCTGCCGGCTTTATCCGCCTGTTCGGACTACCCTCCAAAGTGCAGGCTATGATGAAGGGTCTGGGCGAGGGATTGCCGCCGGTTCCAGCCGAAAAAATCATCCGCGATTAATGGATAAGGAGAAAGTATGACGCTTTGGTCAGGCCGTTTTCGCGCCGGGCTTGATTCCCTGGCATCCATTTTAAATAATTCACTGCCGGTGGATAAGCGTCTATACGCAGAAGATATCCGCGGCAGCCAGGCCTGGGCACGGGCGCTGGCTGCCGCCAGTGTGATCACGCCGGATGAAGCCGGCACCCTGGTTAACGGGCTTCAATCCGTGCTTGATGAGATGGACAATGGGACTTTTCAATTCCTGGAGAATGACGAAGATATCCATACGGCGGTCGAGCGCCGGTTAACGGAGATCGTCGGTCCGGTAGGGGGAAAACTGCATACCGGCCGCAGCCGCAACGACCAGGTGGCAACAGATTTCCGCCTGTGGCTTAAGAAAGTCGCATCCCAATTGGATGAGTTGTTGGCAGATCTGCAAAAAACGCTCATTGAGCGGTCCGAGACAGACCTGGATGTCATCCTTCCCGGTTATACACACTTTCAACAGGCTCAACCCATCCTGCTGAGCCACTGGTGGCTCAGCCATTTCTGGGCGCTGCAACGCGACCGCGAACGGCTCAAGGAGCTGTCCAACCGCGCGGCGATACTTCCCCTGGGCAGCGCCGCCCTGGCAGGCACCACCTTCCCCATCGACCGTTTCCTTCTGGCAAAGGACCTTGGGTTTACCGCCCCGTCCCCCAACTCATTGGATGCCGTCTCTGACCGCGACTTTGCCGCCGAGTTCCTTTTCTGGGCCGCGTTGACCGGTGTGCACCTGAGCAAAATGGCGGAAGCTCTCATCCTGTATTCAACCATCGAATACGGCTTTATCACCCTGGCGGATGAATATTCCACCGGCTCCAGCCTGATGCCGCAGAAGAAGAACCCGGATATGCTGGAATTGACCCGCGGTAAAGCCGGCGTGTTCACCGGTCTGTTAACCGGCCTGTTGACCACGTTGAAAGGTCTGCCATCCGCCTACGATAAAGACCTGCAGGAAGACAAAACAGCTGTGTTTGAAGCCGCCGATACAATGGAAATACTGCTCCCTGTTCTGGGTGGTGTTATCTCAACATTGACAGTGAACGAGGAGCGTTGCCGCCAGGCCATCCATCCGGCTGTGCTGGCAACCGACCTGGCCGATTACCTGGTAAACCGGGGGGTGCCTTTCCGCAGCGCGCATGAAGCAGTGGGAAAAGCCGTTAGGATGGCCGAGGAAAAAGGCAAAAGCCTGCCAAATCTGACATTGGAGGAATACCAGTCAATCCATCCGGCTTATGCCGAAGACCTGTACACCGCCCTCAGTCTGGAAGCCTCCGTGAACCGGCGGTGTGTCTATGGTGGTACGGCGCGTGAAGCGGTTGAAAGTCAGATAAAAGAAGCAAAGACAGTTGTAAGCTAAATCCCGCAAGCGGCGATCCTGGTTAAAAAATACAATTTGGTCGCAGACAGTTATGGGTGTCTAGTGCCCTCGATGTTTTTCCGCTTTTTTGGCCTTTCTTGACTGATATTTCAAATCATCCGAAAGCTGTCGGATTTGACGGTGGTGATCGCGGTGATTCTGTGCCTGCCGCTCCATTTCCTGCTGCAGAATCTGCTGTGAACGAGTGGATGCCGCCGGGTGCTTCATTGCCGCCCTGATCTCTCGCATGCGGCGTTTGTAACCCACCTCGTGTTTTTCGACAGAAACAAGGTCAACAGGATTGGTAAAAATCAAATCCTTAAACCCGTGCCGCGCCAATTCGAGCAGCTGAGGCTCTGTTGGTTCAGCGCCAAACACATGGCGGGCAACCCGGTACGTATCAGCATCACTTTGTTCAAAAATCCCCACCCAGAAAGGGGGATTAAAAAAGACTATCAAAGAATTTTCCATCATTTTTCCCTGTGCGAAGAGAGCCGCGTGACAGCGGTTTGTTTATTCCAATAAGCAGTTATAAGGATGGGGAAAAATGATTATTTTACTTGCGAGTATTTTATCAGATTTTCGTTTTGTGGATTTTTTTAATTCCTGGATGAAATGTTGTAAAAAAACTTTATTTTACGATATGCGACTCTTAGAAAATTTTCTCTTGGACTTTACATCAACTCTTCGAAAAATCCAATAAGGATCATCAAAATTAACCTTTCCACAATGGATTAATTTTTTTATTAACCGCAGATTTATTCAACTTTAATCCTTATCGACTGTAGAATTGTAGTGATGTACTACTCTTATAACCTGGAATATTCGACAGGTAATGGCGAATGAGTTGAAAGGCCTGAAAATCATTGTGGATTAGCAGGAGTTTAATCCTCGGTGAATGGTCATGCTGTTCACCTCGGAATCTTATGGGTTTCTTCGGGGCCAGATAACAGAAATGCTTCAGGCCAGCAACCACATCAATATCATTATTCTGCCGCAGGAAGTTAATGAAAGGATGGTCTTATGAAATTTTTAAACAATATTAGAACGGGCTCCAAGTTGATTGGTGGATTCATGCTGGTTGTGGTATTGATCATCGCCATTGCGATCTTGAATTACTTGAACATGAGCAATATTAATAAAAACGCCACCAGCCTTTATGAGAATCGCACCCTTCCCATCGAACAGATCATGAGAGCAGAATCCGCCCTGTTAACCATTCGTGGTGATATTTTCAAATATATGATGATCCCGGAACAGCGTGCGGCTATTGAGCAGACCATCCAGGATGAGAAAAAACTGGTTACCGAGAATATGGAGAAATTTCGGGGATCTCCCTTGAATGAGGAGCAGCTCGCTGCATTAAACGAGTTTGACACAACACTTAACGCGTATTACAAAGCTCTGGAGGCTGTCGTTGCCTATATCAATAGCGGCAACGAGACTGCTGCCATGACCAGTATTTCTGATGGCGGTGATACGTCCAATTCCCGAAAAGCCGTTGCGGCTTCCATGGCCAAAATTGTGGATTTAACCACTAAATTGGCCGCTGAAGATAAAGCAGCCAGCGATAGAATATTCTCATCTTCAACCATCTTTCTGGTAGGTATCTCGCTTGCCAGTATTATTCTGGCAATATTTCTGGGAATTGCTATTACACGCAATATTGCCATCCCACTGGTTTCAACGACAAAGGCCCTTCAGAAGATTGCCCAGGGAGATCTATTGCGCGACTCGAACGATGTTACGGAGAGTTCAACCCATTCCAAAACAACCGATTCGGTCTTGTTGCATGCCATCGAGGTGAAAGCTCGTGAGGCCTTGCGAAAACGGAGGGATGAAATTGGAGATATTAGTAAGTCTCTTCATGAGCTAACCTTGTATCTACAGGGTATGGGAGACGCTGCCAAGACAATTGCCACCAATGACTTAACTGTTAATGTTCAACCAAAATCAGAAAAAGATGAATTGGGTAATGCGTTTGTTACCATGATTAACGGTCTTCGGGCGGCTGTTTCGGATATTAACGAGAATGCCGTTAATCTGGCGGCTGCCTCCAGTCAGCTAGCCAACGCCGCCGGCCAGGCCGGTCAGGCGACCAATCAGATCTCTACCACCATTCAGCAGGTAGCCAGAGGCACATCCGATCAGTCATCATCAATCACAAAAACAGCATCTTCCATTGAACAAATGTCTAAAGCTATTGAAGGAGTGGCCAAAGGCGCCCAGGAACAAAGTCAGGCCATCTCGCGAGCAGCCGAGGTTACAGCCCAGATTAATACCGCCATTCAACAGGTGACCGGCAACGCGGAAGCAGTCATCCGTGACGCGTCTATCGCGACTGAAGCAGCCCGTGGCGGTGTTGCCACCGTTGAAGAAACGTTGAGTGGAATGCAGAGTATCAAGACAAAAGTTGGCGCTTCTGCGGAAAAGGTACAGGAGATGGGTCAGCGGTCCGGTGAGATTGGCGCCATTGTAGAAACCATTGAAGATATTGCCTCACAGACCAATCTTCTGGCATTGAATGCTGCCATTGAGGCTGCCCGTGCCGGTGAACATGGCAAGGGATTTGCCGTTGTGGCGGATGAGGTCCGAAAATTGGCAGAACGCTCCAGTTCGGCTACCAAAGAAATCGCGGCATTGATCATTGGAATTCAAAGCACAGTGGCAGAAGCCGTAAAGGCCATGGAAGAAGGTTCAAAAGAAGTTGAGATTGGAGTGGTTAGCGCCAACAAAGCAGGAACTGCCCTCTCGGAAATTTTAAATGCCGCCCAAGAAGTGACCAAACAGGCTGAGTTGGCCGGTGAAGCGGCAAAAAAGATGAGTGAATCTGCCGGGGAACTGGTCTCTTCCGTCGATTCCGTTTCAGCGGTTGTAGAAGAAAATACCGCTGCAACCGAGGAAATGGCTGCCAATTCCAGCGAGGTAACCCAGGCAATCGAAAGCATCGCCAGTGTAAGCGAGGAAAACAGCGCGGCCATCGAGGAAGTCTCCGCTTCCACAGAAGAAATGAGCGCCCAGGTGGAGGAAGTGACCGCCTCCGCTCAATCACTGGCTGAGATGGCCAATAATCTTAAAGATGTGGTTAACCGGTTCAAGTTAGCGTAGTCATTACTCATTTTAAGAAGACCGGTCATGAAAGATTTCATGACCGGTCTTCTTTCAAATCAATTAGAGGGTGTTGCTACGCCAGACAAATCGCCCATCTACCACCGTCCCAAGTACTTGGACGGAGAGTATTTCCATTGGATCAATGGAGTAGATGTCTTTATCAAGGATGGTCATATCGGCGAGGTAACCATCAGCCAGTTTGCCCAAACGGTCTTCCATTCCTACCGCGTAAGCCGGGCCTGTGGTGTACCCTCTGACGGCTTCATCCACCGTCAGTCGTTGGTCTGGTCGCCAGCCTTCCGGGCCGGGGGTGCTGTCAGCCCGGCGACGGGTAACGGCTGCGTGTATTCCTGCCAGCGGATCAATCGTCTCCACCGGGCAATCAGACCCAAGTGCCAGTACGGCGCCTTTTTCTAATTGCGTTTTCCAGGCGTAAGCCCCGTCCAACCGGCTGCCCCAGTGTTTGTCCGCGATGTACATGTCAGACGTGGCATGTATGGGCTGCATGGAGGCGATCACGCCCAGTTCTGCTAATCGGCCGGCATCTTCCGGCGCGAGGAGCTGAACATGCTCAATCCGGTTGCGCAGGCCGCAATCCGGCAATTGTTTTTTGGCTTCGGCGTAAATATTTAACACTTCGCGGTTGGCCCGGTCGCCAATGGCGTGAATGGCCACAGCCAGGCCGTTGGAATTGGCTTTTAAAGTACTCTCGCAAAGTACTTCAACATCTGTTGTGGAAATGCCGGTGTCATTTGGCGCGGAATCATACCCTGCCAGCATCCAGGCTGTTTTGGGGCCAAGTGCGCCATCCGCGAACATTTTTACCGGTCCCAGATGCAGCATGTCATCTCCGAAACCGGAATACAGGCCGGCAGAAATGACAGCGTCAAGGTAGGCAAGGGGGATACCCTTATTGATCCGTAGAGTGAGTTTGCCTGCCTGCTTCAATTTCTGAAACGCTTTGAAGACCGAAGGTTGGTCCAAGTCATGAACACCGGTTAATCCGAGTTTATTGGCGGCTTGCATGGCAAATTCAACCGCGGCTGCCAGTTCGTCTGTCGTGGGGGCTGGAATTTTATGCTCCACCATCCACATGGCTTCTTCCAGAATGATGCCGGTTGCTTTACCCGTGCTGTCGCGCACAATTTGGCCGCCGGGGGGATCCTGCGTTTGATCATTGATTCCGACCGCCCGCAGAGCCGCGTTGTTCACCCAGATGGCATGTCCGCTTTTTGCCTGCAGTGATACCGGGTGGTGTGGGGCGACCCGGTCAAGCATTTCAGCCGTAGGGAAATTCCCTCCCCACACATTATGGTTCCAACCAAAACCGGTTATCCATTTGCCCGCGGGTAGGGATTGCGCCTTCTTCGCCACCTCACCGATCACATCTTCCGGTGTGGGCAATTCAGCATTGATGTTCTGCAGCATCAAGGCATAATATTCAAAGTGCATATGGGCATCGGTCAGCCCTGGGAGAACAGTAGCGCCTTTAAGGTCTATGACTTCAACCGGCTCTTTCCCGAAGACCGCCCGCGCGCCGCCATTATCGCCGAGATACACAAACCGTCCACCTCGAACAGCGACGGCAGAAACGACGGGTTGCTTCTCGTCGAGTGTGTGAAAAACACCATTAAGCAAAACCAGGTTGTTTTTGGTTGTCATACTTTCCTCTTATATGTCTATGTTGAGCTGGATAATCCGAGATAACTTTCTTTCACCCTCGGATCATCCAGCAGGTCAATTCCCTTCCCATGTATCTTAATCTCGCCAGTCTCCAAAACGAAGGCGTGATCGCTGATTTCCAATGCAAGCGAAGCATTTTGTTCGACCAGTAGGATGGTCAATCCGGTGTCTTCGTTCAATTTTACAATGGTGTCCAGAACCAGATCGATGATCTTCGGGGCAAGTCCCAGCGACGGTTCATCGAGCAGCAATAACTGCGGTTCTGACATCAACGCGCGGCCAATGGCAAGCATCTGCTGTTCGCCGCCTGAAAGGGTCCCCCCCGGCTGGCGGACGCGTTCATGCAGAACCGGGAACAGGCTGAAAACCTCGTCCATGCGCCGCGTGATCTCGGGACTCTCTTTTTTCGAATATGCCCCCAGTAGAAGATTTTCTTTCACCGAGAGCGGACCAAAAATCCGGCGGCCTTCAGGCACCAGGGTAACCCCTTCTTTGACCACCTGGAATGATTCTTTTGGAAGGTCTTTCCCTTTAAACTTAATACTCCCAGAGGTATACGCCTTCACACTGCTGATCGTTTTCAACAATGTTGACTTTCCCGCGCCATTGGCCCCGATAACCGAGGCGATCTCTCCACGGGCGATCTGCAGATTGATGTCTCGCAGGGCATGAATACCACCGTAGTGAACATTCAGATTTGATACGTCAAGAAACGGAACGTTTTCTACCATTACGCTCTCTTCTTTCACCTAGATACGCCGCGATAACCTGCGGATTGTTTTGAATTTCAGCTGGACTGCCGACAGCCAGAGTCTCTCCCAGATTCAGCACCAGGATGCGCGAATTGCGGCATAAGTCCATCACCACATTCATGTGGTGTTCGATCAGAATGATGCTGTATCTCTTCAGTTCATGGATATGGCGGATCATCTTGATCAATTCGGCGCATTCGTCTTCGTTCATCCCCGCGGCTGGCTCATCAAGCAGCAGCAACTCGGGGGACGTGGCCATAGCGCGCGCCAGTTCAAGGCGGCGCTGAAGGCCGTAAGGCAGTATACCGGCTGCCTGGCTGCCAAAGTCCTGCAGGCCTACAAGTTCAAGCAATTCAGCCACCTGTTTTTCAACCAGTTTTTCCATCTTCGTGGCACGCGGGGTGCGCACGAAAGCCTCAAATATTGTGTAATGGGGATTGCTATGCAGCCCAAGCGCCACATTCTCAAACACTGACATCTGCGGAAACAGGCGGATGTTCTGGAACGTGCGGCTTATCCCCAGGTGGCAGAGCTGATCGGATGATTTCCCGACAATATCCTTGCCTTTGAACCGGATGATACCCTCTGTCGGCCTGACAGAACCGGTTATAAGGTTGAAAATGGTGGTCTTACCGGCGCCGTTTGGCCCGATAAGACCAATCAATTCTTCCTTTTTCAATTCAAGATTCAGGTTTTTTACGGCTTTCACACCGCCGAAAGAAACTGAAACGTTATCCAGGTGGAGGACAGTCTCACTCATTCGCATCCTCCACGCCTGATTTTGTTTTTTTCTTAAACAAGCCTGTAACCGTCTTTTTTATAAAATACCAGGTTGCCGTGAAATTCATTTCGGTATACCCCAGCAGTCCCTGCGGCTTGAAGATCATGATGATCACGAACAGCAGACCATAGATGATCAGACGCCATTCGGTGAAGAAGCGCAGCAACTCTGGAACGGCTACCAACACGAAAGCGGCAATTGCCGGACCGATAAGGGATTGCATCCCTCCAAAGACCACAGCCGCCAGCAGGTCATACGAGCGCGTGGCGGTGAACATGGAGGGAACCAGGTACGCCATGTAGAACCCGAACAGACCGCCCGCCACTCCGGCAAAGAACGCGCTGATGAACAGGGCGATCAATTTGGTTTGCAGCAGATTGACCCCCATCATCTGGGCAGCCACTTCATCCTGCTTGACAGCAATGCAATTCTTGCCGAACTGCGAGGTCACAAAGCTGTGCGCGAAATAAACTGCCAGTACGACGGATATTAATACCACTGGCAGGGTGGTCAACTGGGGGATTCCGGTAAAACCAAAAGCGCCGCCCAGCGATGTGTATGTGTTGTTCAACAACAAACGGATGGCCTCGGCAAAACCAAATGTGGCAATGGCAAAGTAATCGCCGGTCAGTTTGCTGCGGAAGGTGGGAAAGCCAATGATTAAGCTGCAAAGTCCGGCAAAAACGCCTCCGAACAATATTGAAATCCCATAGGGGACATGAAGGTTCATGTAGACATACGCTGCCGCGTAACCACCCAGCGCCATAAACGCGGCATGCCCGATGGAAAATAACCCGGTGTATCCGGTTAAAATGGCCACACCCAACGCCGCGATCACGCTGATGCCGCCCAGGATCATGATTGTGTTAATGTATCCCATACGATGTGCTCCTTACAGCTTCTCTTCTGAACGGGCACCGAAGAGGCCGTTTGGCAGAAATAAAAGCATGATGATCAGGAACGTGAACGAGAAGAGGTCGCGGTACACAGAGGAAATGTAACCGGAGATCAACGTCTCCAGAACACCCAGAAGCAGGCTACCCACCACAGCACCGGGCAGGCTTCCCAAACCGCCGATGATGCTGGCGATCATGGCCTTGGTTGTTACCGAGCCGAGGTATGGAAAGACGGCATATTTGATGCCATAGAACACGCCGCTGATGGACGAAAGAATGCCGGTGATGAAGAAGATGATCAACGCCACGTTATTGTTATTGATACCCATAATACCGGCTGTCACTGTGTCTAATGAACTGGCGCGAATGGCCAAACCCTGTTTGGTGCGCATCAGGAAGAACCATAACAGACCCAGCGTGATAAACGAGATAATCGCCGCGGCCAGGTCCATCTTGCCAAATGACACACCCTGGATATTGATCGTGCCAGGAATGATCTCGGGAAATTTACGAAAAGCTCCGCCGAATAACAGGTTGACAATGTTAATAATCGCCAGATTGGCACCCATGGCTGAAATCATCATATATAACCGCGGCGCGTTACGCATGCGTAACGGCCGGTACGCGCCTGTCTCAACAAGAAGAGATAGAGCGACCGTTAATAATATTGAGATGGTCAGCGCAAGCCAGACCGGTAAATAAAAACTGGTAATGGCATAAAAACCGGCAAATGCGCCCACCACCATAAAGGCATCAAAAGCCCAGTTGGTAAAGTTATACACACTGTAAACCAGCGCGTACCCCACCGCGAGCAGCGAGTAAACCGCTCCGATGGAAATTCCACTGACAATTTGTTGGATAAGAAGTGTCACAAGGTTTGCTCCTCCCGGGTTGATTCAGCCAGGAGCTGATAAATATAAAGGGCCGGCAAGCAGGACATTACACAGGAAAAACCCTTTGGGGGCGTCGGAACGCCCCCTCCGGGTAATAATGGACCGAATCCATAGGAAACGGAAGCTTTTTACGGAGCGTACGTCTTGGCAATCTTCCACTTCGAATCGCTGATCTCCATAATGATGACAGGTTTGTTGTGCGGATTATGGGTATCAGGTTCGATGGTCAGTTTGCTGGTGAAAACGGGAACGTCTTTCATGTTTTCGATGGCGTCTCTGATTGCCGTGGCTGATGGGGAACCGGTTTTCTTGATAGCTTCTCCGGCGCCATATTCAATCATCTTTAGAGCGTCAAGCGCGTAATACGCATAGACTGAAGCTTTCTGACCATGGGCTTTTTCAAAGGCGGCGTTGAAATCCTGGAATTCAGGAGATTCGGTGGAGACGCCGCTGGAGAGGAAAGCGCCTTCCAGTTCGGTGCCGGCCATGCTGAGCAGTTCATCGGCTACCCAGCCGTCAACACCCAGGTACTGGATTTTCAAGCCGAGCGCGGTGGCCTGTTTGGCGATAAGGGCAATATCGCGGTAGGTGCCGGTCGGGACGACCAGGATATCGGCTCCGGATTCGGCTACTTTCGAGATTTGCGCGCGGAATTCGGTATCATTGGCCTGATAGCCTTCCTTGGCGACGACCTCACCGCCCAGTTCCTTGAAGTGGTCTTCAAAGTAGTTCTGAATACCCACAGAATAGGCAGCGGTTACATCGGTGATGAAGGCGGCTTTCTTCTTGCCAAGTTCCTTGTAGGCAAAATCAGCCAGCGCGTAACCCTGGTAGGGATCGATGAAGCAGGTGCGGAACATGTAGGGGTGTACCTTGTCATTGTCGTCCACGGTAACTTTGATATTCGACGCCGTGGTGGCAATCACCGGGATTTTGGCCGTGTCGGCCATGGCGGCGATGGGAATGGCAGCACCAGACCATTCGGGGCCGATGATGGCATTTACCTGATCCTGTTCCATCAGGCGTTTGGCAGCAGCCACGGCATCGGGGATCTCCGAGCGGCTGTCATAGGTGATCAATTCGACTTTGTAACCCTGAATGCCGCCTTTGTCATTAATGGCTTTAACTTCATCCTCAAGGGCAACTTTGGCAGCCTGACCGATGTACGAATCGGGACCGGTCATCTGGGCGACAAAACCGACTTTAACGGTCTTGGATTGGCTGCACCCGGCGAACATTCCGGCAAGCACAATGACCAGCATGCATAACGCTAAAACTCTTGACTTCTTATTCATATTCTCCTCCTTACAAATATATTTGATCATGGTTGAATAATGTTCTCTCCCATGTGTCTCCCGATTATCGAAATTCGCATTTTAAAAACTTGGACGATTCACTTTCCTGTTTTAAACAACAAGACCCGGGGAAAAGCATTCCAGGTCTCATGAGTAATCCAAACCATGTGCCGATGAAATAAATGAAAACGGTAAAAGATCCGAAAATGACATTTCGGTCGAGGGGATTGATTTAAACGCGCCGGCATACCAGCTCTGGATAATATCTTTCCTAATCCGGCCTGTAATATGTCGGTTGGTGAACAGATTTAATTTCATTGTCTTTTGGGAGGGATTTCAGACAAAATATAACGTTAAAATCTGGTTGTTTATATCACGCTCCCGGTAAATGTCAAGAGAACTTTAGAAGAAATTGTGTTTTTCACCCAAAAGTGTACCTGATAGATAAAGCAGTCCACAGATCGCCGCATTGGTTCGCTGAATGTTATCATTTCAGAAATGATAAACACCCCTGGTAAAGCAATTATCGCGTATAGATCAGTTGTGTCGTATTGTCCTCAGAAGATAGTGTCAAAATCCCATCGGATAGGTTAAAACCAGCATTTCGTTTCAAAGTATTTAATATTGTCTGCTCCTGTTGGAGTCTGCCATCCCCTTCAGAACACATGGATTTGGACGAAGAAACCGCGTCAAATTTAATATGCGCCTCATTGATGGAATAAATACCGGTGAAATTATTACAGCCAGTCGTTCCGGAGATGTGATAATCCATGCTGAAGTTTGCCTTTGGGAGTGGTTCACCGGTGGCTTTTATCGTCTGTCCGGAGTAGACATATTCAAGCAATGTCCAGGCACCATTTCGAATATCAATGGCAACATCCGCACTTTTCGGCACCGGGGTAGTGCCCAAAATTTTATACAGCACCCAATTGGTCTGACCAGCGGAAAAAATCTGTGAATTTCTTTCTGCCTGAACCTGCAACTCATAGGTAACGCCGGGGGTGTATTGCAACCCGGATATCCTTCCCGTGTACAGCTCCCAGGGAGCATCTCGCTGCTGTTTAATTTGCATGCACAGGTTTTCGCGATCTGGATTGTCGCAATTAACCATTTCTGGGCCGACAAACATTAATTCGATTGGTGCAGGAGTATCATCAAAATTTTTTAATATTGCACAGCCCGATAGGGAAATGATAATTACCAAACCCGAAAATACAAGATGTCTAAACATGGTGTTTTCCCCTTGTTAATCAGTTTTCTGTAGAGTGAGGTGTCTTAACCCTGAGAAGAACAACGCAGGCGATGATTAAAACCAGAGTTACAGCCAATCCGCCTTCCGGGCCAAACGCTCCGCCGGTAATCAGGTCTGAACCGGTTTCCCGTAAATTAATCAATGTGGTTCCACCAATGGAGGAACCGCTGACTTCCAATCCAATGATATTTCCCTGCGCCCAGTTCCAAAGACTGTGAATGGCAAAAACCCCCCACAATCCCCCCTCCAGTATGGCATACATACTGGCAAAAACGCCAAACAGGAAAAGGTTCACCACGGCAACAGGATTGAGATTTTGATTCATCAGGTGCATGGAAGCGAAAAGGACGGATGAGGCAATAATCCCCCAAAACGTCCCGTATCGAATGCCAAAAACGGGCAAGAGGAAACCCCGGGTTAGAGTCTCTTCGGCCGCGCCCTGCACCACCCAACCTACCAGCATGATGATTACACCCGGAATAGCGCCAACTCCCGCCCAAACGGTCGGATCGGACTCGGGCTTCATCAAGCCGAAAGCTGACATCCCCGCGACGGGAAGTACCATCATGCCAAAACCTACCAACGCCCCCCGGGAATATTTTCTCCAAATTCCCGTTCGCTCCAGTCCGGTTGTCCAGAAGGAACGATGTTCAAAGAAACCAAGCCAGCCCCACACAAAGACAAAGAACGGAAGAAAGCTGAATACCAGGAACATGGCGGTGATCAGCGGAGAATTTGAATTTGTGGGATTATTGAACGCGGCTTCCGAAAATTCTTCCCTTGCCAGATTGACAACAATCACCGGGGCGGCGCAAAATGAAGATAGCAGGGGTACGATGCCGGCGTAAAAAAAAGCGACCAGGGGATAGGCATACTCCCAGATTTTTTGTAAAACCTTGATCCGAAACCGGGGAATCTTCAGAGAACCCTGACGGGCCAGCTCAAACAGTTGATTATTCCCGTTAAAAACAGCATTGAACATGGTTAAATTATGAGGTTTATAATGAGTTTTCACAAGCCCCGGTTGTATCTGAGAGAATAATACCACGTATGACACCATTACTTTTGATCGTTCTTTTTATATTGCATGATGGGGAAGAGGTCTTATATCTTCCCGGTTGGGTTAAGCAGAATTCAGCCGTTTTTGATGTGATCCAGGTTCGTTATCCTATTACCCGAAAAATTCTTCCCCTTCTGCTCTCCAGCAACCAGAAACAATTTTCCATGTCAGTCTTGTTGCTTCTGGTCCTGATCAGCATCATCAGCACACTGGCTGTGATCTTCCCACGTGATGTAAGGATACAGGGAGTTTTTATCGGGGCAATAATCCTCTACACGCTGCACCTGTTCGTCCACTTTGCTCAATCGCTATTTCTGCGCTGTATCATCCCCGGAACAATCACATCTCTGATTATCCTCATCCCATCAGCACTGCTCTGGCTTTACCAATTGAATGTGATGAATATCACGTTCCAACACTCCCTCCTTTTGGGGCTGATTGGTCTGGCAATTCTAATTCCGGCATTTCCTCTGGTGATGAAGTTTGGCCGATGGGCAGTCAAAACTGCCTGACAAAGGAGAAACTTAAGAAATTTCTCATTCTGAAAATTGATGCTTGCATTTTGTTTTATATCGTCGTAATATAATCACTAATACTTGCTGAGCCAATCAGCCGGTACCCAAAAATTAAATAGTTGATGCACTCTTATCCAGAGAGGTGGAGGGACGGGCCCTATGATACCTCGACAACCAGCCGCAAGGCATGGTGTCAATTCCCGCAGAAGCAGTTTTCTGGGAGATGAGAGGAGATCTGTGGCTTTTCCGCACCTCTTCTTATCTACCTTAAGAAGAGGATTTTTTATTTCGGAGAAAGCCATGCCTATCAAAATTCCCAATAAATTACCCGCCCGAGAAACCCTGAACAGCGAGAATATTTTCGTTATGGATGAAGATCGGGCTATCCACCAGGATATACGAGAACTGCAGATTGCCATCCTGAACCTGATGCCCACCAAGATCGCCACCGAAACGCAGCTGCTGCGCTTGCTGGGGAATTCACCTCTCCAGGTGGACATCACCCTAGTGCGCACAGATACCCACCAGAGCAAGAACACGTCTGCCGAGCATTTACTGGCCTTTTACCAGACATTCGAACAGATCAAACACCGCCGCTTTGACGGCCTGATCATTACCGGCGCGCCGGTAGAAAACCTGCCATTTGAAGAAGTTGACTATTGGGATGAATTGAAACAGATCATCGATTGGTCAGCCCACAATGTTTTTTCCACGTTCTTCATCTGCTGGGGAGCGCAGGCTGGTTTGTATCACAAATATGGTATCCCCAAGTATCCGCTGCCGGCCAAACAATTCGGGGTGTTTGAACATCACATCAGTACCAGGAACACCAACCTTCTGCGTGGTTTTGACGACCGGTTCTTCGCGCCGCATTCCCGCCATACCGAAGTACGCCGTGAGGATATTGAGAAAGTTCCCGAGCTGGATATTCTGGCGGAATCAGACGAAGCCGGTATCTATCTGGTTTCCACCCACGACGGCAAACAGGTCTTTGCCACCGGACACTCTGAATATGATCCGTTGACCCTGAAGAGTGAATACGACCGGGATATTAACCTGGGACTGCCTATTGCCGTTCCAAAGAATTATTACCCAAATGACGATCCCACACGGCAGCCTATCGTGCGCTGGCGCGGTCACGCCAGCCTGTTGTTCTCCAACTGGTTGAATTATTGCGTGTACGAAGAAACGCCCTACAACCTGGATGAGTTGAAATAAACCAAAAGATGTATGAAGCATTGAGGAGAAAAACCATGCGCCTGTATATGTGTAAAAAATGAAATTGTCCTTTGACGATGCATCGTGCATCCATCTATCCAGGTAGTATCCGATTTATATAAGGAAGAGACATCATGACAACAACAGAACCCACACGCCAATTCGGTTTTTCAACCCGGCAATTGCATGCCGGCCAATCGGCAGACCCGACGACCAATTCACTGGCTGTTCCCATCTACCAGACGACATCCTACGCGTTCAAAAACACAGAACATGCCGCCAATTTGTTTGCCCTGAAGGAGCCGGGGAATATTTACACCCGCATCATGAATCCCACGAGCGATGTGTTCGAGCAGCGCATTGCCTCACTGGAAGGCGGAGTTGGAGCATTGGCTGTAAGCTCGGGGCATGCCGCCCAGGCGCAGGCCATTCTCGCGATCTGCCAGGCCGGCGACCATATTGTTTCGGCAGCCACCCTGTATGGTGGAACCTACAACCAGTTCGCTTACACCTTCCCGCGCATTGGCATTGATGTCACCTTTGTGGATCCGTCTGATCCGGAGAATTTCCGTCGAGCCATTCGCCCCAACACGAGAATTCTATACGGCGAAACGCTGGGGAACCCGCGCATCAACGTTTTTCCCATTGAAGAAGTCGCCGGGATCGCAAAGGAATTCGGCATCCCGTTGGTCATCGATAACACGTTTGCCACACCGTATCTGTTTCGCCCGTTTGAATGGGGCGCCAATATCGTAACGCATTCCGCCACCAAATTCATTGGCGGGCACGGAACGTCCATCGGCGGGGTGATCGTGGATGGCGGCAACTTTCAATGGGAGGGAAATCCGCGCTTCCCGAATTTCAACACACCAGATCCCAGTTATCACGGGCTGGTGTTTGCCAGTGTCGGGGCGGCCGCTTTTATCACCAAAGCCCGCGTTCAAATTCTGCGCGATTTTGGCGGCTGCCTTTCGCCGTTCAATTCATTTCTCTTCCTGCAGGGACTTGAAACCCTCAGCCTGCGGATGGAACGCCATGTGCAAAACGCGCAAAAAGTGGCGGATTTTCTTGAAAAACACCCCAAAGTAACCTGGGTAGCCTATCCAGGTTTGAAAAGCAGCCCGGATTACAAAACCGCGCAGAAATACTTCCCGAAAGGAGCCGGCTCCATGATGGGCTTTGGAATCAAAGGCGGCGCGGCTGCCGGCGGCAGGTTCATTGATAATCTTAAACTGTTCAGCCACGTCGCCAATGTGGGGGATGCCAAAAGCCTGGCCATCCACCCAGCCACAACCACCCACGGCCAATTAAACGAACAGCAACAGATTGAAGCCGGAGTTTCCCCTGACTTCATCCGCCTGAGTATCGGTCTTGAAGATATTGAAGATATCCTCTGGGATCTTGACCAGGCTCTGAAACAGGCCTGATGCTGCTTGATTTCCGCAATTTGTCAACACAACCAAAAAAATCAAGCATTATTTTTTTACCGGCTGGCAAAAAACCAGCCGGTTTTTTACGCTGTTTTTACGTATTTGTGATAAATATCACTTGTAATACCCGAAAACACCTGTATAATATGTTATAGGTTGATATAGCATATGGACGATCTTCTTACCGCCCGTCAGGTACAGGATTTGTTGAAAGTAGACCGCATCACCGTCTACCGGATGCTTAATGATGGCCGTCTGCGCGGCAACAAAATTGGTCAGCAATGGCGCTTTTCACGCCTGGATGTGGAAAACCTGGTCAACGGCCTTAAGGTGAGTGATGACGCTCAGAAGAACAACGAGGATACCGGATTGCCGGTGCATTGCCTGCAAACCATCCAGAATCTGTTTGCCACAGTCAGCCAGTATTCCGCGGTATTGATCAACATGCAGGGCAACCTCATTACTGAAATGAGCAGTGCCTGTGAGTATTGCCGGTTTGTTTGCGGGCAGGATTCCATCAAGGATTTATGCCGGGCATCGCACAATGGTTTTGTGAAACAGGCACAGACTGGTAAGAAACGCTTCACCTGCCATGCCGGTTTGAATTACGCGGGGACTGTTGTGCAATCGGCCGGGGAACCCATCGGCCTATTTCTCGTCGGTGGATACCGGAGGGAAGGTGTTTCCCCTGAAAGAGGAGAATCGCCGCTCGCTGATAAAGCTCATGAATTCAAAATTCCCGGAGAACTTCTCCAAAGTATGTATGAAAAAGTTCCCTGGTTGACGTATGACCAGGAAGAAAAGCTTGATACCTGGACTTCCGCGACAGCCCAGGCTTTTGAAAGTATTTTGATGGAACGGTCTGCCTTTGCCCGCAGATTAAAGAAGATCGCAGATCTAACCCAAATTTCCTGAGGAGGAATAATGAAAACTCTGTTGGTTCTGGGGGCCGGAACAGCCGGCACGATGATGGCCCGTAAAATGGCCTCAAAGCTGGACTCTCACGACTGGAAAGTGATCCTGGTGGATAAAGATGAAAAACACTACTACCAGCCGGGTTTTCTTTTCCTCCCATTCGGCAAATACACCGCCGATCATGTGATTAAACCCAAGCGAAATTTTATACCGGACAAGGTCGAATTCGTTATTTCGGATATTGAGGTGATTGAACCGGCAGCCAACCGGGTTAAATTGACGAAAGACAACCGGGTGATCAACTACGATTATCTGGTGATCGCGACTGGCGTGGATATTCACCCTGAAGAAACCGAAGGCCTGAAAGGCGCCGGCTGGCACAAAAATATTTTTGATTTCTACACCTTCGAAGGCGCGTCCGCGTTGCATCCTTTCTTCGAGAAATGGGAAGGCGGCCGTTTGGTGATGAACGTGGTGGAAAACCCCATAAAATGTCCGGTTGCCCCTTTGGAATTCCTCTTCCTGGCGGATGATTATTTCACCCGCCGCGGTATGCGCAACAAAGTTGAACTGGTATATGCCACCCCGCTTTCCGGCGCGTTCACCAAACCCAAATCTGCCGAAGCATTGGGTGGACTGCTGGCCAGGAAAAACATTCACATGGAGACTGATTTCATGGCCAGTGAAGTGGACGCAGGCAAGAACATCCTGCGCTCCTATGACGAACGTGAAATCCCCTACGATGTGTTGATCAGCATACCGGTTAACAAAGGCGCGGATGTCATCGGTCGTTCGGGCATGGGAGATGACCTCAATTTTGTGCAGACAGACAAGTTCACCCTGCAATCCAAAAATTGGCCGAATATTTGGG
Source organism: uncultured Leptolinea sp. (assembly GCA_964397625.1). GTDB lineage: Bacteria > Chloroflexota > Anaerolineae > Anaerolineales > Anaerolineaceae > Leptolinea. The sequence goes on along the minus strand of CAYNJT010000003.1, from coordinate 43,001 downwards.
TGATGGGCGACGCAACGAATATCCCGGCATCCAAAGCCGGCGCGGTAGTCCACTTTCAATTGGAATACGCTGTAGAAAACATGCTGGCGCATATGGCAGGCAAAGAAATGCACGGCAAATTTGACGGCCATGCCAGCTGCTATATTGAATCTGGTTTCAATAAAGCGTTCCTTATCGATTTCAGTTATGACGTTGAACCGCTTCCAGGCAAATACCCCGTTCCCGGTCTGGGGCCTTTTTCATTACTGAAAGAATCAACCATCAACCATTGGGGCAAATTGTTCTTCCGTTATATGTACTGGTATATGATGATGCAGGGTATTGATGTCCCTCTGCCCAGCGCTTTCAGCATGGCTGGTAAAGAAAAATAGTGTCTCCATCTTTTCACAGGTTTGAAAAATTTCAGGAGGAATGAGCTATGGCAACAAAAACAATCGCAGGCAAAACCGTACAGGTAAACGATGAAGGTTTCATGACCAATCCGGCGGAGTGGACAAAGGACATTGCCGTCGAGTTGGCCAAAGAAGAAGGTATCGATCCATTGACCGAGGCCCACTGGAAAGTGATCGACTTCTCCCGTAAGAGTGCCGAATCCAGCGGCGGGGCTTCCCCCACCCTGCGGACCATCACCAATGGCTGCGGGATATCCACCAAAGACCTGTTCGCACTTTTCCCTAAAGGTCCAGCCAAGAAAGTGGCGCGCATTGCCGGCCTTGGCAAACCGGAAGGTTGTGTATAGTCGGGTTATCCGTTTATCTAAACAAGGAGAGATTTAATGGCTGATGAACCTCGCAAGATCGCTTTTATTTGTTCCAAAGGCAACCTGGATATGGCGTACCCGGCGCTGGTAATGGGCTGGGCTGCATTGGGCAATGGGATTGATGTGACCATATTCTTCACCTTCTGGGGAATGGATATGATCAACAAGCACCGCATCGATCACCTGGAAATACCCCCGGTAGCCAATGCCAGCATGAAAATGAACATGATGGGCATCCCCGGTTATATCGGAATTCCCCAGTTCCTGGGCGCATTCCCTGGCATGACCCCCTTTGCGACCGCGCTGATGAACAAGAAAATGAAAGATCTGGGTGTTCCGCCCGTGCGGGAATATCTGGAAATGCTGGTGGATGGCGGCGCCAACCTGTATGCCTGCAAGATGTCTGTTGACATGTTCGGCCTTAAGAAAGAAGATTTTATCGACGGGGTGAAAGATATTGTCACTGCCGGCGATTTCATGGATATGACCGAAGGCGCCCAGATCATCTTTATCTAAATTACCGGCACAATACCGGTAATATCTATGGGCAATAAATGTAATGAAGGACCAGCCAGATCGGTTGGTCCTTCTTGTATCACTACCCCCTGTCGGAGCGAGGATTATTACTATCGTTCACGGATCTTTCGGCGCAGGTTCTCATTAAAGTGACTGGTTTTACGATCCGATTCATCCAGTCCGTGTTCCAGTCGATTGGATAGCGCCTCATAATAAGAGATATCAGATTCATTGAGGCTGGGAGCATTCATCCTTGTTCGCCGGTGTAGTAAATCTCTGGCACGCTTTCGTTCACCCTGTTGTTCCAGAATAAGGGCTTCGCGGGCGGCATCGGCGTTATCAACGATGGCGAAACGGCGCATCAAGTCTTCATCGACTTTAGCCCGCGCTTCTTCATCGGAGCTCACGCAGGTGAACTCCAGAAGTGTTGAGCTTTCCATCATTTGATCGTTTTCATCATGGGCAAACGCCATGAAAGGCAATGGGATGGATTGATCAGATTGACGCGGGGAGACGGTATAACGGAGATAGAGGCGTTTTTCCTGGCCCGAAGCTAAATCTCCAAGGAGGATGTGCGTATCACCGGCGTCATTGCGTGATTGCCAGCCGCCAAATACTTCAACGTTTCCCCCGGCCGGATTCTTCAAAATAATCTCCACGGCTCGCGCCGTGACCTGAACAAGCTCGTGCAACTCTTGGGTAAAAATAGTTGGTATTGACCGCGGATCTTCAATGAAGTAATAATTACCGCCGCCCATTTCCGACATCTTTTCAAGCAGAAAATGATCAAAATCAAGACCCACACCTATGGTTGTGGTGGAAATCCCCCTCTCGTTTAACTGGGCGGCATGGTATCCCAATTCTGTCGGGTCAACAATGCCGACATTGGCACAGCCATCTGTCAAAAGCAGCGCGCGATTTAAACCATTTTCCACCTGGGTTTCAGCAATCGCCTGACAGCCAGTCAACCAGCCGCCTGAGAGGTTTGTTGATCCTCCGGATTGGATTTGACGAATTGCCGCCCGCAGATCAGCCCGGTTTTTCGCTGTCAACCTTACTGGTGGGAATACGCGGTTCACATGATCATCAAACGTCACCAGTGAAACACGGTCTGTTTCAGCAAGAATATCCACCACATGCAGGGCTGCCTGACGGGCAAACTCTAATTTAATGCCGCTCATGGAACCGCTGCGATCCACTACCAGCGCCAGGTTTAACGCGACTTTTCTTTCCTTCGTCTTTTTTTCCGGTGCCTTAATGAAGAGTTCAATGATTCGTTGTGTCGATCCCCCTTTCACGACCACGGTTTTATCAGTTCCAATTTCAAACTCAAATCCTTTTTTCACTCATCCCTCCTATAACTCACTTCGCAAAACCCGTTTGAAATGCTCAATGATGGAAAGCAGCTTGTCACCTTCCGTCTTTAGAGTACGTTCATCAATATGCAGTTCAATTCCTTTGCGCAATTCAATTCGCCGCCATTGAACACCTTCCTTTTTCCATTGCTCTGAAATTCGGCTTTCTTCTGATATATTCAGGAAAGTTTTTTGGGATTGCAGCGGTTGGCGGGACCGCAGAATTGGTTTTTCTTCCCTGATCTGGTTTCGTAAAACATTTTCAATGTATCCAACCGCTCCCAAATTGGCCGGTGGAATGAGCGTGTTTACTCCTAATTCGCTGAGATCGGTTTTCCCGGCGTACTCCTTTATCTGTTCGTCACTCAACGTGTCCAATACGCGTTTGATCTCTTTTAAAGGCAGATAAGCCTCTTTCAACCGTTGGATTAACTTCAAACGTGCCAGATAAGAATCATTGAAATAAGCGTACCGTCCTTGAATCTCCGGCTGCGGGAGCAAACCTGCATCCATATAGTATCGGATGGTTCGAATAGTGTGTCCGGTTATGCTTGCCAGTTCGCTGATCTGGTATTGGTTTTCGTTCATGATCCCTCGCGCAGTAACAGTATCAGTTACACTGTTATAATACCAGTATTACGTTATAGTGTCAAGTTGAATATTTAAAATATAAACCCGCCGGTTGGCGGGTTTCTCAAATTTCGGTGATTAGAGTTGAAATCGCCTGACTATGTCTTTTAATTTTTGGGCCTGGTCTGCCAGTTCACTGGCCGAAGCCGAGACTTCTTGCACCTGGGCGGACATTTCCTCCGTGGAAGCAGATACCTCTTCAACCGCGGCCGAATTTTCCTCTGAGATCGAGGCGATATTTTCTATAGCCTGTGAGACTTCCATAGAACTGGCTGACATTTGTTCGGTGGCAGCCGTGTTTTCTTCCACAACAGCTGAAACCGAATCGACGGCGGCAACCAGTTCATTTGCTGATTTTGACATCAGAGTTGTTGCTTCAGCTGCCTGCTCGGCCTGGGTTTTTACCGTCTCAGCCGCTTCAAGAATTGATGTGAGGGCATCGCCCGCCTGCCCGGCTTTGATCACACCCAGGTCAACCTCATTCGACCCCTCCTGCATGGCGGTGACTGCCTGGCTGACTGTGGACTGGATTCCAGTGATCAGGTCACCAATTTCTCTGGTGGCTGAGGAAGAACGCTCTGCCAGTTTGCGAACCTCATCCGCCACCACGGCGAATCCCTTTCCGGCGTCACCCGCCCGCGCGGCTTCAATTGCCGCGTTCAGGGCAAGCAGATTGGTCTGGGAAGCAATATCCTCAATCGTTGTGATGATTTCGCCAATTTGTTCAGAACGGGAGCCCATTTCCTGCACCTTTTGAGCGGAAACATCCACCTTTGCTTTTATGTTGTTCATGCCCTGTAATGTATCTTCAACGATTTTCGCGCCGTCACGGGCGGCATTGGCCGCATCGTTTGATCCGCGCACAACCTCATCCGCGTTACCGGCCACTTTGAGAATCTGATCGGAGAGTTGATTCGTAAGAGTAACAGCATTGGCAATATCGGAAGCCTGTTCCTGAGCGCCTTTGGCTACGCCATTGATCGCGTTGGTCATCTGCTCCACCGACGAGGCTGTCTTGTTGATGGAACCTGCCTGCTGGGTGGTCCCCGCAGCCACCTGTTGGATGGTCATGGCGATCTGTGAGGTAGCCTGTCCGGCCTGTTGGGATGTTGCCGCAAGTTGTTTGGAAGAATTGTTAACGGCATCAGAACTTGCCGCAACATCGCTAATCGCGGCGCGCAGACTCTCACCCATGGTGACAAAGGCATGCCCAAGCAGGTCTTTTTCATCTTTGGGGGTTACCCGTGCCGTTAAATCTCCCTGAGCAATCCTTCCTGCAATCTCAGCCATCTCCTTCTGATAGCCGGTGATTTCAGTAAATGCCTTGCCAATCGCACCAATTTCGTCTGAACGAACAAGGATTTTTTCAACCGCCTGACGGTTCACTCCAGTCACAGCGGAATCCCCCAGCGCAATTCGTCTCGCGCCCTGGACCAATGTTGTAATCGGCTTGGAGACAGCCTGCCCGATTATGAGCCACATGGCAACCAGGCCGATAATAATCAGGACAACCCCGATCAGGCTTGAAAGGAAAACGGCCTGCATGGCAGAACGCAATAATACCTCGGTGGGAACAACCAGAATACCCGCCCATGGAGTAGGACTTTCCCCGATAGTAAATGGTGTAAATGCCACCAGTGTTGATCCAGAAATATCTACGTGTTCGTTGCCGGTTTCTATGGCTTTAACTTCATCTTCAAGTCCTGAAATACCTGATTCAACCAGAGGCTTACCGATGGCATCAGGGTGTTTTCCGGCGGCCACCACTGTCCCATCATTACTAACCAGGATAAATTCCGCTGATCCTTCATATAGGTTGATGCTCTCCGCCATGGTTTGCAAGGATGTGAGTGCTGTATCCACTCCCACCACCCCGTGGAATGTGCCATTGTTCATAACAGGCACCATGACCGATGTTAAAAGAACGTTTTTCCCGTCAATTTCATACGGGTATGGGTTAAGAATACATTCTTTGCCTGTACGCTTCGGGCACAGGTAGTATTCACCCGCGCCTTCTTTTTCATAATCAACCAGGGCAACATGTGAAATTGCGCCTTTTGAATCACGCACCCAATAAGGGATAAATCGCCCGGTGGCATCGTGCGCCTCTGTGTTGACATAATCCGCATCTTTCCCGTCAAACGCATTGGGTTCCCAGCCAGTCGAAATTCCAAGAAACAAGGGGTTGTTTTCAAGGACTTTTCGCAGCATGATATTGGCCTGATCCCGGTTAATTTGCAGCGGGTTATCTTTATCCTTTATTCCTGAAAACGCATCAGCTACTGTTCGTGATGCATCCATTCCAACTTCCAACTCTGCTTTGACCTGATAAGCGGTTTTTTGCGCGCTCTGTAGAGCATTTTCTCTGGCAGAATTAATCGCTGTGTTTTGAGCCATAATGCCGTTAAAAACAATGATTGCCCCTCCCACAACTATCAAGCCGAGCCCGATGAAAAAAACCAGCCGACTTTGTAATGTGCGAAAACCCAGACCTTTATTTTTCATTTTCCAACCTTTTCATCCAATCCCTGCGAATTAATAAATCCAATAGCATTTATATACAGGCAGATCTGAAAAATCCATAAACTATATCTAAATAAAGATGACAGAGAGCTTTCCTGATAAACCCGAATCCTCATTACCCCCCTTCGTGAATGGGGGCAAAAAAGTCTTGACATTAACGTTACGTCATACTTTATACTGTTGGCGTGACAGACACGATTGATCTGACGGTAAAGCAACTGGCAAAACTGGCCGGTGTAACCACGCGTACCCTTCATTTCTATGATGAAATCGAGCTTTTAAAGCCGGATGCCATCGAAGAGAATGGTTATCGAAAATACGGTGAGCCGGCTATTCTCAGGTTGCAGCAGATTCTCTTCTATCGTGAAATGGGTTTCCCGTTGGAGACAATCCGTGAGCTGCTCACCCGGCCGGATTTCGATGTGTTGCGCGCCCTACAAGCCCACCGCGCCTCACTGCAGGAGAGGTCAAAACGGTTGGATACGTTGATCGCCACCATTGATAAGACAATCGAACAAATGGAAGGTAAACGAACAATGAAATTTGAAGAATATTTTGAAGGTTGGACGGAAGAAAACCAACCCGAATATGAAAAGGAGATCCGTGAGAAATACGGCGAACAAGCCTTTGATGGGGTGATTGACTGGCGAAATTACACAAAAGAACAGCAGTCAGCCATCGTCGCGGAAGGAAAAGCCAACACGCAAGCCATGGCTGATCTGATAGGCCTGCCTCCAGATAGCCCGGAGGTACAGGCAGTGGTAGCCCGCTGGCACAATCACCTTAAGTATTTCTATGACCCATCCATTGAACGGATGCGCGACCTGGGGCGGATGTACGTGGATGATCCGCGTTTCACCGCCGGGTATGAGAAGGTGCGCAAAGGGCTGTCACTCTTCATGAAGCAGGCAATTGACGCGTATTGTGATCGACTGGAGAATAACCAGTAATATATAGAAAGAGCCCCGAGGAAATAAACTACACCCCAAATGTTGATTACCACCAACTGAAAGGGGTGCAGTTCACAATATCCGGAGTTATAAATTCTAGAAGAATATTTTTACCAATTTTAATGCCTTCTGTTTCCACGGTACTCTATGAGACACGCCGGTGGCATTGGCAATCTTGTCTTTATTGGCCAGGTACCAACGGTAGTTGCGCACCATGGCGTCCTTGTTCGAGTACTTTGGCTGCCATCCGAGCTGTGTTTTTGCTTTATCAATGGAGACGAAAGAGTCTTTTGATGCTGTTTCGTACACCCAGGGATACAACGGAGAGAGCTTCAGTTTATCCAGGATACGCAGAACGATGATCACAGGTTCCGCCGGGAAACAGATGATTTTCTTTCCGAAACCAGCTTCATCCAACACGACCTGGTAGTCTTCCGCCATGGTGGTGAATTCTTCCGCGCCCATGTTGAATGTGTCGTTGACAACCTTCTCATCTTTGGTCATGCAAAGGTGAATGCCTTCGCAAAGGTCTTCCACGTCGAACAACTGATAGCGATTTTTTCCGTTGCCGATGTTGGGGAAGTTCTTCCCCTCGCTGGCCCATTCATAAAAAATGGCAAATACACCCAACCGCTCAGGCCCCACAAAGGATTTCGGGCGAATGATGGGTACGCATAAACCCCTGGCGCGCGCGTCAAGGCAGGCCTGCTCGGCTTCGATCTTGGCATGCCCGTATGGGCCGACACCAATCAATTTATCAGTTTCGAACAGAGGGTGATGGTCAGGAACGCCATAGACGGCTGTGGAAGAAATATGAATAAATCGCTTAACACCGGCCGCCATTGCTTCTTCCAGTAAAATCTTTGTGCCAACCACGTCGGTGGTGTAGATCTCTTCGGGGGTATAAAGCGGCAACGCGGCCGCCGTGTGAATAACCACATCCACGCCCGGCATGAGCGATTTAACCGCCGCCCGGTCACGAATGTCACCCTGCAGGAATTTGATCTTGTCGCGTTCGGGGTAATCAAAATCCACCAGGTCAATGCCGGAGATATCAGTGTAGCCCTTGTCTAAAAGGTAGCGCACCATATTGATGGAGAGGAATCCACTGATCCCTGTGATTAGTATTTTCATCTGTCCTCTTAATAAACCGCGGCTTTAGAAGTTTTATTGAACAGCTATTATAAATCAGTCAGAAAAGAAGTGTTTAATACTTAAACGGAAGACCGGCTGACGCGTCAGCCGGTCTTCCTGACCACCAAAATCCGTTCTACACGATTCCATACGCCAGCATGGCTTTGGCAACTTTCAGGAATCCGGCGATATTGGCGCCGACCACATAATTTCCTTTATATCCATACATTTCAGATGCTTCAACGCAGGATTGGTGAATGTTCTTCATAATGCCCTGCAGGCGCTGATCCACTTCTTCGCGCGACCAGGACAGACGCATGGCATTCTGCGACATTTCCAAACCAGATACCGCCACTCCGCCTGCGTTGGCTGCCTTTCCCGGGCCGTAGAGTACACCCTTATCGATGAAGACGTCCACAGCTTCCAGATTGGTGGGCATGTTGGCGCCTTCAGACACACAGAAGCAGCCGTTTTTGACCATGGCTTCCGCCTGAGCTTTGTCTATCTCGTTCTCATGGGAAGACGGAAACGCCAGATCGACCTTGAGGTTCTGTTCCTTAATCACATCCCAGGGGCTCTTGTCGGCGTAATACGGCACTTTGAATTGACTGGCATATTCACTGATGCGTCCGCGCCGATAATTCTTAAGGTCGAGGACATATTTGAGTTTCTCCGCGGTGATGCCGGACTCGTCGACGATGGTACCGTTGGAATCAGACAGGGTTACCGGTTTTGCGCCCAACTGGATGAGCTTTTCCACAGTGTACTGGGCCACATTGCCGGATCCACTGATGGCGGCGGTTTTGTTCTTGATGTCGTGTTTGCGGGTGGCCAGCATTTCGGCGGCAAAATAGACAGAACCATAACCGGTGGCTTCCGGGCGGATGAGGCTGCCGCCATATTCAAGGCCTTTGCCTGTGAGTACGCTTTCGTTGGCGTTGACGATCTTCAGGTAGTATCCGTACAGATAGCCAATTTCACGGGCACCCACCCCAATATCACCGGCGGGCACGTCGGTATCCGGGCCGATATGGCGGTATAGTTCGCGCATGAAGGCCTGGCAGAAACGCATGACTTCGCCGTCTGATTTGCCTTTGGGGTCAAAATCAGAGCCGCCTTTGGCGCCGCCCATGGGCAGCGTGGTGAGTGAATTCTTGAATATCTGTTCAAAACCCAGGAATTTGATGATGCCCAGGTTGACGGACGGATGGAAGCGCAGTCCGCCTTTGTACGGACCGATGGCATTGTTGAACTGGATGCGGAAACCGCGGTTCACCTGCACCTCGCCGCTGTCATCCACCCAGGGTACCTTGAACAAAATGGCGCGATCCGGAACGGCTATGCGTTCGTAAATCTTCGCCTTCACAAAATCCGGGTGTTTGTTTACGGTTGGTTCCAGCGAGGTTAATACTTCTTTGGCGGCTTGAAGGAATTCAACCTGTCCGCTGTCTTTTTCCTGTAACTTGGCGAGAACATCCTGAATAACGGTCATCTGGCATCCCCAATCTTTGGTTGTGGTTTGGTGCGGGTATTTTTATCATGAGGATTATTGAAATTTTATAAAAACAGATGGTGAAAAAATCAAAATTTCATAAAAAATTACAGGCAGCGAGTGATGATCCCTCTTCCGCTGCGGCCATCCACCTTGATCTGCAAGCCGGATGGGCAGCGTACCTGACGCACAAATTCCGTTTCTTTTACAGTCTGTTGGCTCCGCAACCAGTCCCATTGGATGCGATACGGGCTGTTGAATGGCATGGAAAAATAAAAAACACCAAGATTGATCAGGTTGTGAAAATAATGCGAGCCCTGACTAAGCTCCACCTTCACATTATCCTGCGTAGCTTCCACGATCACCTTCGCGCCGCATACCTGCCCCCAGGTAACCGGTATACCCAGCCACGGGTCAAATGTTCCCAGACGGCCAAAGACGATCAGCACATAGGGTTTCTTCGCGGCTACAAGATCGCGGTTGAATTTTTCCAGCTCGTCCGCGATGCGGCGGGTATGTTTCAGCTCAAACATTTCCGGTTTGACGTACACCACATCAGTGATATCTTCCACCAGCCCGTTGCCCAGCACCAGTTCAGAAGCAGCCAGGTTGCGCGGGCTGCGCAATTCGCGGTCGGTTACTTCAAGGCTGCCGGCAGGCAGTACCATTGGACGCACCTGCAGCAGAGCAAAGTGGTGAGGGTCGAAAGTCATGGCAAACTCGATCTCAACCGCTGTGTTGAGCTCTTGTTCGCAGACCGCCAGCACTTTTTTCACCAGGTCATTAAAGGGCAGCTCGTTTATTTCCAACAGGGGAGCAAACGTGAGCGCCCGCGGGCCGCGGTACGACATACCCACCGACAGTCGTTCTGATTGGACGTCATACGTCGAAACCAGATGGCGCAAGGTTTCATCCGGTTCGGCGGCCTGCAGGTTAACCAACTGCATGAATTCGGTCTCTTTAATGGGATCGTATTCCGGCGGCTCGCCCATGTTGACCACCCAGAATTCATTCTGGGTCTCGGCGAAAAGTTCATCAATCGATTCAAAGGGCGGCGGCCGTTTGGGGTAGGCCGGTGAGAACGACCAGGTTTTCCCTCCATCCACAATGGTCTTCCCCAACCCCAACGCAAGGTCGACCACACCATCCTGCGGGCGGGCGGGTTTGACAGGGTAATAATTATACGAGCGCGCCACGCCGGCCAGTTCCGGGTAAAAGCGTTCGCTGTGCCTCTTGCCCACTATATCCTGTAAAATGACGGCCATTTTTTCCGTGTGGTAGTCCAGACCGGTGGCGCGGCAATAATCTCGCGCGATTTTGAAAAAAGTGGACGCCCAGACATACTTGATGGCTTCAAGGATTTTTTGAAAACGCGCGTCCGGGTCATGCTGATTGTTGGGAATCATTTTTGTGGCGTATACCCCGGCAAACGGACGGTGTGTCGAATCTTCGAGGTAGCCAGAAGACCTGACGGCCAATGGAACGGTGACTTCCTCGATCATCTTCCGTAATTCTCCCAGCACTTCAAAGGGCATATCCCCCTGCATGAACGCGTACGCGATTCGGTCATCCGGGATTTCATCGTAGGCCAACTCGTCCAGGTGATTGTTTGCCATGAAAGCGTCAAACACACTGGTGCCCAGAACTGTCAATGACGGGATATCAAGAGTGATACCGGGAAAAGCGCTGCCCACCCCTGCCAGCGCTTTTTGCACGAGGAACAAGCCATGGGCTTTACCGCCGATCTCCTCGCGCATGCCGGGTTTGTCTTCCAAAACGCAATACCCGCGTTTCAGGCCGATGAAATGGAAACGATCAGGCATATGACGTTTTGATTAACTGATCCAGCCGCGTTCCTGGCAGGCTCGTGCCACCCGATCAATGGCGACCATATAAGCAGCGTCCCGCATGGGCAGGTTATTCTTGCGCGCGAAGGAACTAACATCGTAATAAGCGGATGTCAGGTGTGAATCAAGTTTTCCGAGCACTTCGTCCTTGCTCCAGTAGTAATTCATATTGCTCTGCACCTGTTCAAAGTAGCTGCAAACCACTCCGCCGGCATTGGCCAAAATATCCGGAATGATACGGATCTCGCGTTCGTTCAACACGGGATCAACATCCAGGTCGGTGGGGCCGTTTGCGGCTTCCGCCAGAATTTTCACCCTGCGGCTGATCTTTTCCACATTGTCCGGCCTGATCTGGTTCTCCATGGCCGCGGGGACAAGAATATCCACATCCTGTTCAATCCATGCTTCACCGGGTAGCACCTCGCACCCCATGGCTTTTGCTTTTTCCTTATCGATCTCGCCAAATGGATCTGTAATGGCGGCTACTTTTTCGAATTCAAAACCGTCTTTAAGCCGGTATGCATAAGCGGTGTGATCGGTGTGGTTCAGGCAGGCAATGCAAGTCACCCTGCCCCCCATTCGGGTGAAAAGTTCAACGGCGTGACGCCCGACCGTTCCAAAACCCTGCACACTGGCGGTGGTCTTGGTGATATCCATTCCAAGTTCCTTAAGAGCCTCGCGCACGGCGATCATCACCCCGAAACCGGGAGCTTCCTTCCTCCCTTTGGAGCCCGATAATCCGACTGGTTTGCCGGTAATATATCCGGGCTGCTTAATCCCCTGGATGGCTTCGTATTCATCCAACATCCACAGCATATGCTGAGGACCAGTCATAATATCCGGGCCCATCACGTCCCATTCCGGGCCGGAATTTGCCGCTGTCATGCGCACAAAAGCACGGCACAGTCGCTCCTGCTCTTTGGGCGTCAGGTTATGAGTATCCACTGCCACGCCGCTGCTGCTCCCGCCCAGCGGCAGGCGGGTGACCGCGCACTTCCAGGTCATCCACATAGACAGCGCGCGGATGGTATCCACGGTTTCCTGCGGGTGGAAGCGGATACCCCCCTTGGTGGGGCCGAGCGCGTCGTTGAATTGAACCTTGTATCCGCGGAAAACACGGGTCTCGCCGCTCTCCATATATACCGGCAGGCTGAACTGGTATTCGCGGCGGGGCTGTCGCAGGAAGTCGCGCATGGCCGGTTCCAGGTTGATCAGGTCAGCGATTCGGTCAAACTGTTTCTGGGCTGATTCAAAGATGTTATAAGGAATATCCTGACCCATGTGTTCCGCTCCTTACTCCGTATCGGGTTCCGTCGCCAGCATGTACCCCACACCCGGCTTGCTGATAATCAAGCGGGGCTGCTGCGGGTTGGCTTCCAGTTTGCGCCTCAATATATGGACATACGAGCGCAGGTAATCCACTTCATGGGTGTATTTACCCCCCCACACCGTGGCCAACAGTTGTTCATGCAATAAGACCTGCCCCCGGTTTTTAGCCAGCTCGAGGATCAGGTTGAATTCCGTCTCTGATAGATACACTTCGCGCCCATCCAGAAGGATCTGCCGACCGGGTATGTCGATCTTCAGGGGTCCGCAGACAATCTGCTTTTCCTTCGACGCTGACGTATCCTTGACGCTGCGACGCAGCACCGCATTGATGCGCGCCAGCAGAATCTGCGCGTGCACCGGTTTGACCACGTAATCATCCGCGCCATCCTCGAACGCGCAGAGTATGTCCGCCGGTTCCGCCGAGGAGGACACGAAAATGATTGGCACATCTGAAAAGTCGCGGATGCGGCGAGCTGCCACACAGCCGTCAATCTCCCCTTCCAGGTTGGTTTCCAGCAGGATCAGATCAGGTTGTTCACGGGCGGTTGTATCCACCGCCAATTCACCTGTGCGTACCGCAAGAATCCGGTAACCGCCATCGGCAAGGATGTGACGCATTAACGTAATATGCCTGGAGTCGCTGTCCGCGACCAGCAAGGTTGGTTTTTTCTTCATTGTTCCCGGAAATAGAAAGAGACTGGTACCTTTAAGTATAGTGGTTTTTTTATCAAACACAGAGATGAATGACCAAAAAAATAGCTCCGGAACAATCCGGAGCTCTGTGAAGACAAGAGTTTTCCTTTCCCTCTTCAACCGCGGAGCTGGGTGGAGCCCATCAGGTAGCGGTCAACTTCACGCGCCGCGCCGCGGCCTTCATGGATGGCCCACACTACCAGACTCTGACCTCTGCGCGCATCACCGGCGGAAAACACACCGGGGATATTTGTTGTGAATTTGCCAAATTCCGCCTTTACATTACTTCGGTCATCCCGCGCCACACCCATCTGTTCCAGAAGCTGGTCTTCCGGCCCGAGGAAACCCATGGCGATCAACGCCAGTTGCGCGGGGAAGATCCGTTCCGTTCCGGGGACTTCACGCGGCGTTTTTCGACCATTCGCGCCGGCTACCCATTCCACATGCACGGTATGGATTTCTTTTAGCCGCCCATTTTCATCACCCACAAACCGTTTTGTCTGAATGTCAAAGATACGCGGGTCGTGGCCATCCACGGCAATGGCTTCTTCCTGGCCGTAATCCACTTTAAAGACACGCGGCCACTCCGGCCAGGGGTTGTCCGCCTGACGTTCCATCGGCGGCCGGTCTAAGATTTCGAACTGGGTGACGCTGCGGCAGCCATGCCGCAGAGCGGTGCCCATACAATCTGTGCCGGTGTCTCCGCCGCCGATCACCACAACATCCTTCCCGCGGGCGGATATGGTGGACATGCGGTTGTCCTGCAGGGTGCTGCCCAACAGGTTGCGGGTATTGCCTGTAAGGAAGTCCATGGCAAAGTGCACTCCCTTCAGATCGCGCCCTTCCACCGGCAGATCGCGCGGTTTGGTGGCGCCGCAGCAAAGTACTACGGCATCGTTGTCATGCACCAATGTGTCGGCCGGGATATCTTTCCCAACCTCAACACCGGTGACAAAGTTGATACCTTCCGCGGCCATAAAGTCTACCCGGCGCCGCAGCACGGCTTTATCGAGCTTCATATTGGGAATGCCATAAACCAACAACCCGCCAATATGGTCGGCGCGTTCGTAGACGGTTACCGTGTGGCCAGCCCGATTGAGAAGGTCGGCACAGGCCAACCCGGATGGACCGGAGCCAATCACGGCTACTTTCTTCCCGGTGCGCACGGCCGGGGGGTCGGGGACCATCCAGCCTTCTTTGAATCCTTTTTCAATGATGGCCAGTTCGATGTTCTTGATGGTCACAGGAGGGCTGGATAGTCCCAGAGTGCACGAACCCTCACACGGCGCGGGGCACACCCGCCCGGTGAACTCGGGAAAATTATTCGTGCGCAGCAATCGTTCCAAAGCCGGCTGCCACAGCCCGTGGTATACCAGGTCGTTCCACTCGGGGATCAGGTTGTTTATCGGGCAGCCCGACGCGCTGCCGTTCAATATTTTGCCGGTATGGCAGAACGGAACACCGCAGTCCATGCAGCGCGCGCCCTGAATTTGCAGTTTCTCTTCGGAAAACGGTTTGTGGAACTCCATCCAATGCAGAATGCGCTCTTCAGAGACCAAGTCGCGGGGTAATTCCCGTTGATATTCCATGAATCCGGTTGGTTTTCCCATGATGGCGTTCTCCTCTCTCAGTTCCCGCTGGCGCGAACCAGGTTCTGTGTGTTCAATTCAAAGGCGGCCATGACGGCTTCTTCGCCGGATATACCGGTAGCTTCGACCTGCCGGATGGCTTCAAGTACATTCTTGTAGTCTTTGGGAAGTACTTTAACAAATCTCCGCCGGTTCTCTTCCCATTTCTTCAGGATTCTGGCTGCCAGTTTGCTTCCCGTGTATTCTTTATGCCGTTCAATCATCGCCTTCACTTCCGCGGTCTCGTCAGGGTCTTCCAGGTAGCTCAACTCCACCATTTCACGATTGCATTTCAGTTCAAAGTCGTTGTCCCAATCCATGACATAGGCCAGCCCGCCGGACATGCCCGCGGCAAAGTTGCGTCCTGTCTTTCCCAGCACAACCACCCGTCCTCCGGTCATGTACTCGCAGCCATGGTCGCCAACACCTTCCACCACAGCGTTCAGGCCGCTGTTGCGTACGGCAAAGCGTTCTCCCGCCACGCCGCACACATAAGCTTCCCCGGATGTTGCCCCATAAAAAGCCACATTGCCGATGATGATATTCTCTTCCGGGGCGAATGGTGAACCGGCCGGCGGGTAGACGATTACTTTACCGCCGGACAGACCCTTGCCGATGTAGTCGTTAGAGTCGCCTTCCAAAATCAGAGTCAGGCCGCGCGGAATGAACGCTCCGAAGCTGAGCCCGGCCGAACCATGAAAGGTCATGCGGATGGTGTCGTCGGGCAGACCTTCGGGCCCGTAGCGCCGGGTAATCTCACTGCCCACCTGGGTTCCCACCACCCGGTTGATGTTGCGTATGGGCATATCGATATCCACCCGTTCACCCTTTTCCAATGCAGGTTTGCATAATTCCAGCAGGAATTTATGATCCAGGGCTTTTTCCAGACCGTGGCTCTGCGGAATGGTGCAATGCCGGCCTACCTCTTCCGGCATATCCGGAACGGTTAACAAACGTGACAGATCGACGTACTTTGCTTTCCAGTGGTCAAGATTTTGTTTCTGCACCAGCTTATCCGCCCGACCGACCATCTCATCCACGCTTCGGAAGCCCAGCTTTGACATTAACTCACGCATCTCGCGGGCGATAAAGTACATAAAGTTGACCACATGCTGCGGGTCACCCTTAAAGTTCTTGCGCAGAGCGGGATTCTGGGTGGCTATGCCGGTCGGGCAGGTATCCTGGTGGCAGACGCGCATCATCACACAGCCCAGCGCGACCAATGGCGCGGTGGCAAAACCGAATTCTTCGGCACCCAAAAGGGCAGCCATAACCACATCGCGCCCCGTCTTAAGTTGACCGTCCGTCTCCAGCACCACCCGGCTGCGCAGGTTGTTGAGCACCAGGGTCTGGTGGGTTTCTGCCAGCCCCAGCTCCCAGGGCAAGCCGGTATGTTTGATACTGGATTGTGGAGACGCTCCGGTGCCGCCGTCATGCCCGCTGATGAGGATCACATCGGCATGCGCCTTGGCCACACCCGCCGCGATGGTGCCCACACCCACCTCAGAAACCAGCTTGACATTGATACGCGCCTGCGGGTTGGCATTTTTCAGGTCGGTGATCAGCTCTGCCAGGTCTTCGATGGAATAAATATCATGGTGCGGTGGAGGAGAGATCAAGCCCACGCCGGGGGTTGAATGGCGGGTTTTGGCGATCCAGGGATAAACTTTCTTGCCAGGCAGTTGGCCGCCCTCGCCCGGTTTGGCCCCCTGCGCCATCTTGATCTGCAATTCTCGGGCATGGATCAGGTAGTTACTGGTCACGCCGAACCTCGCTGACGCCACCTGTTTGATGGCGCTGTTGCGGGAATCGCCGGAAGCATCTTCCTGGTAGCGCGCCGGATCTTCGCCGCCCTCGCCGGTATTGCTCTTGCCGCCGATGCGGTTCATGGCGATGGCCAGCGCTTCATGGGCTTCCTGGCTGATGGAACCGTAGGACATGGCGCCGGTTTTAAAGCGTTTGACGATGGATTCAACCGATTCCACTTCCTGCAGAGGAATCGGGTACCTGGAGAATTTGAAATCCAGCAGGTCGCGCAGCGTATCCAACCCGTAGGTCTGATTGTTGATCATGGCGGCATATGCCTGGTAGGCCGCATAATCATTGGTGCGAACAGCCTGCTGCAACTTATAGATGGTTTCCGGGTTGAACAAATGATGTTCGCCTTCAGCCCGCCACTGGTAGTTGCCGCCCACATCCAAAGTGCGGCCATTGACTGGTCTTTCAGGAAAGGCATGCGCGTGACGCATACCGGCTTCCTTTGAGATTACATCAATACCCACACCTCCAATTCGCGACGGGGTGGCGGTGAAATAGCGATCAACAAACTCCTTGCTCAAACCGACTGCTTCAAATATCTGCGACCCAAAATAGCTGGCGATGGTGGAAATACCCATCTTGGAGATCACCTTAACCACACCTTTGACGATGGCTTTGGTGTAATTGTGCGCGGCGGTGTGATAATCCACACCTGTCAGCAGCCCCTGGTTGATCATCCCTTCGATACTGGCATACGCCAGATACGGGTTAATAGCGAGCGTGCCATAGCTGATCAGCATGGCAAAGTGATGCACCTCGCGCGGTTCGCCAGATTCAACCACCAGACCGATCTTCGTGCGCGTACCATGGCGCAGCAGGTGGTGATGCAGCCCGGAAACCGCCAGCAGCGCGGGGATGGGCGCGTGGTCTTTGTCGATTCCCCGGTCTGACAGGATGACAATATTGGCTTCATCGTTGGCAATGATCTCATCCACCCGGGTATAGAGCGCTTCCAGCGCCTGCTCCAGGCCGGCGCCGTCATTGGCCGGATCGAACAGGATGGGCAGGGTGACTGTGCGGAAGTAAAGCCGATTGAGCTGGCGGATCTTTTCCAGCTCTTCGTTGTCGATGATCGGGGATTTCAATTTGATCATGCGGCAGTTTTCCGGCCGCGGTTCCAGCAGATTCTGCTCGGAACCCAGCATGACCTCAGTGGAGGTTACGATCTCTTCGCGGATGGCATCGATGGGTGGATTGGTCACCTGGGCAAAGAGCTGCTTGAAGTAGTTGTACAAAAGCTGGGGTTTATCCGAAAGCACCGCCAGCGGGGCGTCATTGCCCATTGAACCGATGGGCTCCATGGCATTGCGCGCCATGGGTGCCAGTATTACGCGCAGATCTTCATAGGTGTACCCGAAGGCATGCTGGTATTGAAGCAGCTTCCTGTCGCGGTCTTTATCCTCCAGATCCTGGCCAATCCCGCTGATGGGCGGGGTCTGTGGATCAGGCAGATCTTCCAGGTCGACCATGTAATCTTTCAACCAGCGTCGGTACGGGCGCATGGTTGCCACTTCATGCTTGATCTCATCATCGCTGATGATACGGCCGTCTTCTGTGTCAATCCACAGCATGCGCCCCGGTTCCAACCGGCCTTTCTTGATGATCGATTCGGGCGGCAGGTCCAACACACCGACCTCGGAGGCCAGGATCACCATGTCGTTATCTGTCACATAATAGCGAGACGGCCGTAAGCCGTTGCGATCCAAAGTGGCGCCGATTCCCACACCATCGGTAAAGACCATGGATGCCGGGCCGTCCCATGGTTCCATGAGAGAACTGTGGTATTCATAAAAAGCCTTCTTCTCTTCGCTCATGGTATCGTGATGCGACCAGGGTTCAGGGATCATCATCATAATGGAATGCGGCAACGAGCGGCCGGTGAGTACCAGCAGTTCCAGCACGTTGTCGAAGATGGCTGAATCTGAACCGTCCGAGTTGATTACCGGCAGGATTTTGGGCATGTCGCTGCCGAACAAGGGACTCTGGAAACTGTACTGCTCGGCATTAACCAGATTGACATTGCCATGCAGGGTATTGATCTCTCCATTGTGAGCCAGGTAGCGGCAGGGATGCGCGCGATCCCAGGATGGGAAGGTGTTGGTGCTGAAACGCGAATGCACCATGGCAAGCGCCGTTTCCATGTGAGGGTCAGACAGTTCGGGGTAGAAAAAGCGCACCTGTTTTGAGGTGAGCATCCCCTTGTATACCAGTGTCTTGTATGACAGGCTGCAAATGTAGAACTGTTTGCTGCCCGGCAGTCCACCATAGCGCAGGGTTTTCTCCGCCTGTTTGCGGATGACGTACAGCTTGCGTTCAAAGGTCATGCGGTCTTTTATGTATTTGCTGCGTTCCAGGAACACCTGGCGCACCACGGGTTGGGCGGCGGCGGCCGTCGCCCCCAGCATGCTGCCATCCGTCGGAACGGTTCGCCAGCCCAACACACGCTGACCTTCCGCCTCCGCGATTCGCTCAAATTGCTGCTCCATTGCCAGGCGCTGAGCGTCATCCGCCGGGAGAAAGATCATCCCCACACCGTAATAGCGCGGACCGGGAAGGTCAAATCCGGCCGCCTTGCACTCACGCTTGAGGAAGGCGTGCGGAATCTGAATCAACACGCCAGCACCGTCGCCAGTGTTCGACTCGGAACCGCTGGCACCACGGTGGTACAGGTTGTCCAGAATGGTTAGCGCGTTGGCAATAATCTCATGCGAGGGTTTACCCTTGATATTGACCACAAAACCGGTACCACATGAATCATGTTCAAACGCAGGATCATACAATCCCTGTTCGGGTGGTTGGATACGGGGTAAGGAGAAGTTTTTTTCATTCATGGCGGTTTTTCCTGATAAACGAACGGGGATGAAGATGGATTGTTGAAGGAAGAAGGTATGAATATACAGAACTACCACCCGTGAGAGGGTAGTATGAAATTACAGGGCTCGGTTATTTCTACGTCAGTTGGAAGAACCGGAGAACCGCAGCCGATGATCTTCACACCCGGCACGGCCGGCGAACCCACCGCCACGAAAAACCACAGGAAGGTTGCGAATATTCCGGAAGATATCGAAAGGATTTCGGTACATATTGGTTTCTGCCTGAAAAAACTTAGGATGAAACCGCCTGGTGGGAAAACCAGTGAATGGATTATATCCACGCTCTATGCGCCGGGTATTACCCAAACGGGTCATTTTTTCACCCAAATGGGTACACCCATGGAATACCGGTAACGCCAGCTTCGCTGCCAGATGTAATCCTCTGGCAATAGATACACCTAAATTGATTGGTTTGATGAACATGGGAAACCAACCTTTACTACCCTGTCTGTTTTTTTGATGTGTTATCGACGGGATTTTTACCCAAACGGGCGGGAACAATGTGTTGGGTAACTATTTAGGCAAAAGTATACAAAAAAGAATTCCCAATTTCAAGAGGGAATTTATCCAAATTTGCCGATTGTATGCCAATCCTCGCGCAACCATCTCTTCCTGACGGGTTGTATTTATTAGATCGCTTCACAGGCATTAAACCAGCGGGTGTTTTATGAGAAAATTTACAAATTCAGGGAAAGCGTTGAATAATCCCGTATAATATGCTCTTCCCCGTTCATTTTTTCAAAAACCGCAACCGCATTTATCCCGGTTTCCCATTGGAGAATACCTTGAGATATTACCTGATCGTTAATCCCGTTTCCGGGCGAGGCCATGGTGAACGCTCCATTCCTGAAATTGAGGAGCATTTTAAATCAGCCGGCATTGAGTATGAACTGAAGCGGACAGAATACCCCGGTCACGCTCTTGAGCTGGCGCGCTCCGCACGTGGGTATGACGTTATCATCGCTGCCGGCGGCGATGGCACAGCCAATGAAGTGCTTAACGGTATCCTGGAAGCCGACCACCAGAACGGATCACAGCCTGCCATGGCTGTCATTCCGGTGGGGCGCGGCAATGACCTGGCCTACAGTATGGGTATTCCAGCAAGCATCGCGGAAGCCTGTCAGTGTATCACCACGGATCAACGCCGCAAGGTGGATGTTGGCCGGGTATACGGCGAAAATTTCCCTTCAGGACGATATTTTGGCAACGGCGTCGGGGTGGGGTTTGACGCGGTTGTTGGTTTTGAATCCTTGAAAATGAAACTGTTGACCGGTTTCGCCTCCTACATCGTGGCCGCGGTCAAGACAACCCTTTTGTACTTCAACGCGCCGCATTTGAAGCTGGTCACCGCCGATGGCGACCATTCCGGCCATTATCTGATGGTATCCATCATGAACGGCATCCGCATGGGCGGCGGCTTCTACATGGCGCCGGAGAGCGACCCTTCAGACGGCAATTTTGACCTATGCGTCGTTGATCAGGTCACTCGCCGCCGGTTGCTGCCGCTGGTCAGCAAGTTCACCAAAGGCAGCCAGAAGGGCGACACGGCAGTAAAATTCCTGCGCACCAACTCGCTGGAAATCCACGCGCTGGATGGCAGCATCCCGGCGCACGCTGACGGGGAGACGGTTTGCGAAAAGGGCAAGTCCATTCGCATCGAACTGCATCCCGCGAAACTGGAAATGGTCTACCAACCGGGGTTGAGAAACTGATATGACCGTCGCTGGGATCGTCAACGGAACACTGCGCGGGATCACGCGCACCATCTGCCAGGTGGACGATGCGGAACTGGCGCGCATCCCATCACACGGCCCGTTGATCCTGGTAGGTAATCACGTCAATTTTTTGGACGCTCCCATTTTGATCTCCCACCTGCAGCCCAGGCCGATTGTGGCTCTGGCCAAGGTGGAAACCTGGAACAACCCTCTGTTCGGTATGCTATTCAGCACCTGGAAGTCCATTCCCATCCGGCGGGGTGAAGCGGATATGACCGCCCTGCGTGAATCTTTGCGGGTATTGAAAGAAGGCCAGATGCTGGCCATCGCCCCCGAAGGCACGCGCAGCGGAAATGGCATTTTGCAGAGAGGACAGCCAGGTGTGGTGCCGCTGGCCATTAAATCCGGCGCGCCCATCTACCCCGTGGCTTATTTTGGGGGAGAGCTTTTCTGGAAGAACATCCGCTCATTCTCCCGCACACCCTTCACCATCCGCGTGGGCAGGCCTTTTCATTTGAAATATAACAGCCCTCTGCCCACCCGTGAGGAACGAGAGATCATGATCACTGAGATCATGTACCAGATCGCCCTCCTGTTGCCGCCTGCCTACCGGGGGTATTACAGCGATTTGAGCAAGGCGACGGATAACTACCTGCAATATCTGTAGATCATATGTATTTCCAGCTTTTGAAAGTCTACAAGAGAAAAAGCTTATGCCGGCATTATTCTCTCATTAAGTTGTCTGTCTTCTTTTCTTTCTGAGAATTAAGACCAATACAACAACACCGGCTATTCCGATCACCCCGGCGCACAGACAGACCAGACCGGCGCCCATGCCCAAGAACAGGCTATCATCTTCCTCCACCTCAGAAATTGTTTGCGGGGTGTTTTCCACAGACGGGGCATTCATATACACCGGTGGGATCGGAATATCCGGCAGGGATTTGATCATGTCCTCCGCGGCAGCGTCCAGAGGTTTCGCTTTCAATGCTCCATTATTGGCGGTAAGGTCGGAACCGGGGTCTGGGCCAAGCCTGTATTGCCCGCCATTTTCGGCCTTGAATGTGTAGACAAAAGACTGCGGATCGGCAAATTCATCATTGGCTGACATGAAGGATGAGAAAACATGGGCGGTGCCTTCACCCGTCCCCTCGGTCACCAGTGAGAAACCCAGGTCTGGCGGGTATTCCAGTTGGGTCACAATGGTTCCATCTGCCAGCGGAAAAGCCGAGAAATATACTTCTTTAACCTCCCGAACAAGATTACCATCCACCAGTCCGGTTTTCTGGCCATCCGCATCCGTCACATAGGCTGTAAGCGGGGAATGAGTTACGAATTTATTGCCTTTCTGAATGTTCTCCCGGTGCCGGCGAAGGAATGCAAGCTGACCGGTGGAGCCCATTTTGTCATATTTATCTCGCTGCGCTTTTGGCAGGCTGCTTATGTAATCTCGTTGTTCCTGGGTGAGTTTTGTGTTTT
Source organism: uncultured Leptolinea sp. (assembly GCA_964397625.1). Lineage (GTDB taxonomy): Bacteria > Chloroflexota > Anaerolineae > Anaerolineales > Anaerolineaceae > Leptolinea. The sequence goes on along the minus strand of CAYNJT010000003.1, from coordinate 20,259 downwards.
TGGGATTGGCGTAGGTTCCGCCGTGGGTAGGGAAGTTCGGTTCATATACCGTACTGGGGCCAATTCCCCCATAACTCTTGAATTGACTCCACATCTGAGCCCATTTCTTGATGGTATATACCTCGGGTTTCTGGTTCATCCACGGATCAAGCACCAATCCCTGGCTCAACCAATCTCCGCCGGTAGGATAAAGAACCACCGCCTGGTGACCTCCAAACCAGGCCTGAATGGGGCCATACTCCCAATCATCCAGCAGACTGGCCACGCAGGGATCTGAATTGAACTTGATCTCTTCCAGGAATTTTATGATCTCCCCCTGATACCCTCCACAGCGGAATACTTCTAGATGGCCGTACCCTGGCAGAACACTCATGGCATTGTTCTTCGCGCCCGAAGAATACACACCGGGTTTGATCTTCTTGTAATACTGACTCAAGATTTCCTGCAGCTTTTGCTGGGGAGTGCCATCATAAGGAGGCGGACATTTTGTTTCAACCGTGGGTTTACCGGGTTGTTTGGGAACGACTGGCGCGTTTTCATCCACATCCGATGATGTCTCCTGCACTGTCCACCGGTATTTGAAGTATTTATGGACTTTTACAATCCCGCCGGCAACAAAACAACTGATTTCAAGAGCGCGGACTTCACCGGCCTTTTTCCCCACAGGCACCTGCCACTTGCCGCTTTTTGTTATCGGTGACTCATCCTCCATATCGCTTGTTGTGGTTTTATCCTGAAAGGATTCAACATACAGGATATTCTGGTTGGTTGAATCATCTTCCAGGTTGCGAAAACGCAATTGCGCTTTGTGCACTTCTTTGACTGTCCCTGACCCAATCAGGGATCCCTGAACACCCAGTGTCAGCGGTATGGAATCGCCAGGGTTGAGCAGCCTGTGTTTATCCTGGTCATATCCGCTCAAACTGCATGTTGCTTTTTCGGTGATGAAGATGCCGGGTTCCACATCCTTCTTGAATTGAATATTTCGTTCTTCATACGTCGAACCGATACTGTACTCTGAAGCAAAGAATGGGGAATAATGGGCTTTAAGTCCACGGTAGTTGTCTCCAACCCATGAGGAGTCGGTCGATGTATCAAAAAGATCCCAATACCCCTGGTTGTCATCCTGGAAAACAGGTGAAGGCGCAGAAAAAGAAACCAGTGATGGAAAAATCACAAGGATGAGAAGGCATTGAATAAAACGCCTTACAGCAAAATCTCCGGCTGATATGATTTTCATGGTTCGTTCGCAGCACACAGGAATGTTGTCCCTGGGTCATAGTGCTGTGTACGCGAAGTTATGAAATTATTGTACAAACTGGGAAAACAATATCAAGTGGTTTTTGTAATCCCACCCGGTCAAATTATTTATTTGGTTTATTTAAACAAAAATTTTTCAGGCAGTGTCGAGCCGCAATTCCACGAACCTTCCCAGCATGAGACTTTTCTGCACATCAATCATACGCTGGTTGGCTGACCCCCTGAAATACAACCCCGGTATGCGTTCCGCCTGTCTGAAAGGTCCATCCACCAGCACGTCACACTCGCGAAGCAGCGTCTGAATGGCCGGATCATCCTTTGTCAACAGGTCATCCCACAGGAAGCCAGTGTACGCCCACACATCCTTGCCCCGCGCGTGGAACAGGCGCGCCAGCGCCGCGGCGGCTTCGGGCTGCAGGAAGGGCTCACCGCCGCTTAAAGTAATGCCGCGGATCAGCGGGGAATCCTTGATCAGGCCGATTACGTCGGCAAGCTCATAAGCTGTGCCGCCATGCCTGTCCCAGGTCTGCGGATTGTGGCAGCCGGGACAGTGATGCTCGCACCCCTGAAAGAACACGGTGACGCGCATTCCCGGCCCATCCGTGACGCTTTCCTGGGTGATCCCGGCCAGTCGAACGATCATTTTATCCTAGTGGATGTGCGGCCGGCGGTCGCGCAGCTCGGCCTGTTTGGCCGCGTTAAAGCGGTCGACCGTCGAGAGGTAGCCGGTGATGCGCCGGATGCGGCGGATATCTTGCGAACCGCAGGACGGACAGGCTTCGTCAATCAACCCGCTGAATCCGCAGATACGGCATTCGTCAATCGGGAAGTTGACACCCCCGTAACCGATCCCCAGGTCGGACATGGCGCGCACCACAGTCTCGAAGGCTTCCAGGTTGTGGATCGGAGGCGCGTCTAATTCCACGTAACTGATATGACCGGCATTGGTCATTTCGTGGTAAGGAGCCTCAATGGATAATTTTTCAAAAGCCGTGATGGCATTACTCACCGGCACATGAAAACTGTTGGTGTAATACTCTTTGTCGGTCACACCGGGGATTTCTCCGAAGGCTCTTTTATCCAGTTTCAGGAAACGGCCTGAAAGACCTTCGGCCGGGGTGGCCAGCAGGGTGAAATTGAGGTCATACTGATCGGCGAAGAAATCACACATGCGGCGCATGAACCTCACAATATCCAACCCAAGCAGGCGGGATGACTCCGTCGCGGCATGGGTGAAGCCGGTCAACACGGTCAGTGTTTCCGCCAGACCGATGAAGCCGATGGACAGCGTGCCATGGCGGATGGCCTGCGCGATCTCATCGTTGGGCTGCAGGTGATCCGATTCGACGTATAAACTCTGCCCCATCAGGAAGGGCATATCCTTGACCTTCAAGCGCGCCTGAATCTGGTAGCGGTGGATAAGCTGCCGGGCGACCAGGGTGAGGGTCTCTTCAAGCAGCGCGTAGAAGCGGTTCACGTCACCGTTGGCACGCAGTGCCAGGCGCGGCAGGTTGATGGATGTGAAGGACAGGTTACCGCGGCCGTCGCTGACCGCATTGCCGTGCCGGTCTGCGATCACCCGGGTGCGGCATCCCATGTAAGCCACCTCGCCATTGAAGGCGCGGTTGTGCGGAGCGTCCATGAATGAGAAGGTGGGGTTCATGCGCGTGGCTGACGTGCGGATGGCCAGCCGGAACAGGTCATAGTTCGGGTCGCCGGGACGCATATTCACCCCGTCTTTGACGCGGAAGATGATATTGGGGAAGATGGGTGTCTCGCCCCTGCCCAGACCTTTTTCGTAAGCCAGCAGCAGGTTACGGGTCACGCGCCGTCCGGCATCCGAGGTATCGCAGCCCAGGTTTATGGAGCTAAAGGGAACCTGCGCGCCAGCCCGGCTGTGCATGGAATTCAGGTTGTAGACCAGCCCTTCCATGGCCTGGTAGATCTCATCTTCACTGGCGCCGTCCATGAATTCGGCCATATCGCGATCAAAGAAGGCAAAGGACTGGCCGCCGTGCATGTCATTCTGCGAGCTTTGCAGAATGATGGCCGCCTGCGCCGCCGCGGAACCGGGCCGCCGGGGCGGACGAATATAGCCATGGCCGGTGTCAAAACCGGTGCGCAGTAAACGCCCCAGGGGGATCTGCACGCAGGTCAGAGTTTTGGCATAAAAATCGAGGTCGTGGATATGGATGTCGCCGCTGCTATGCGCCTGGGCGATATCCTCGGGGATCAGGCGGGAGAGGTAGTACTGCCGGCTGGCGGCCGAGGCGATCTGCAGCATTTTCGCGGAAGGGGAATTGCCCACGTTGGCGTTTTCGCGGTTGGTCTCCACCAAGGTTTCCGCCACGGCATCCATCAATTCTGACTTGCCTTCGCGGATGCGGGTGCGCCGGTCGCGGTAGAGGATGTAAGCCTTGGCGGTTTTGGCGTGTCCGTTTTCAATGAGGATCTTCTCCACGGCATCTTGCACTTCTTCCACTGCCGGGATGACGACCTTCTTTTCATCGCGCAGGTATTCCACCACCAGCTGCGCCAGGTGGCGGGCGGTATCCATGTCGTGCCCGCCCACGGCTTCGGCCGCCTTGAATATGGCCATCACGATCTTGTCGATGTCGAAATCATCCACCCTGCCGTCACGCTTCTGGATGGATTGAAAGACAGTGTCCTGCCGGGGCAGGTCAACCAATACTGACCGCGATTCATTCAAGTCCATGCTATTCCCTCTTCCTTGTAATGATTACTCTATGGTAATGCGTAGTTGAAATTTCTCCGAGTGACATTTGGTCTAAAAGAACAGGCGGATTGTCCATATATACCAGTCCAAATAACACTTAACACCATATATGGCGGTATACCCCTGTTTTATTGGGGCAACCAGAAGATGCAGATTGGCGCGAATTTGATCCAGAGCCGTACCCTTCGGTAGCTGTCGAACCGGGGGCTTTCTGGATCGGGATGATCATGGCAAAGGTATCCTCATCCACTCGTGCGAGGAACCATGAACAGGAAATGAGGAACTCCATTCCTGAAGGCATGTAATGGCGCAAGTATCGTTCGTTTCCAAAACGTGCATTGGGCCTGATCCCGGAGGACGGATGAATGACGTCTTCCTTCCCTGGCAAGGGTGCAATTTCCCTGCCAGCCAGATTTACCAGGCTGTCAGTTTGACTCCCACTAAAGAAAAAAACAATGCGTGCATAAAGACCAGACAAAGAAAAGGCTCCTCTCTGTTAGTGAAAACGCTCACCCCGGTCAGGATAAGCCACCAACGAAAAGGAGTTGCTAAATTCTCGTATGGGAGCTCAACCCTTTAGCTCGAAGGGAGATTATTCTTGTGGACAGGCATCCGGACTATCACCGTTGCGGCACAGCGCCAGAATTTCACCGGGCTTTCCCTGTTATTACAACCGCCTACGACAGGTCGGTTCCACAATGCTTTAGAACATTATAGCGAAAGTTTTTGTGGATAACTCCACGGTAATCTTAATAAATGAGATTTTTTAATATACCCACCTATTGAAGAATATAAATCCGGGGTATGGGGGAAGCATCCGGGGATCTTCTTATCTCGCGCCCATAACCTCGCTCTGGATGCATCGCCCTTACATATAATTAGAGACAACTCTCCGCCATAGTGTTTTTCCCATCCTATCGGTGGTTGAAGCAGGTGGAGGGAAATTATTTTTCCATCATTGTTTTCGTTCCACCTGCTTCAACCCTACCATGATATTTCGATAGATTTAAGGACGATTTTTCGCCGCCTCGACAGGCTCGGCGACCGGATTAATGATTAGAATCGCATCTTGAAGATCGAGCCTTTGCCTGGTTCTGATTCCGCCCAGACTTTTCCGCCCTGGCTTTCGACCAGCGCCTTGACAATGGCCAGTCCCAGGCCGGATTCACCCTCATCAGTATGGCGGGACTTATCCGCGCGATGGAAGCGGTTAAAGATCAGCGGCAATTCCTGCGGTTCAATACCGGAACCGGTATCTTCCACACTCAATTCCACATGGCCATCCACCAGTTTGCCGCCCAGAGTGATTTGCCCATTCTCCGGCGAATAGCGCAACGCGTTGCTGATCAGGTTATCCATCACCTGCATCATGCGGGCTTCATCCACGGATATTTCAGGCAGGTTTTCTTCAACCTGAACATGGATCGAAACGGATTGCTTTTCAGCATGATGATGGAATAATTCCGCCGCCTGGGTGAGCAATGATTTCGGCTGGATATTCTGTGTGTGCAAGGTCAATTCACCCGCGTCTGCCTGAGATAGCATGCGCAGGTCACCCACCAGGTTCTGTAGGCGTTCAATTTCTTTATAGATCAAGACAAACCGTTCAGGCGTTGGCTGCAAGACACCTTCCTGTAAGGATTCGATATAACCGGCAATAACGGTCAATGGTGTGCGCAAATCATGGGCGATATCCGCCGTCATCTGGCGGCGTGATGCGTTGGCCCGAGCGACTTCACGGCTCATTTCATTGAAGGCTTCCGCCAGTTGACCAATCTCATCTTTTGAGGCGACTTTTACTTCCTGCTCCAGGTGGCCTTCAGCGATATTCTGCGCGGCACGGGTGAGATCACGCAAGGGATGAGTCAGGGTGCGGGCCAGGATGATGCCGATGATTACCGCCACAAGCAGCCCGGTAGCGATGGAAAGCAACAACGCCTGGTTGGTACGTTCCAGGAAAAGGGCTTCTTCCGGACTGAAACGGGAAATGTGTCTGGCAGTCAGGACACTTCCGACGTTTCTGCCATTCACTTCGATCACACTGCTGCTGGAATATAATTCGGACGGCAGATGAGACCCCACAGGATATTCCCGATCCACAGAGACAATTACTTTGCCCGAGGGGTCAGCCAGACCAAATAAATTCCGGCGAAATCGCTCACCGTCCGGTTTCACTGGTAAAGGTTCCAATCCTGGTTCCTTTGTCGGAGCAGGTGAATTGGGAGTGGGAATGGTCTGACGCTGCATATCTTCCCAGCTTTGATCCACACCATCCCACGAACCATGAATCGAATAATAATTTCGAAGTGATTGGATCATACTGCTGCGCTGCTGATCAATAATAAATTGCGCCAGGCTGTCGTTAGTGGTCAGGCGGACAAAAATGGCCGCCATGGCTGTGGCAGAAAAAGCGACCAGGATAAAAGCCAGGGTCAACTTCCAGTAAAGGGACTTACGGGTGACATTCATTCTGATTTAAGAAAACGGTATCCCACGCCAAAAACTGTATCGATATAGATCGGATTTGAAGGATCTGGCTCTATTTTGGTTCGAAGATTACGGATATGAACATTGAGCGTGCTATCCAGACCGGTAAAGCCGCTTTCTGAAAGTTGATCAATCAACTCAGTGCGAGAGAATACCCTGCCCGGCTGGCGCATCATAAGACGGAGCAGGTCAAATTCAATGGGGGTCAGTGAAATCGGCTCATTCTTCAATGAAATTGTGTGTGTACGTTCGTCAAGAACAAGATCGCCCTCGCGAAATATTGCAAATTTCTCCTGAGATTCATCCTTGCGGCGCATTACGGCATGAATGCGCGCCACAAGCTCACGCATGCGGAAGGGTTTGATCACATAGTCATCTGCGCCAAGTTCCAACCCGACCACAGCGTCGGTTTCTTCTTCCCGCGCGGTGATGATGATCACCGGGGTCTGGCGTTCCTGCCGGTACTGGCGCAGAAAGTCATACCCGTCCATGCGCGGCATCATGATATCCAGAAGGATCAGGTCAGGTTCCTCGTGGCGCGCGGTGTAGATGGCATTCTGTCCATCTGTCGCTGTGACCACCTTGAAACCCTGTTCCGTCAGGTAGTCTTGCAGCAACTGCCTCACGCTTGACTGGTCATCCACTACCAGGATTTTTTCTGCCATCGTTTAACACTCCAAAATAAACCAACTATATCCGGTACCCCTATGGTGCATAGAATAGCACGAATTTGTATAGATTTTATTTAGAAAGTCCATCAAAATTGTTTACATCTTGATCGCGATTTTTGCCAGATCATGACGGGAACTAAACAAATCCTGAATGAATATCTTCTACGATAGACCATATTGATCAAAATATGCAATAGGAAAATCGGTGAATTTAAAGAAGGCAAATGCCTCAGGAGAGAGTTTTATGAGTAAGGTCAATTTGTTGATCGACGGGGGAATATTTGTCATTTTTCTGGTTTCGGCTGCCCCGCATTTCACCGGAAACCCGATCCACGAATGGTTGGGCGTTGTATTGGCAGCAGCTTTAATCATTCATATTCTGCTCCACTGGGATTGGATCATTTCTGTGGGCACAAAATTCTTCAAGAACATATGGCAAGTCTCCCGGCTGCAGTTCGTACTGGATATCCTCATCTTTGTGTCTTTCATAACCCTTATCGCCAGCGGGTTGATCATTTCAAAAAATGTGATGAACACCCTGGGCATCCAGTTCACAGCCGCCCGTTCCTGGAAAATAATCCATTCGACCGCTTCAAACCTCACTGTGTTACTGACCGGCTTGCATATCGCTCTGAATTGGGGTTGGATTACCTGCATGATTAATAAAAACGTTATCCAGCCCCTCCGATCCATTTTCCGCCCAAGTCTGGAATCACAGACGGTTCCGGTTGAATTTAACGAAAAACAATAAGGGGGTGAGAAACATTATGCTGGAACAAACTGGCAGGTTATTAATCCTTCTTATAACGGTTGGAATAGTGGCAGCAATAATGATCTTGATCGTCAACACGACAGGCAACTCAACAGGCGTGTCAACGAACACCCAGTTTAATGAGTTCAAACCCGATCAAGGGGCAGGAATCGGTCAACCCCCTCCAAAACACGGGTTTGAGGGCGCTCGAAATGCGCCTGTCGGAATGGCAGCCATCGAGTTATTGAAGAACTTTGTGATCATGGCAATCATTACAGGAATTGTATTGATCACACGCAAGATCTACGCAAAGCTCAAACCCCGCCGATCCGCCAATGAAATATAGGACTAGAGGTCGTTGACGGTCAAATATCAGCCGGTGAATGCAACCTTCTCCGGCTGAACGCTTTCTTATGCCTTTAATGCCGCACGAACTTCGTAATGCTGCGAGCGGTCGTCAAAACGCTTGAGGACTTTGCGGGCTTTCTCCGGCACCACGGCGGTTTCATAATCTTCTCCGGCAAATTCGCGTACCGCGTCCAACGAATCAAACCACATGACAGTAATAAATTCCACTTCATCAACCAGATTGCGTCGATACAGTTCAATTCCCTGGTATCCCCTGATCTTCCGGTTGCCAATTCCCACAAAGATTTCTTCTTTTAACAAATTTTCGTAAATGTCCGCGTTCTCAAAAGTTGTGTATCCATGCCAGATGCGACTGATCACGTGTTCTCCGATTTTGTTCTAGTTGTTTCGATTTTATACTGATAATCCAACAAATCCTGATTGCCAGGATTGATGGTCAACGCGCTGGTTACAATCTGGAGGGCGTCGTCATATTGCTGCTGGTAAAAGAAAATATTGATCAAAATCAGCCAGTATTGAATATTCTGCGGATATTGCTTTACGGCTTCCCAGACTTGTTTTTCAAGCTCCGCATATTTCTTTTGCTCAAACAGGCACTTAAGAAAACCAATATGATAAGCGATTTGTTCAGGGTTTTCTTCGTACCGTTGATAAAACAGCGCCTCGGCTTCAGGCCAGGTTTTTGTGATCTCAAAGAGTTCAAGCAGCAAGTCCACCCAGGTAGCCTGAGCATTGGCGTCCTTTTCGGAAACGGCTTTCAAGCGTTCAATATACGCCCGTGCGCGGGCTGTGTTACGTTCGTGCCGTTTCTTTTTTTCTTCGGGTGGTTCATTTTCCAGAAAGAGATCATATCGTTTTACCAGACTGATCTTTTCCACCTGCCGCGAAGGCTGGCTGGCACCCCACTTGCCAAGCCGGTTGAGATAATCCACCTGGTCAAAACAATCCTGCATGCGCATCTCAAGGTAGAGCTGTACCGGAATGCTATTAATCCAGCTTTCCCATACAGCCTGATCGCCCGGGTTCAGGTATCCTGCGGGAGGAAAGTTATTCAAACAAAAATCGGTGATCTCCGGATAACCGAACTCGTCCACCACCACAATTGAGATATATTTCTTAAAATCTTCCAATGATTCCGGAAGAGGCACCTGCTTCATAGGCCGGCTGTTTTCCAATTCGCCGGGAAGCGTGGTGTCGTCTTTCAATTCACGGGTTGAATCGACCCAAAAGTAACCGGGCACGGGGGGAGTATCGATGAAGTTGATTAACCGCATCTGAGGGACCAGTTCTATGCTCTTTCCGGATGGTAAGACGGGCATACTCGCTCCCCTGACTCTTGCTTTATTTTAGTGGAAAGCCATCACCAGCGCCAGAAGCAGGCCGCCGGCAATGACACTTCCCAACTGACCGGCTGTATTAGACCCCATGGCATGCATCAGGATGAAATTCTCAAAATCCTCTTCCTGCGCCATTCTGGCTGATAATCTCGCCGCCATAGGAAACGCGCTGATCCCGCAAGCACCTATCAACGGATTGATGGTGTATCCGCTGATCCAGCACATCAGTTTTCCAAAAAGTAATCCAGTTACGGTATCAAGCACAAATGCCAGCAATCCCAGCAGCAGGACAAAACCGGTTTGGATATTCAAGAAACTCGCCGCGGTCATGGTCGAGCCGATGGCCAGACCGAGAAAAAGTGTGGCTATGTTGATGATTTCATTCTGGGCAGCTTTATTCAGGCGATCAACCACACCACTCTCACGCAACAGGTTCCCCAGCATCAATGTGGCGATCAACGGCGCGGCATCCGGCGCCAACAGGCTGACAACGATGGTGACCACAATAGGAAAGATCACTCGCACACGCTGTGAAACCGGGCGCGGTGCGTATTCCATACGTACCAGGCGCTCTTTACGGGTGGTCATCAGGCGCATGATGGGCGGCTGAATGATGGGGATAAGGCTCATGTAGGAATACGCCGCCACGGCGATAGGCGCCAACAGTTCGGGCGCTAGTTTGGTAGCCACAAAGATGGCCGTCGGACCGTCAATAGCCCCGATCACACCAATGGACGCCGCCTGCTTTAATGGGAAACCCAGCAGGATGGCCAATAACAGGGTGCCATAGATACCAAATTGGCCGGCCGCCCCCAGCAGCACCATTTTAGGCTGTGCCAGCAACGGGCTGAAATCGATCATCGCGCCCACGCCGACAAAGATCAGCAATGGGAACAATTCTGTTTTGATGCCGGCATCGTAAAGAATTTTAAACAATCCTGATTCATTGGACATACCCAGGTTGGCCAGGACGCAGCCGAACCCGATGGGCAACAGCAATACCGGTTCATATTCTTTCGCCACCGCCAGGTAGATCAATAAAATCCCAATGGCGATCATTACCGCGTTCCCGGCTGTGAATGAACCCAATCCTTTGGATATTTCGGCTGCCAGTCCGCTTAAGTCCATGATTAATGCCCTAGTCCGAGAATTCCATCAAGGTTTGCCCGTGGCGAACCTGGTCGCCGACATGTATATTGATGCTGGCAATCACACCGGATCGTCCCGCCCGGATAAGATTTTTCATCTTCATGGCTTCCAGCACACACAGGGTATCACCCCGGTTGACGGACTGCCCGATTGTCGCAGTGATCTCAATAATCACCCCGGGAATGGGCGCCGTGACCGCTTTCGGTGACGCTCCCAACTTGGGAAGAGGAGCCGGCGGGCAAGGAATTGCTGTTTCACCGGGTGACATATCTTTTGTCTTAACTGATGAAAGCGGTGAGACGGATGTCTCTTCTTCCGGCCAAACCTCGAAAACATCGCCATCCACCGTGGCTTTCACGGGGCGGGAATCCAAATCCTCAATTTCTACAGAATAAGTTTGGTCCCCTATTTTTATGGAATAACGCATATGTTATGACCTCCGGGATGGATGCCGTGTGAACATGCGGGATTTATCCTGCAATACCTGTGCCCGTTGAATGGAAAGCCAGGAACTTCCTGTAACCTGGGCTGACGCGGCCGGGGAAGACTTTCTCGCGGCAGCCAGTGCCAGCGCCACTGCCATAGCGGCCGCGGCCGCTTTTTGTTTTTGAGGTGGCAAAGAAGGTTCTGGTGAAACACTTTTATCTTCCATTTCAACCGTTTCATTTTTCGGTGCGGTCCGCGTGTCCAATCGGACAATCAGAGACATCAATCCCCACAGGAAGATGATGGCCAAAAAAACCAGCCCCATGCCAATGGCAGTGATGATCAAACCAGGACCCATATCAATCATGATACCCTGCCTGTTACATGGGAATATTGCCATGCCGGCGAACCGGATGGCTGACCGCTTTGCTGCGTAATATCCGCAGCGCGGAAATGATCTTCTGTCTGGATTCCTGCGGTTCAATGATCTCATCCACCACGCCCAGCGATGCCGCCGCGTATGGATTTAGATATTTCTCCCGGTATTCATCTGTCAGGCGCTTTCGTTCCGCGGCCGGGTTGGCTGCCGATTCCACCTGCTTGCGATACAGGATATTGACGGCGCCCTCCGGCCCCATAACGGCGATCTCCGCGCTTGGCCAGGCATAGGTGATATCTGTTCCCAGGTACTTGCTGGACATAACAATATAAGCCCCGCCATACGCCTTCCGGGTGATGATGCTGACCATGGGTACCGTTGCTTCGGAATAAGCATACAGCACTTTCGCGCCGTGCCGGATAATGCCACGATGTTCCTGGTCAACACCGGGCAGGAATCCCGGGGAATCCATTAGAGTGATCAACGGGATGTTGAAGCAATCACACCAGCGAACAAAGCGGCAGATTTTGTCCGCCGCGTCAATGTCAATTACCCCGGCCATGACCGATGGCTCCTGGGCAACGATGCCCACCGATTCGCCGCCCATTCGCGCGAGTCCTATGATGGCGTTGCGCGCGAATCCCGCCTGTAATTCCAGGAATGAGCAATCATCCACAATATGATCGATGACGGTGTGCATGCTGTACGGTTCAGCCGCGTCCATGGGAATCAATGAATTCAATTCCGGGCACAGTCGATTGGGATCTTCGACCTTGCCGGTTGGCGGATTCTCCAGGTGATTCGAGGGAAGGTAACTCAATACCCTGCGGCACAGGTCAAGCGCGGATTGTTCATCCGGGGCGGTCAGGTGGGCCAACCCGCTGACGCTGAGGTGGGTATCGGCTCCGCCTAAAACCTCAGAATCCACGATCTCGCCGGTCACCGATTTGATGACATCCGGGCCGGTAAGGAACATATACGATTGTTTTTCCACCATAATAATCAGGTCGGTGAGAGCCGGGGAATAAGCCGCGCCGCCGGCGCAGGGCCCCAGCACCACGCTGATCTGCGGGACGATACCCGAGTAGAGAGAGTTCCGGCGGAAGATTTCCGCGTAACCGCGCAAACTGCGCACACCTTCCTGAATACGCGCGCCGCCCGAATCAATTAAACCGATGATGGGTGAACCGCTCTGAGCAGCCAGGTCCATGGCGTGACAGATTTTTTGTCCCTGCATTTCGCCCAACGCGCCGCCCTGAATGGTGAAATCCTGGGCATACACATAAACGGAGCGCCCGTCCATCTGTCCATATCCGGTGACAACACCATCGCCCAAAAGGGCTTCCGTGGTATCAATGCCGGCAGCCGGTCTGGCAATAACAAATGGTTCAAGTTCATTGAAACTGCCCTTGTCCAATAACAGGTCCAATCGTTCACGGGCGGTCATTTTTCCCTTGGCATGCTGGCGGGCGATCTTATCTTCACCGCCGGCCTGCCGCGCTTTCGCGCGCATTTCCCGCAAGCGTATTATTCTTGGGTCGTCTTTGGTCATTTTTTCCTCATTCATCAAATTGCCCTGTACTAATTCTACTTTTTTTCAATCTCTGCGATAGTGTCTGTTGTCCCGAAAATTGGCATATACTTTCAGTGTAAAGGCGGCAGGAAAGATATTATGATGGCTGGAGACCGTCAGAATCTATCGAATCGGATTCACAGGTACGAAAACCGGGAACCAGATCGGACTATTCTGATTCCCAGTTTCGTTATGGTGATGCATGCGCTGGAAATATATTGGATTCAGCCGGTTTCCAGGCGATGGGGACTATGCCTTACCCACCAACACCTCTACTGCCAGGGTTTTTGTTCCCTTCGGCGGCAGGGGGATGGTGTTTGATTCATTTTTTCTGCCATTAACCATGATCGCCACCCCGTTTCCCGGACCAATCCGTTTAACATGGATGTCGTATAGCACGTCGCGGAACAGGCGGCTGGCTTTAAATTCCTGCCAACTTTCTGGAAATACGGGTTCAACCGTCAACCCATTAAAGGATGGGCGGATACCCAGAATATACTGGGTGATGGCCACGAAGTTCCATGCGGCCGTGCCGGTTAACCAGGAGTTCTTGGCTTCGCCTTCCGTGGCAGCTTCGCGTCCTGCTATGGTTTGCGCGTACACGTAGGGTTCGCAGCGGTGTACTTCACTAATCGCTTCGCGCACCGATGGACAGATGCGTTTGTAATAATCAAACGCCTTTTCTCCATGCCCCAGTTTGGTCTCACTGACCATGATCCACGGATTCGTGTGGCAGAAGATACTGGCATTTTCCTTATAACCGGGCGGGTAGGTTGAAATCTCTCCCAGGTGCAGGTAATACTGTGTGAAGCCGGGGTTATGCACCACAATGCCATGGTCGGTTGCCAGGCGTTTTTCCACGGAGCGCAAGGCTTTTTCAGCCTTTCCGTCCTTTAGGCCGATTCCTGCCATGACACACATACCCTGCGGTTCAATGAAGATCTGCCCTTCCTTGCAGCTTGAAGAGCCCAGCGGGTTGCCAAAATCATCGTACGCACGGCGGAACCATTCTCCGTCCCAACCAGCGCTGGTAACGATAGGTTCCATGTCAGTGGCGACTTTTTGATAGAAAGCCGCGTCTTTATCTTTTCCAAGGAAAACAGCCAGGTCAGCCAGTTCGTGCGCGGCCAGAACGAGCATGCCGCCAATAAATACGGATTCCGCCACCTTGCCGTCTTTACTGGTGGTCGTTTGAAAGGATTCGCCAGGCTCCGAAGAGAAACAGTTCAGGTTGAGGCAGTCGTTCCAATCAGCGCGGCCAATCAACGGCAGGCCGTGCGGGCCGGTGCGGTCAAGGATGTATTGAATGGCACGTTGCAGGTGTTCATACAGCGGTTTTTCGCTGCCCGGTTTGCTGTCATACGACACTGGTTCATCCAGAATGGCGCGGTCGCCGGTTTCTTTGACATAAGCGCAAACCGCGAGCACCAGCCAAAGGGGATCATCATTGAAATTGCCGCCTACCGCGTCATTGCCGCGTTTGGTAAGTGGTTGATATTGGTGGTATGCCCCACCGGTTTCCAACTGGGTGGCAGCAATATCCAACAGGCGCTGCCGGGCGCGTTCCGGCACCATATGCACAAAACCAAACAGGTCCTGGGTCGAGTCGCGGAAACCCATTCCCCGGCCAATACCCGTTTCAAAACCGCTGGCAGAACGCGACATATTGAAGGTGACCATACACTGATAAGCGTTCCAGATATTGATCATACGGTTGGCGTGTTCATCAGGGGTGTTCACCTGGAAACGGGAGAACAGAGTATCCCAGTATTTACGCAACGCGTCCAACGCGGCCTGAACTTCATTTGCCTGTTTAAAGCGTTTGATCACGGCCAACGCGCGAGTCTTGTTGATTACCTGCTTTTCAGGATCAACGAATTTTTCATCCTGCGGGTTTTCCATATAGCCCAGGAGGAAAATGATTTCTCGTTCTTCTCCGGGAGCCAGGAGCAGATCGCTCTGGATCACTCCTACTGGAGCCCAGCCATGTGCCACGCTGTTGGAGCACAGTCCTTTGACCAAAGCCTGCGGGGATTCCCAGCCGTTGAACACACCCAGGAAGTTTTCCCGTTGGGTGTCATAAGCCTTCATGTGCGCGGATGAAGTGAAATAAGCAAAATGATTGCGTCTTTCACGATACTCCGTCTTGTGGTAAATCACATTATCCTGAATTTCCACTTCACCCACGTTGTAATTTCGCTGGAAATTTGTGGCGTCGTCGTTGGCATCCCACAGGCAGAACTCCACAGAGGCGAATGTGTTCAATTTTGCCGGGGTGGAGCGCTGATTTTTAACCCTGAGCCGCCATATTTCCATATTCTGACCCAGGGGGACAAAATACAGAACCTCTGCCGAGATACCCTTGTAAGTGGAGGCAATGGTGGTGGTGCCGATGCCATGCCGGCAGGTGAAATTCTCCAGTGTTTTGCGCACCGGCATCCAGGTGGGTGACCAGAATTCGTCACTATCCATGTCTCGCAGGTATATGTAACGACCGCCGAAATCCATGGGGACATTGTTGTAACGGTAGCGCGTCAGCCGGCGCAGCCGGGCATCTTTATAAAAAGAATACCCGCCAGCCGTGTGCGAGATTAAACCAAAATATTCTTCACATCCCAGGTAATTGAACCACGGCAGGGGTGTGTCCGGCCGGGTGATGACATATTCACGATTCTTGTCATCAAAATATCCGTAACGCATGAAGTCCTCCTCGGATCTTTCTTCTCATTTAAATTTCATTAAAACAGGGTTATTTCTCTTGTACCATATTTGTAGGGGGTCTGATCAACCGATTCTTTGCCTGTATGATCTGGCAAGTAATACTTGAATTAGTTGACTCTGTATCATCCTCTTTGCGCACGATCAAATTTCCGGGGTCTGTAAGAAACAAACCCCGGTTTGAGTATTTTTTCATCCTCCGCAGCACACACAGGCCACGGAGTGATTCTCTTCCACATCTGCCAGCGAGGGAGCCTGCAGGGCGCAGTCATCCGTTCTAAATTTGGATCGGCAGCGATCGTAGAAGACACAACCATTTATTGACGTGGGTTTCTTTTCGGTCAACTCTACTTCGGTTTCCTCCCACTTCTGGTCCAGACGGGGAAAGCAGCACATCAACATCTGTGTGTACGGGTGCATGGGATTATCGAAGATTTTTTTTGTTTCGCCAATCTCCACCACGCTGCCTTTGTAGAGGATTACGGCGCGTTCGCTGATATAGTACCCCAGGGATAAATCATGGGTGATAAAGAGTACAGATAATCCTCTGGCGCGCAGATCGCCCAGTAAATTCAAGACATCAATACGCGTGGAAGCATCCAGCATGCTGATGATCTCATCTGCCACCAGGAATTTCGTGTCCAGCAGCAGAGTCCGCGCGATAAGAAAGCGCTGCAACTGGCCGCCGCTGAGCTGATGGGGGAATTTGTTCAATACATGCGCCGGATTCATGCCCACTGACTTTAGAGCGGTTTCCACGCGTCCACTCCACTCTGATTTTGGCATCTCCGGGAAGAATTCCTCATGCAGAACAGAGAAAATTCGATCCGCTTTGAAAATGGGGTTATAGGTGCTGAACGGATCCTGGAAGACTCCCTGAACATAGCGGTAGTATTCTTTGACTGCATCCCCTTTGATCAAAGATACATCCTTATCATCGAACAATATCCTGCCGGAACTGGTTGGGATAAGCCGCAGAATCATTTTCCCGATTGTGCTTTTCCCGCTGCCGCTCTCGCCGATTAACGACACGATTTCGCCGTCGCGCATATCAAAGCTGACATTTTTCACCGCCTTGAATTCGCCGCCGCCAAATGTTCCCGTTCGGTAGATCTTTGTGATGTTATCCAATTTAAGCATGGTTCTTACCCTCCTTCCAACAGGCAAGGAAGTGGTCTTTTTCAATTTCCACAAACGGGGGCACTTCGGCGCATTTCTCGTATGCCACAGGACAGCGGTCGCGAAACCGGCAGCCAGTGGGGGGGTTGAGCAGTAACGGTGGATTACCGGGGATACCGGTCAGACGGGTTTCCTTGAACCGCACACCCACGCTGGGCAGCGAAGAGATCAATAATTTGGTATAGGGATGCCGCGGAGCGGTGATGATGGTATCGGTGGAAGCTTTTTCGGCTAATTGGCCGGCATACATAACCATGATGGAATTGGCTGTCTGGTACAGAATGGAGATATCATGCGTGATCATCATAATGCTTTTGACGATCTTGTTATCGCGGAAGCCAACCAGCATTTCCGCCACCGCCTTCTGGCTGGAGACATCCAACGCGGAGGTGACTTCATCTGCCAGCAGCAGCGAAGGATCCAACAGTGTGGAG
The DNA here is from genome assembly GCA_964397625.1 of uncultured Leptolinea sp. Lineage (GTDB taxonomy): Bacteria > Chloroflexota > Anaerolineae > Anaerolineales > Anaerolineaceae > Leptolinea. Next base: position 2,789 of record CAYNJT010000003.1, on the reverse strand, counting down.
ATCACCATAACCATACGCTGTTTCATGCCCCCTGAAAGTTCAAAGGGGTACATCTTCAACACATCTTTGGAGAGTTTGACGAGTTCCAACCGGTTATGCAGTTCAGGCAGGATCTTTCCATAATCCTCATTCTTTGACCGGATCAGGTCACGGATCATGGCACCGATCTTGCGGGTGGGGTTCATGGCGTTCATGGCATACTGCGGAATCACAGAAACCTTCTTGTAACGGAAAGCATCCATCTTCTGAGATTCGTGAATGGGCAAATCTTCCCCATCCAGGAGTACTTTTCCTCGGATATATTTCATCGGCGCGTGAAGATAGATCAGGCTGTTGCTCAGGGTTGATTTTCCGCAGCCTGATTCTCCGGCCACGCCCATGATCTCGCCATCGGCCACTGAAAAACTGGCGTCTTCGAGCGCGCGCACATTGCCTGCCAGAGTCTGGTAATAAATCGTAAGGTTCTCAATATTCAGGCTCATAGTTACATCTCCCTCAGTTTGGGATTGAAGACTTCATCGAGCCCGACATTCATCACATACATGCTGCCAACAATAGCCGTGATGGCTATACCTGGTGGTATGAACCACCACCACACGCCCAGCATAAGCGCGCTCCACTGAACAGCCAGGTTCATCATGGTACCCATGGAAACCCCTTCCGTGGGTCCCAGACCAAGAAAATCCAGGGTGGCCGCGTTCAAAATGGCATTCCCGAACATTAGAATGAACGTCATGAACAGGTACGAAGCCATATTTGGGGCGATCTCGGTGAAGATGATCTTCGTTGAACTCATACCGCTTAATTTGGCAAGCCCGACAAAGTCACGGGTGCGCAGGGAGAAGGTTTGCGCGCGGATGGCGCGCGCCGCCCACGGCCAGGAAGTAAACCCGATAAACACCGCCTCAATAAGCACACCGCGCACCGGGATGTAGGCTACCAGCACCAGCAGAAGCGCCAGCACGGGGATGGTTAGGACGACATTGGTCAGAATATTGAGGACTTCATCCACCACACCGCCCCGATAACCGGCCACAAAGCCGATCAGCATACCCAGCAGTGTGCCGATGGTGCCGCCCACAATACCCACCAGAAAGGTTGGCGCCAGGCCGTACACAAACTGGGTAAACACATCTTCACCGAAGGTGGTGGTGCCAAACCAGAATTCGCTGGAAGGTGGAACAGACGAAGGCCCCACAAAGTCAGCGGGTTTGTACGGGGTGAGCATGGGACCGATGATCATGAGCAGCAGGAAGAACAGTAGAACGCCCAACCCGATACGCAGTTTGGTGTTGCGGAAGGCAAAGTACAATAATTCGTTTTTTCGTCTCATTCCGCACCTCCCTGCATACCAGCGCGGGTACGCGGATCAACGATCACATAAGCGATATCAACAATGAAGTTCGCCAGTAAAACACCCACAACGACAAAGAGGAAACAACCCTGGATCAGGAAATAGTCCTGGTTGTGAATGGCCTGCAGGAGAAGGTAACCGATCCCGGGGTAGGCAAACACAACTTCTGTTGCCAGCGCGCCGGTGACAATCACACCGATCTGCAGCGCCACACCAGTGATCTGCGGCAGAATGGCGTTGCCAAACGCGTAATTGCGGATCAGCTTTTGTGGAGCGCCGAGGGCTTCCAGGTAATGGGAATAGTCGGCTTCCAGTTCGTAAATGATGAGGTTTCGCATACCGATAGCCCAGCCGCCAAATTGCACGATGAAGAGCGAGATGAATGGCAGGAACCAGTGAACTATCAGGCTCCAGTAAAAATTAAATGACTGACTGGGTTGCATTGAAAAATCATATCCGCCGCCAAGCGGGAATATTCGAATGACAATACAGAATACCCAGGCCAGGAGAATTCCAAGCCACATATAGGGCACTGCCGTAAGGATATAGCCGATCGGTAACAAGGTATTATCCAGTTTCTTGTTACGAGCCGCGACGGCTCCAAACCGGTTGCCGGCAAACCAGCTCAGGGTGATGGACGGCAGCAGCAACGCGATATCGTACGGTATGGCTTCTTTGATCACCTGCAAAACAGGTGTTGGGAACAGGAAAATACTGGTACCCAGATCACCATGAAAAATGGCGATCCAGAAATTCAGGTATTGCTTCCAGATGGGGAGATCCAAACCAAATGCGTCCATGTAATACGTATACATCAGGTTAACGGAATCCCCTCTTAAACCGGCCCGCGAGATCATGATATCCACGGGGTTTCCCGGCATGAAACGCGGGATCATCCAATTTATCGTAACGGCGATAAAAAAGGTGAGAGCATAAATTAATAACTTGCGGCCAAAATAACGCTTCACACAACCTCCTCTCGTTCTGTAACCGTAAAAAACCACCCCTCCTTCCCCTATTTTCCAGAGAAGGAGGGGTGTGAAGGCTAGTGATTACTTTTTGGCAACAGGTTCAAGTTTCAGGAGCATCTGAAGAGAGGACATATTCCAATAGCCGCGCCAGGTGGCAGGCAGGGTGTGGTTGTCGCCATCAGCGCTGGGCCAGTTGGTCCAGACGGAATCGTTGTACTGCGCCCAGAGACCGTTGTACCACAGAGGAACGGTGGGCATTTCAGTCAGGGTGATTTTCTGCAATTTGGAGGCGATTTCCTTGATCTTGGCATCGTCGCCGACTTTTACTCTGTCGAGTTCATCAACCAGGGCGAAGGCTTCTTTGTTGTCATAGCGGCCGTAGTTGCCGTACTGGGCGGTGGCGATGTTTTCGATGGGATTCTGGAAGACCCACTTGTAGTACGACCACGGGGTGGAGGACATCT
>CAYNJT010000002.1:82507-102918 GCA_964397625.1 uncultured Leptolinea sp. | reverse complement strand
AGTCAGCCACATCCACCAAAGAGACAGATGCCACGCTTGTGGCTCAATTGCTGGCGTTGGGTGTTACTCCGCAAGAACTCTCACCAGACAAGGTTCAGATTGAAGTCAAACCACCCAGCGCTTGGTTGGGAATTGGCACTATTCTGACGTATGTTCTTCCTTTTTTGATCCTTGCCGGAGCGTTATTCTTCATTTTCCGTCAGGCTCAGGGAAGCAACAATGCCGCCATGTCATTTGGCAAATCCCGAGCGCGCATGTTTACTGGTGACCAGCCCACGGTCACATTCGCAGACGTTGCCGGAGTGGATGAATCAAAAGAAGAATTACAGGAAGTTGTTGAATTCTTGCGTGAACCGCAAAAATTTATCCAGCTTGGAGCCCGAATTCCCAAAGGTGTTCTTCTGGTTGGCCCTCCGGGAACAGGTAAAACTTTACTGGCGAAAGCTGTTTCCGGGGAAGCCGGTGTGCCGTTCTTCTCCATTTCTGGCTCAGAATTTGTTGAAATGTTCGTTGGTGTAGGCGCCAGCCGCGTTCGTGATTTATTTGATCAAGCCAAACGCCATTCTCCATGTATTGTTTTCGTGGACGAAATCGATGCTGTTGGCCGCCAACGCGGTGCCGGCCTGGGCGGCAGCCACGACGAGCGTGAGCAAACCCTCAACCAGATGCTGGTTGAGATGGATGGTTTTGATACAGATACTAACATCATCATCATGGCCGCCACCAATCGCCCGGATATTCTTGATCCCGCGCTTTTACGCCCCGGCCGCTTTGACCGCCGAGTGGTGCTTGACCGGCCAGATGTGCGCGGCCGTGAAGCCATTTTAAAAGTACATTCCAAGGGAAAACCATTGGAACCGTCAGTTGATCTGGGAGTCATTGCCAAGGCAACCCCTGGATTTGTAGGCGCCGACCTGGAAAACCTGGTCAACGAATCGGCAATTTTGGCCGCCCGTCGCAATAAAACTACTGTCGGGCAGTCAGAATTTGAAGAATCAATTGAGCGCGTCATTGCAGGGCCGGAACGCAAGAGCCGCTTGATAAGTGAAGAAGAAAAACGTATTGTGGCGTACCACGAAGCCGGACATGCTGTGGTGATGAACTGCCTGCCGGAAGCAGACCCTGTACAGAAAGTGTCTATCATTGCCCGTGGCATGGCAGCCGGTTATACTCTCGCACTACCCCTTGAAGACCGCACCCTTACACCAAAAAAGAAACTAATGGCTGAAATTGTTGGCCTGCTTGGTGGACGCGCTGCCGAAGACCTTGTTTTTGACGATATTACATCCGGTGCATCCAACGACATCGAAAGAGTAACTCAACTGGCACGATCCATGGTTACCCGGCTGGGTATGAACGAAAAATTGGGCCCCATGGTATACGGTCAAAAAGAAGAACTCATCTTCCTCGGTCGCGAAATTTCCGAACAGCGTGATTACTCTGAACAAGTCGCCGAACAAATCGATGCTGAAGTGCGGAAGCTGGTCAGTGAATCATATACAAAATCCAAAGAAATCCTCAAACAGTATCGCGATAAACTCGACGCCGTTGCCAATCGTTTGCTGGAAGTAGAGACTATTTCCAAGGAAGAATTTGAGAAGATCTTCCCGCCTCCTACCCCCAAACGAAGCGGAACTCCTTCTTACGCGAACTAGAGAATAGTTGAACAGAGCCGGTCAGAAATGGACCGGCTCTGTCTTTATTTTGAAATAAAATCTTGCTCCAACACTGATTGTAAATAATCACCCATTCGCCCGGCGAGGTTCTCCCCTGCCGGAAACCATTTTATACGGGGATCATTTATCTTGAACCAGTTTGCCTGTCGGCGGATGTATTGACGTGTGTTGCGCTTCATTAAAACCACGGCGTCGTCAAGGGAATGTTTACCCAAAAGATAGCCGGTGATCTCTTTATAACCAATGGCAGATAACGCGGAAGATTGGGGATCGACACCAGAATTGATAAGGTGGCGTACTTCCTCAACGAAACCGACATTCATCATGATTTCAATTCTTTTGTCCACTCGTTCATATAGTGAAGGCCTATCCCATTGAATCCCCAGAATTATGAAGCGTAAACCTTCAGGCGGTTGTTTTAACCGTTGTTCAGAAAAGCGCCGGCCGCTGTTGAAAATCACTTCCAGAGCCCTAATGTTGCGACGAACATTTTCAACCTGAATAAAGGCGGCGGCCGATGGGTCCAATTTTTTAAGTACCGAATGAATTTCTTCCGCGCCAAGTTCTTTGCTCCAATCTTCCAGGCATTCACGTAATTTCTGGTTTACAGGCTCGGATGGGATTGTCCAGCCTTCCACCAGTCCCCAGATATACTGGCCTGTGCCCCCGACAACAAACGGCAATTTTTCCTTTTTTTGAATCTCAGCGATGCAACCCAGTGAGGTCTCTTTAAACCGGGCAAGTGACCAGATCTCTTCTGGCCTGGCAACATTGATCAGGTGATGGGGCACTCGTGATAGTTCCGCTTTGGTAGGTTTTGCCGTGCCTATATCCATTTCTTCATAAAACTGCCGCGAATCTGCTGAAATGATCTCTCCGTTGAATTTTTCGGCCAGCTCAATAGAGACCTCCGTTTTACCGCTGGCGGTTGGGCCAACAATAACGATTACAGGTTTTTGTTTTCTCATTCGCCATTCACCGCGTTTTCGTAATGTTGCAAATAGAAGTTTTTCCAACTATAAGACTCTACCAATATAGCAATTACATCAATCTGCCAGGGATTTTTAAGAAATTCTGGATGTTCATCAATAAATGCCAATGCTGAATTGATTAAATGCTCCTGTTTATTCCTGGTTACAGCTTCTTCTGGCCATCCAAACGCTATACCGGACCTGGTTTTCACTTCGAAAAAGGTAATAATGCCATTCTTTTGGCAAATTAGATCCAATTCTCCATAGGGTGATTTCCAATTCCTGAACAGGACAGTGTATCCGTGGGTTTCAACGTAGTTCAGGGCTTGTTCCTCGCCCCATTTTCCAATCAATTGATTATGTCCCGTCATATCGATCCCCGGCAATTTTCCAAAATATGTAACGAAAGGATGAACCCGAAAGGGTAAGACAATTTTGAAAAAAAATGAAAAGGTTATACTTCCGGTTCTAACCTGACTTTTGATTTTTTCAAGTTTCGTGCTACACTAGCTTTCAATTCTACCGTAAAGAACGAACTATTGATCAACCTATGCCTATTGCAGAGACCATCGCTATTGGAACAGAACTGCTTCTCGGAGAAATTCAGGATACAAACACGCGCTATTTAGCCTGTCAGCTCAGAAAAGCAGGAATTGATTTTTATCGGGCAACAATTATTGGTGACAATCCCACCCGGATCGCACAGGCTGTTAAAGATGCCGCATCCAGGGCGGATATTGTCATCACCTCAGGTGGGCTTGGCCCTACCGTTGATGACCCCACCCGCGATGCGGTAGCCATGGCCGCCGGAGTTGAACCAGAATTCCATGAGGAGCTCTGGGAACAGATTCAAGAAAGATTCCGCCGGTATGGCCGAATTCCAACTGAAAACAATCGCCGGCAGGCTTTCATTCCTCAGGGGGCTGTAGCCATAACCAATCCCGTCGGAACAGCTCCCGCCTTTTATATTGAGATCAGTGGAAGTATCGTAATCTCTCTACCGGGAGTCCCCCGTGAATTGGAGACACTGCTGAGTGACCATGTTTTGCCATTGTTACACCAACGTTTTCAACTACAGTCAGTTTTCAAATCAGTTGTTGTTCACGCCGCAGGTGCCGGAGAATCCCAGATAGACGAATGGGTTTCCGATCTTGAATCAGGCGCCAACCCGACCGTCGGATTGCTGGCGCATCCTGGCACAACCGATATTCGCATAACTGCCCGTGCGAATTCAGAAGAAGAAGCCAACCGCATGGTCAGCCAGGTCTATGCCGATGTAATTCGGCGAATTGGCAATTCGTACTTTGGTGACGATGAGGTCACCCTTGAACAGGCGGTAAACCGCCAATTGCTGGATAATGACTGGCGGGCTTTCCTTTTACTCCATGGATTTTCTCATGGATTGGAGTTGAGAACAGAAAAACTCTCACCCCGTCAAATTTATGTGTTCTCCTCGTCGGAGGATGATCCTTCATCGCCGGAATTGGAGATAGCCAAAACATCTGGATATGAAATCATCGTACGGGCTGACCTTTTCAGGGTAACAAACCAGACCAACCTTTCCATGACCCTGCATTCTCCCGATGGAGAAAAATCAGTAACCCGCTCTCACGGAGGGCACCCCGACCTGGCAGAATTATGGGCTGAAAACATGTTACTGGATTTTATCCGGCGATATCTATACAATAAAACCAATCAATCAAAAATGTAGAGAAAGGACAAAATGAAAACTGTTGATCTAATCCTCACCAACGCGGTCGTAGTAACGATGGATGAAGAATTTCATAAATTTGAACCCGGAGCGGTGGCTGTTTCGGGGAATTCGATCGCGGCTGTAGGGTTGGAAGCGGATATTTTAAAAGAATATTCTTCCGCCAATAAAATGGACTGCCAGCTTAAAGTTCTCATGCCCGGACTGATTAACGCGCACACGCACGTCCCCATGACCCTGCTTCGCGGATTGGCAGATGATTTACGGCTGGATGTCTGGCTGATGGGGTACATGATGCCGGTGGAACGTGAATTTGTTTCACCGGATTTTGTTCAATTGGGAACAAAGTTGGCTTGCGCTGAAATGATCCGCTCTGGTGTAACCAGCTTTGCCGATATGTATTACTTTGAGGACGATGTAGCCAAGGCCACAGAAGAGGCTGGTCTAAGGGGTGTTTGCGGGCAATCTGTTATGAAATTCCCCGCTCCAGATGCCAAATCGTTTGAAGAATCTTTAGCCATGGCCAGGGATTTCATTATCAAGTGGAAAGATAACGACCTGATTGTCCCCGCCGTCGCCCCGCACGCTCCATACACTTGCACCGCCGAAATTCTGAGCGCGTCAGCAAAGCTGGCTGTTGAGTTCGATGTTCCATTGCACACTCACCTGGCAGAAACCGCCGGTGAAGTTGAAAACATGCGAAACGAGCACGGAATGCCCGTCATTCCTTACATGAAGAAACACAACCTGTTTGATGCCAAAGTGATTGCGGCTCATTGTGTCCATATCGATGAAGGTGAAATCCGCACCTTGCAGCATTTAAACGCCGGTATTGCTCATAATCCTTCTTCCAACATGAAACTTGCCTCGGGAATCGCTCCGGTAAAACGCATGCTCGATTTAGGTGCAAAAGTGGGAATTGGTACAGATGGACCTGCTTCTAACAACGATTTGGATATGTTTGAGGAAATGAGGCTGGCATCCTTCCTTGCAAAAGTCAGTTCAGGCGACCCCACCGCTTTACCCGCGCGCACGACCCTGCTCATGGCCACCCGTTTGGGTGCCGAAGCACTGCATATTGGCCATCTTACCGGCTCGCTTGTTCCTGGAAAGCGAGCTGATTTCATACTGGTTGATCTTTCTCCATTGCACAATTCCCCGCGTTTTGAACGCGACCCGCATAATGTCTACGCGCAGTTAATCTATGCGGCCAAAGCCAGTGACGTGTCTGATGTCATGGTTAACGGCCGTTGGGTAATGCAGGACCGGAAATTGCTTACTCTGGATGAAACTGCTCTTGTCAAAGATGGCCGCGAGTATGCAAGGCGAATAGACCGCTTCCTCATTGATCGTGAACAATCAGTTCTATCAAAGCTGATCGCCATTGGCGGCGCCACAGAGGAAGAGAGTTTTGAAGTCCAGGCTAAAGTTGCCATTCCTTCCACGGAAAAGATCATTTCCGCCATCATGAATAATTCAGAGATCGTCGTCAAACGCACCCGCCATTACCGCCAGTTCGATACCTATATGAAGTTTGATGATCCGTCCCAGGGTTATGTTCGTTATCGTGAGGATCATACTGTTGAAAGCTCCGGTGAAATTTCAGGGGTTCGCAATCGATTGACACTGGTTGGCCAGACTCGTGAGCACCCCTTCCGCGAGGATGTCCTCCTCTCTCGAAGCCGGTTCCTGGCTCCGGCAACACAAAGCTTGCGTTTCTACCGCGAGTACTTCAAACCCACCCGTATGATAGAAATTGAAAAGAATCGCATGCGTTATCTGGTTATTTATAAAGAAACCGAGTTCTTTATTAATGTGGATAGTTTTGATCTTCCACGCCTTGGATCATTCCTGGAAGTCAAGAGTCGCACGTGGAGCCAACAGGATGCCGAAAAGAAAGCTCATCTTTCCGAAGACCTGTTAAAAACACTAGGTGCGTCCATGAAGGATGTTATCTCGAAGGATTATATCGAAATGGTTGAATCAGCCTGATAGAACAGGGAAAAACCTATGCCTGTAAAACCTTCGGAAATTATAAAAGTTCTGGTAACAGCTTCAGAAGCGGAACCTTTCATTAAAGTCGGTGGATTGGGAGACGTAGCCGGTTCTCTTCCACCGGCTTTGATTAATTATTTCAAAACCACACCCGGCCTTCCGGCGTTGGATATACGCTTGATCATTCCTTTCCACAGCCGGATTCAATCCTCCCAGTTCCATTTTGAAAAGATACTCACGTTTCCTGTGGCAGGCGCCGAAGGCAGTATCCCGGCAGATATTTACCTATGCAACGATTTGACGTTTCCCGTTTACCTGGTATCGGGTGAACCCCTGCCAGCCAACGGTGCTGTATATGACCCGAACGCGGTTGTCGATGGAAAGAAATTTGCCTATTTTTCTCTCGCGGTGATTGAGTTTTGCCGGCTGCAATCCTGGATACCTGATATTTTACATGCCAATGACTGGCACACAGCTCTGATCCCTTACCTGCTAAGAGAAAATGAGGATTATGCCTCTGTGTTCTCAAAAACCAAAACCATTCTTGGTGTGCATAACCTTCCTTTTATGGGAGGCGGTACGCAGGCCGGCTTAAAAGAAATGGGGATTCCAGAAAGCAAAGATTTTCGCCTTCCAAAATGGGCCAGATCCATCCCCCTTCCAATGGGAATGGCTGCCGTGGATCAGATTATTGCTGTTTCACCCGGGTACGCCCGCGAGATTTTGACCCCGGAGTTCGGCTGCGGTCTGGATGGTTTCCTCTTCACATGCAAGGAGAAAGTTAGCGGGATTCTGAATGGATTGGATACAAAAATCTGGAATCCAGCAAGGGATAAGTTCCTTGTTTCAACGTATACAAAATTAAGCCTTTCTGGCAGAGGGAAAAACAAACAGGAGATATTAACCCGCCTCGGATTGGAATATGATCCGCGTACCCCGTTGATCATTATGATCTCACGTATCGATCAACAAAAGGGAATTGACCTGGCAATTGACGCGCTGCGTAATCTAACAGAGAGAAAGTTCCAGGCGATCATCCTGGGTGTGGGTGATTCTCTCCTAGAGGATGCGTGCAAATCTCTGGAAGATGAATTTCCAGAGAGGTTCCGCTTCTTACAGCGCTTTGATCAGGCCCTTTCCCATCAACTTTACAGTGCTGGTGATATGATCCTGATTCCATCTCGCTATGAACCCTGCGGTCTGACCCAAATGATTTCCATGCGATATGGATGCGTGCCTGTAGCCCGTAACACCGGTGGTTTGGGAGATACCATACTGGACACCGAACCTGATAAAGACCAGACTGGATTCCTGTTTTCAGAAGCAACTGCTGAATCTTGCGCGAAAGCTGTTGAACGAGCACTCAACCTCTATATAAATCAATCCGCGTGGCAGAAGATCCAAAAGAATGGAATGAAATCAGATTTTTCCTGGAAAAACTCCGCTGCACGGTATGCAAATACCTACATTAACCTCTGGAAAAGTAAATGAAAATTCGCTCCATCATATTAGCCGGCGGCGAAGGCACTCGCCTGGGTGTACTAACCTCCAAGCGCACCAAACCTGCCGTTCCATACGCTGGAAAGTACAGGATTATCGATTTCCCTCTTTCAAATTGTGTAAATTCCCGTATTTTTGACGTTTTAATCATTGCCCAGTACCGGCCGCACTCTTTGATTGAGCATATTGGATCTGGCGGCCCATGGGACTTAAACCGTGACTTTACCGGCGGAGTACGCATCTATACACCTTACAAAGCTAAACAGACCAGTTGGTTCAATGGTACTGCCGATGCCGTGCAACAAAACTTCAGCTTCATAAAACGCGGCGACCCAGATCTGTTGCTGATCCTTTCAGGCGATCATGTATACACCATGAATTATGAACCGATGATTGACTTTCATCTTTCGCATGATGCCGATATGACCATGGGAACCATCCATGTTCCCATGGAAGAAGCGTCCCGTTTTGGTATTGTCACCGTGGATGAAAACCAGCGTGTTACAGGATTCATCGAAAAACCGGCCAAACCCGAATCAAATCTTGTGAACATGGGAATTTATCTTTTCAAAACGGAATTCCTTGATGCGGCGCTATGGGCAGATCATCAAAACCAGAATTCTTCTCATGATTTTGGAAAAGATATCATTCCCCGCTTAATTGCCAGAGGTCGAAAAGTCTATGCGTTTCCTTATGATGGATATTGGGTTGATGTTGGTACCGTGGATTCATATTGGCAGGCGCATATGGATTTACTTAACGATCCTCCCTCACTGGATTTAAACAACCGCAATTGGGTAATACACACTCGCACCGAAGAACAACCGCCCATGCGCATCTGCCAGAATGCTGTGGTAGAGAATAGCCTGATCGCGGACGGTTGTGTCATCTCAAACAACGCCCGGGTAAGCCACAGCATCCTCTCACCGGGTGTTATCGTGGGCAGCAACACGGTAATAGAAAATTCAATCATCCTTACAGATTCGGTTATTGGACCAGATAACTGTCTATTCAATACCATTTTGGATAAACGTGTCCAAATTGATGCCAACTGCCAGATCGGATCACCGGATCATAAAGAGATCTCCATGGTAGGAAAGAACAGCATGGTTCCGGCTGGAATAACCATAATGCCCGGGGGCATGGTTGGCCCGGATGTTGTGCCGGAAGATTATTCTGTCACTATAATTAAGTCAAATAAAACTTTACAGACTCGGAGACCATCTCATGAGCTATGAACGTCAGGCTGGAATTTTGCTTCACCCTACATGTTTTCCCGGTCCGGATGGAATAGGCGACCTTGGGCCGGCAGCGTACCAGTGGGTTGATTCAATAAAGAAAGCCGGCTTTACGCTTTGGCAGGTTTTACCGCTTGGTCCGACCGGATATGGCGATTCACCATACCAGTGTTTTTCAGCGTTTGCTGGGAATCCCTTACTAATTAGTCCATCTTTTCTCTTGGATGATGGGCTGCTTCACCGCTCTGATCTGGCAAACCGCCCCACTTTCCCTATGGATCACATCGATTACGGTTCTGCAATTCAATGGAAAAATCGCCTTTTACAGTGCGCGTACGACCGATTTTGCCAGATCCATCCCCCTCTGATGACTGACGAGTTTAACGACTTTCAAGAGGAGCAAAAAGATTGGCTTGAAGATTACAGCACCTTTATGGCTATTAAGGAATATGTTGGTGGAAATGCGTGGAATGAATGGCCACGTGATCTACGCAAGCGGATTCCTCAAGCCATCAAGGACTTCCAAAAAGAACATGCTCAAAAGATCGATTATCAGCAATTCCAGCAATTCCTTTTCGCGCGCCAGTGGAAACAACTTCACAGCTATGTCAATGAAATGGGTATCAAGATCATTGGTGATATTCCTCTTTTTGTCGCGTACGATTCCGCTGATGTCTGGGCTAACCCTGATTTGTTTTTCCTTGATCCGGAAGGCGCCCCCCAATATGTTGCCGGAGTGCCGCCAGATTATTTCTCCGCGACCGGCCAACTATGGGGCAATCCACTATATAAATGGGATTACCACCGTCAGACAGATTATGCCTGGTGGATCGCGAGAATAAAGTCCACACTATCTTTGTTTGACCTCATCCGCCTGGATCATTTTCGGGGTTTTGCCGGTTATTGGGAAATTCCAGCCGGCCTGCCTACCGCTGAAAAAGGACGATGGGTTAAGGGACCTGGAGCACACTTCCTGAGCCGTGTCTCTGAAGTATTGGGAAGCCTGCCAATCATTGCCGAAGACCTGGGAGAGATAACCCCTGATGTAATTGAATTACGAGATAAATTTAACCTTCCCGGAATGAAAATATTCCAGTTTTCCTTCGCCAGCGACCCTACCGATCCTTTCCTGCCACACAACTACACTGTGAATTGTGTCGCCTATACCGGGACACACGACAACGACACAACCATAGGCTGGTATCACTCGGCACCCGAAGTAGAAAAGGATTTTTGCAGGCGATATCTGGCCTGCGATTCAAGCGGTATTCCCTGGGAAATGATCCGCGCTGTGTGGCAATCCGTTGCCCGTATTGCTGTTGCCCCCCTGCAAGATTTTCTCAGTCTGGATACATCCGCCCGTATGAACTTTCCTGGACGGTTGGGTGGAAATTGGGTTTGGCGCATGCAAGAAAGCGGGCTTTCAGATGAATTGATCACCCGCATTCGTGAGCTCAACTGGCTATATAACCGCTTACCCGAGTTGCAGGGCAAAAAAAAGAAGAAATGATCTGATCACTTCCTCGAAGCGATGAATATCCCCGAAAGAATGATCATCCCACCGGCTAATTCAAAAGCGGTGGGAATTTCTTTTAGGAAGATGGCGGCCAGAATTGTCGATCCAATTGGTTCACCCAACAAGACAATAGCCACCAGTCCGACAGGGATGTAAGCCAGCGCCCAATTCAGGCTGGTGTGACCGACAATTTGAGGGAAAACCGCCAGACACAAACAAAAAAAATAGGTCCAGATTGAATACGTGAAAAACGTTTTACCGGCCAACAAGGCAAACAGAATGAGGAATATCGCCGCGCAGGCAAATATGCAATACACGTACACCGACAGGCTTATCGATTTTCGCAGAAGACGTCCAATGATCAAGTAAAAACCGGCGCAAATAGCCCCAGTCAGCGCGAGGAGGTTGCCGAACAACGCCCCTGAGGATAAGTCAATCTCTTTCTGATGGCAGGCCAATCCGCCGCTGGATAAGCCGCATTCTCCGGCAAAACTGACAATGATCCCACCCATAATAGCCACTACCAGACCTATAATCGTCATCCGGCTGGCTCTTTCTTTGAGAATAAGTGGGGAAAATAAAGCCACCCAGATGGGTGTCGTGGTAACCAAAACAACAGAACTTGATACACTGGTATATTCCAATGATGTGATCCATGTAGCGAAATGAACAGCCAGCAGGAAACCGGCGCCAAGTATCCTCAGCCAATCCAACTTGGAGATTTTCCGGATGTCCTCCGAGTGCCGTCTCAACACCCAGGGTGTCATCAATAATGAGGCCAGTCCCAGTCGATATGCGGCGATAACCAGTGAAGGCATTTCCCTCTGGGCATACCGGATAAACAATGAGGCGGAAGAAACCGCAAGAATTCCGATGGAAAGTATCAGGACCGGTGATCGGTACCACATTGTACGTTTTGAGCTATTTTTGAGTGCCTGACTTGACAAAGATATTTCCGCTGGCTAGAATTTTATTAGGATTGTTTCACTCTAATTTAGAGTGTTTTACAAATCATTACCGAATCGCATTTCTCAGGAGGACTATTATGGCTTATGAACAGATTACGTTAGGGTATTCATTTGATGCACTGGAACCACACGTTGATACGAAAACAATGGAAATCCATTATACCAAGCACCATGCGACATACCTGAAAAATTTAAACTCAACGGTCGAAAAACATCCAGAATTATTCGAAAAGAGTCTGGAACAATTATTGGGCAATCTTGATAGCGTGCCTGAAGATATCCGCATGGCTGTCCGTAACAACGGCGGTGGCGTGTTTAACCATAATTTCTATTTTGAAGCAATGGGTCCGAAAGGCGGAGCTCCAAAAGGGAAACTCGCCGAAGCCATTGACAAAACGTTTGGCAGCTTTGACGCTTTCAAACAGGATATAGAAAAAGCCGGATTGGGGCGTTTCGGCAGCGGATTTGCCTGGCTCTCTCAGAAAAAAGATGGCTCTCTGGTGATCACGTCAACTCCCAACCAGGATACCCCGCTGGCTGAAGGGTTGAAACCTCTCTTTACCGTGGATGTATGGGAACACGCATATTACCTGAAATATCAAAACCGGCGCGCTGATTACCTGGCTGCTTTTTGGAATGTGGTAGACTGGGATGTAGTAGAAAAGAGATTTCTCAAATCCTGATTATCCAAAAATGGAGGACAGATGGCCCACGTAATCACCAGTCTGTGTCTACGCGAAGGCAGCTGCGCTTTGGTCTGCCCGGTGGAATGTATTGTGCCAGGAAAACCGACTGACCAATACCCTGGTTACTATATCGACCCGGAAACCTGTATTGATTGTGATGCCTGTGTTTCAGAATGTCCATACGGCGCAATTTTCACGGAAGATGAAGTACCATCCGCGTATATAGCCAAAGGCGGTGAATACCTTTCCATGCCAAAAGGCACCGAGGGATTCACTGAAGTCTATAACGGCAAAGACCACAATGGTGATTCTGTTCACCTTGAATTTACTCGAAAACTTGCCGCTGGTGAAAAAGTAGACCTAACCCCTTCCATAGAATCCAATGCGGCCTACTTTAAAGTAGGGCCCGGGTATCGCACCGCTGGATAACTATTTCCATCTTTTTCTAAAAACAGAACTAGGACGGACATTGACGGTCCGTCCTGTTCTTTTTAAACTCTTCGGGTAGAATTCATTCATACCCACTTCAGAAAGGGATGGACTGGCATGGCGGAAGATACTGAATTTCGATTGGAAAAAGATTCCCTCGGTGAAGTAAAGGTACCGGCTTCAGTACTCTATGGTGCCCAAACACAACGCGCAGTAGAAAACTTCCCAATCAGCGGGCTGAAACCGCGCAGAGCGTTCATCTGGCCATTGGGCGTAATCAAGCTGGCCGCGGCAAGAGTCAATGCCTCATTAGGTCTGCTGCCGGAAGATATTTCTGCAGTTATTCAGGAAGCCTCCCGGGAAGTAATGGACGGTCGCTGGGATCAGGAATTTGTAATTGATCCCTATCAGGCAGGCGCGGGCACCAGCCACCACATGAACGCGAACGAAGTGATAGCGGCGCGTGCCAACCAGCTGCTTGCGAGAAAGAATGGCGGGATTCATGTCCATCCCAATGACCATGTCAACATGGCGCAATCAACAAATGACGTAATTCCAACGGCCATCCGCCTGGGCTGCCTGTGGAGGTTGGATGAACTGGAAGACACGCTTCAATCCGCCTCTGCTGCGTTTTATGAAAAATCAATTGAATTTGATGCTGTTATTAAATCAGGCCGAACCCATCTTCAGGATGCCGTACCTGTTCGTTTGGGGCAGGAATTTGCCGCGTACGCGGCTGCCATCAAACGGGACATGGAGCGATTGCGTAAGGCTTCTTCCGGTCTACTACGTCTAGGGATCGGCGGCACGGCGGCTGGTTCGGGTTTGAACGCGCATCCCGGATACGCTCCTGCGATGGTTAAGGAAATGGCATTGCTTACAGGGAAACCTCTCTCTCTTTCTGAAAACCTTTTTGAATCCATGCAATCCATGGCTGATTTTTCCGATTTCAGCTCCGCCATGCGCACCTGCGCTGTTACTTTCAGTCGAATAGCTAATGACTTGCGGTTATTGTCTTCCGGTCCTGCCAGCGGATTGGATGAAATTCACCTGCCTCCTGTTCAACCCGGTTCCAGTATTATGCCGGGAAAGGTCAACCCGGTGATGGCCGAGATGTTAAACATGGTCATGATTCAGGTCTGTGCCATGGACACTGCCGTTGCGATGGCCGCGTCCGCTGGTCAGCTGGAACTGAATGTGATGATGCCGTTGATCGCGTATGACCTGTTCGAAATGATGCATATTATGATTGCCGGCGTGTCTGTTTTTACTGAACGCTGCGTCAAAGGTATTCAGGCTAATCCAGAACGCTGTCGCTATTGGTTGGAACGTAACACTATTCTAGTCACAGCGCTCAATCCTCTGATAGGATATCAGGCCGGCGCGAAACTGGCACAAGAAGCCCGCCGTCAGGATCTGTCCATTCTTTCGGTGGCAGAAGAACAAATAAAAAATGGTACGTTATCACGCCTGGATGGACAACCTGTCACCCTGGAAGAAATAAAAACCGCCCTTCAGTCAATCGATTCAATGACTCGGGGCGGTCTGGTCGCTTGATGCTCAAGGCAAAGACTATTCTGTTCTCTTTGGGCCGCGGGCGGCTTTCAACAAGCTGTTGCTCCGGTTGGCGTATACAGCCGCGCCGACCAGTCCAGCCTGATTCAAAAGTTGCGCCTGTACAATCTCAGCTCTTACCCGCAGGAAGCGGATGTATTGGTCAAACGACTTGCTGGCGCCTCCGCCGATAATAAACACATCAGGTGAGAAAAGCCGCTCATAGGTAGATAATACTTCCTGGAAACGCATTGACCATTCTTCCCAGGTCCATTTCTTACGCTCACGAGCCGCGTCTGACGCCCTTCGTTCCGCATCCTTACCACGAATCTCAAGATGTCCGATTTCTGTATTCGGAAAAAGGTGTCCGTCAATGAATACTGCAGAGCCAATACCGGTACCAATCGTCAACATGATCACAACACCCCGTTTATGGGTTCGTCCGACGCCAAATTCCATTTCAGCCAATCCGGCGGCGTCCGCGTCATTTAATACGTAAGATTTGCACCCGGTTGTTTTTGAAAGTAGCGCGCTTACATCTGTACCGATCCAACTTTTATCAATATTGGCAGCAGAATAAGCCACACCGTGATGGACAACTGCAGGGAAACCTGCCCCCAACACACCTTTATAGGAAAAATGTTGCACAACTTGACCGACAACAGTTGCAACATCATCCGGTCGGGCTTCTTCCGGTGTAGGCAATCGGAACCGGTCTGACGTCAACGAACCGGTTGTCACATCTACAAGAGCGCCTTTTATCCCTGAACCGCCAATATCCAAACCCAGGATTTCCATTTTTCCTCCAGAGATTTATGAATCAGGTTGAGAGCAACCGTTCATAGTATGTTCTTCAATGGTTTGAGAGAATTCATGCCGGCCGCTGTTATCACAGGCAGCTCGAAAGAACAGGTAGGTTGATTCAGCCGGAAAAGCTACTGCTTTTAGAGATAACCCATCAGGGTTTGAGATGGGTGAAGGCGGTAATCCATTTATCATATATGTATTATAGGTCGATTCTATTTGAACATCTTGAAGGCTTAATGGACTTTTCCACCATCCCCATTCAGGGTTAAAACCCAGTGCGTATTGCGCCGTGGGGTCGCTTTGCAAAGGTATTCCCTGACGCAGCCGGTTTAGAAATACTGACGCGATAAGAGGTTTTTCATCATCCAGGATCGCCTCCCGTTGTATGATGGATGCCAGTATCACCGCTTGATATGTGGTTAAACCCTGGTTAGAGAATCCTTCTTTGAGTTTTGGCGACAACATCAACCTTGATTGATTTACCAGCGAGTCAATAAATTCATTGACGGTGGTACTTCTTCGGAAAGAATATGAACCTGGAGCCAGAAATCCCTCATGGGAAATGGTTTCTTCACCAGTTAACTCCAAATCCATCAACGGTTGATTGACCATGGCAAGGAATTGATCAACCGGTATGGCCAAACCTGACGTGGGCAGCGCTGCGGCTATCTCTTCTTTTCTCCAGCCGGGAAGTACATTAAATTTCACAAGACTTGCATTCACATCTTGAAGGATCGTGCTTACTTCTCGCATACTGCTGCCCGCCGGGATCAGATACGTACCTGGCATTATTCTTCGATCCGCTCCTGTATAGATCAACATCATTCGAAATAACGCTTCATCCGCAATCAAATTTTGCGCCTTAAGATTGTAAATCACACTGCTGATGTCTTGATTACCCTCTACTGTAAACGCTCTCTCCTCAGGTACTCCTGACGGAGCGTTAATTTTGCCCAGATCAATAAAAAACCGAAGATCATAATAGAATGCCTGAAAACGACTGAGACTAGGGTCAGCCTCACCCATCGATTGTTGGATTTGATGGTGTATAACACCAGGGATAAGGTAAAGAAGACTGGCAAGACAGATAATAAAAGCAATAGCCGTAATCCGAAGAATTGTCTGCCGTGGTGTTGTTCTATGTCGTTCAGTCATGCGACGCCTTTACTGTCAAGGTATGTCTGCAAGATCACAACGGCCGCGATAGCATCCTGATGACCCCGCCGTTTTTTTAGGGTTTTACCAGCATCCAATGCAATCCTTCCTGCATCCACGGTAGAAAAAGCTTCATCTTGATAATCCACCGGTAAGGAACATACATCCCGAAGAGCATTTCCAAAACTGACAGAGTGCCTGCCCATCGAATTAAGTGTGCCATCTTCCTGGAAACTGGCTCCTATTACCACCGCCTCAACATTATTCTGCTGAATAATTTGTAAAATTGTATTGATATCCATTTTCCTATTACGATGTTCAAATACTCCAAATGGCCTTGCCAGTCGGGATTCACTGCTTCCCAGCGCCAAACCTATCCTTTTTTCACCAAGATCAATTCCTAGATAGACTGTCATCGAACCACCAGCGTAATTCGCGATTCAATCCAGGGAAGATATGGCAGCCAGACCGGCCAGGATTCAATTACAGACGTCCGGTCGCAAAGCACCTGATTGGCAATAATTGCCGCGGCCGTCTCCCGGCTCGTGCCAGTAATCCGACGCCGCAGCGTGTATTCGTCCACAATGGGAATCATTAAACCCTTGATATGTGATTGTAATTTCACCATTTTGGCCGAAGGGTTATATTCTTGATTGGTGATTTCGACTAGTAATGGTTCCCTTTCAGTAATTGTCCATCCGGGAATTATACGATTTGCCTCTAAAAGTGCTTTTGCCTGGGCTTGAAGTTCCGAAAAATGGATAACCAGCGCAGAATATTCGTCTTTTACGGAAAGTTTAACAGTTGTTCCAACCTGCCCCACTTCCGGTTTAATCTCTTCGACTTTGTTCGCCGTTTTATAAATGGAAGATGGTAATAAAACCTCATCAGACTTTAATTGTGATGACAGTTGACGTTCTACCTCCATTTGCAATTTCTTCTCCATCGTCTCGCGAAGCAAGCGGATGTCATCAGTAGATGGAGAAGGAAGTGTTTTTTCAGAGCCTCCTGATACTGGTTCAGGGTTGGTTAACTCAAGACGAAGACCAGGTTCCCCGTCAATTCGTGTAATGGAATTTTTGTCACTGTTCCCCTCTTTACCTGCGTACAGGGCTTCAATCTCGATTCCACTCACATTTCCGCCGGCGGGGACAGAGATGTCTTGTATGATTTGATATCGCACAGGTGAAGCGGTGTTATTCAATACAATCGTCCCGCCTGGAAGCTCAATGTCTTTGTCAGACCGGTTGGTGATTGAAATTGCACCCCGCGCTTTCTTGTCAGGCGCATACGTTGTGCCGGTTGTAGGTCCGCTTGTCTCACCATCAACTACTATCTCTACGAATTCACCGCGAAGTATACCGGGATTTGACGCTCCACCCGGTGATGCTTGCACCTGAAACTCCACATTCATTTCAATAGTCTGCGCCATGGGAAAAACCCTGACTGTGGCGGATGGAAGAAGTACTAGAACCAATGCCATTACAGAGAGTACTCCGGCGGTAAGCATGGCAATCCGCATTCCGATAGCCAGAGGTTTTCCTTTTCCAATGCCAGATTTTTGTACTCTTAGGGATTCAATATCCACAGATTGAAGAAAATCATCCGGGATGGATAAAGCACTCATCTTTCTTTTACGCCTATCCCACCCTTTACGCATTGCCCGGTTGACTGATTCAAATACGGGAATACTAAGTTCTTCCGCTTCTTTGCATACTACCGGATCATCACATACAATCCCGAGACGGGAGCCCTGTGATTTACAAATGCGTTTTATCGTGACCAGGTCTATTTTTCGATCAAATACGGCATAATTCACCGGCCATACCAGCAATACACGACTGGCCTTTCCCCAGGTTACTTTATCCTGAATGGACCCGGGGTCTTCCGTGCGATCAAGCTGGATAACCAGTGTTTTCATGTACGAGTCCGGCTTTCTTTTCGCAATCGGTTGATTTCATCCAATTCCACAAAACGCCATTCCCCTGGCGCAAGATCTTCGACAGTCAGGTGCCCAATGGCAATTCGGAACAATCGCAGAGTCGGGTAACCCACTGCGGCTGTCATTCTTCGAACTTGACGTTTCCGACCTTCCCTCAGGATCAATCTTACCCAGCTTACCGGTCCCTTCCTGGTTCCGGGGACATCCCTCTCCACCAGATGAGGATCTTCCATCCGCGTTGCGTGGCACCGCCGGGTCTTTACTCCATCGATGATCACCCCTTTACACAATTGAGAAAGGGCCTCATCTGAGATCTCACCAAGCACCATTGCCCAATATGTTTTTGGAACGTGATGGTCAGGATGCGTGATAAAACTGATGAGGCCGCCGTCGTTGGTAAGCAGCAGAGCACCTTCGCTGTCAAAGTCCAAACGGCCAGCCGCGTAGACACCTGGTACGGGGATGTAAGATTTTAACGTTGGCCGCCCGTCGGAGTCGGTAAAATTGGATAGAACTCCGAAGGGTTTATTGAAAAGCAGGTAATGAAATTTTGCAGTTTTATCCAAGGATCACCAAAGATTACTATAATTATAAAAACAAATAGGGAAATCATCGAATGAAAAAGTTCATAATTCCATCAGGAATTTTCTTCCTTGTACTGTCGTGTAATTTTTTCGGGGCGGCAAACCCGGCGCATAACAGTTCCATTGCTACCCAGGTTAGCGAACAGTTGACGGCGTCTCCCATTATCATCGCCTCTAATACTCCGGAGACGGCAACCGAGACCCCCGCACCTACAAATACCGATGTATCCACACCAACAATTACGCTTACTTCCACATTATCTCCGGATGATCCCAGGAAAAATCTCGGGGAGCCAACCTGGAAAGAAACATTCAACAAACCAAATCAGAACTTCCTCACGATTGAAAATGATCCCTATACCCGGTTTGCGTATGAGAACGGATCGCTGACGATGACGGCCAAAACCACAGGAGGGTGGACGGGTTGGAGTATGTCCTATCCCAAACCTAAAAATTTTTATCTTGAAGCCACATTCAAAACAGGTCAATGTGCTGGTGATGATCGTTATGGAATTGTATTCCGCGCACCCAATTTTGAAGATGGGTACTTCTTCGGGATAAATTGCGATGGTAAGTATTCATTGCGAATCTATTCACAAAAAGGTACGCTAATCCCATGGACCTCCAATCAGGCGATTAATGCAGGTTCCAATCAAGTCAACCGGATCGGTGTACTCGCATTAAACGATCGATACGCTTTTTACGCGAATGGCAAGTTGCTCCAGGAGACACAAGAAACAACATTTTTAGAACCCGGTTATTTCGGTGCATTCATCGCGTCTTATAAGACGCCAAGGCTCACCGTTTATATGGATGAAATTTCCTACTGGAATAAATGATATTTCACTGTGATCTGGTGAAGTTTCGATTTTTACAGGCGGGATGGACAACAACCCGATAGTCTGTGGAGTATAGCAAAACAAATGGAATTGACATCAAGCCAGGAACAGATTCTGGATTTTCCTCTTGATAAAAAACTGTTTATCCGGGGCGAAGCCGGTACCGGGAAAACCAGCATGGCAGTCAAACGCCTTCAACGTCTGCTGAATGAGGGCTTTCCAGCAGAATCAATCCTTATTCTTCTTCCACAACGCCCATTGGCATGGCCTTACACCCGAGCGCTCAGTGATCCCAACCTGCCGCCCGGAGGTCGGGTATCCATTCTGACCATCGGCGGGCTGGCTCGCCGAATGGACGAGCTCTTCTGGCCGCTAATCGCGGAAAAAGCCGGATTCACACATCCAGAAATACCCCCACAATTTCTTACAGTTGAAACAACCCAGTATTTTCTCAGTCTGATAGTCGATCCTTTACGCGAACAGGGGTATTTCGAGGGTATTGCCATTGAACCCATCCGTCTGTACAGCCAGATTCTGGATAACTTAAACAAGACGGCCGTAGTCGGTTTTCCGCCGGATGAGATTGCCCAACGGTTACGTTCCGCCTGGACAGGCAATCAGGCCGATGCCCGTTACTTTGACCAGGCTCAGGACTGCGCGGTGCAATTTCGAAAATATTGTCTGGAACATTCCCTGCTGGATTTCTCACTTCAGCTTGAAGTTTTTGCCAACTTACTGTGGAAGGATGATATCTTCCAGAAATACATTCTGGGAAAATACCGGCACCTGATTTATGACAATGTGGAAGAAGACTATCCCACCGCCCACGACATAATGCGT
>CAYNJT010000002.1:0-82407 GCA_964397625.1 uncultured Leptolinea sp. | reverse complement strand
TTGCAAAACCGGCTTGAGAAAGAAGGTATCTCGTTGACAACCCACCGGCCGGGGCATGAATTGCGCAATGAACCTGCTGTTCGCTGCCTTTTCACTCTGGCAAAACTGGCTTACCCATCCTGGAATCTTAAAGTCACTTCATTGGAATTTCGAGCGGCATTGATGACCGCCATCTCCGGGCTAGATATGCTGCGGGCTGACCTGTTGGCTGGCATCGTTCTGTCTCATAAACGCGAAGACGAACCCCTCAATTCATTTTCAGCGG
Source organism: uncultured Leptolinea sp. (assembly GCA_964397625.1). Taxonomy (GTDB): domain Bacteria; phylum Chloroflexota; class Anaerolineae; order Anaerolineales; family Anaerolineaceae; genus Leptolinea. The sequence continues at coordinate 82,142 of CAYNJT010000002.1, read as the reverse complement.
TAAAGTCGGAGATGGCGGAACGCATTACATACCAGATTGGGGAAAAGTATGAAACTCTGCGATCCTGGATATTAGACTGCCGGCAGAACGATCCCATGGAACTGACGGCATTTTTCAGCCGCTGCTTTGGGGAGCTGCTTTCACAAAAAGGCTTTGGCTTTCATTCCTCCTATGATATGGCTGATGCCACTGAGCGTCTGATCGAATCCGCACGTGAATTTGAGTCGGTGATTAAACCAACCATCCCATCTGAGACAGCCGGGGCGCAGTTTCTTGACCTCATGCAAGGTGGAATAACCGGCGCGCAGCATTTGGCTTCCTGGCAGGATCAACGCCCGGACGCGGTACTACTTTCACCAGCCTTCACATTCCTAATGCGTAATCAGCCGGCATCTGTGCAAATCTGGCTGGATCCCGGGAATACAGGTTGGTGGGAACGCCTCAATCAACCACTTACTCACCCGGTTGTGCTTAGTCGCAATTGGCCTTCCGAGGCTCGCTGGACAGACGCGGAAGAAATAAACCATAACCTTAATTCATTGATTGCCCATACTACCGGATTGATCAACCGTTGTTCTGGCAGGCTCGAAATTTTCCTTGTTGATATCGATGAACAGGGGAATGAACCGCGCGGGCCGCTCCTCCAGGCAATTAACCGGTTCCTTCGGTACCATCCGGGAGGAATTGAGCAACTATGAAACCGAAATTAAGACGCGCTCAAAGCGATATTCTTTCATATGACGGAGGGAAGATGGGTGTATCGGCTGTTCCCGGAAGCGGAAAGACCTACACCCTTTCTCTGCTGGCAGCCACCCTTATCGAACGGAATGTCCTTCAAGACAACCAGGAGATACTGGTGGTCACACTTGTAAATAGCGCTGTGGATAATTTCGCGAAGAAGATATCCGAATTCGTCAAAGAAACCGGGCTTCCGCGTAATTACGGATATCGCATCCGAACACTGCATGGGCTGGCCAATGATATTGTCCGTGACCGGCCTGAGTTGGCCGGCTTGCCTGCAGATTTCCGCATATTGGATGAGAATGAAGCCAACAGAATTCTCCACGATAAAGTTGATGCCTGGCGGAGGGGTCATTCAGAGTTTGAGCAGCACTGGACCAAATCCGATGTTGAGCCGTACAAAGCATCTCAAGGATGGTCAAAACTACTTGTATCCATCGCCACGGATTTTATTCGCCAGGCAAAAGACCTTGCAATATCGCCTCAAACCGTCGCCGATCAGGCCAACCAGTCTGATTCCATGTTGCTGCAGATGGTGTCATCCATTTACACTGACTACCAACTGGCGCTGAATATGCGAGGTGCCGTCGATTTTGATGACCTGATCCGCCTGGCATTCCGTTGCATTCAAACAGATAAAGACTATCTTTCGCGTCTGCAATACCGCTGGCCGTACATACTGGAAGATGAAGCTCAGGACAGCAGCCGTATGCAGGAATCCATTCTGCGCCTTCTTTCCGAAAAGAGTGGTAATTGGGTGCGAGTTGGTGACCCCAATCAGGCGATCTATGAAACATTCACCACAGCCGATCCAAAATTCCTGGTTGATTTTCTCAATGAACCCGGAGTGATTTCCAAAGAGCTACCCAATTCAGGCCGTTCAGCCAGAAAAATCATCAACCTTGCCAACCACCTGATTGAGTGGACCCAGAATGAACACCCGGCCATGGAATTGCGCTCGTCGCTGGTCAGACCATTGATCCAGCCCACAGATCAAAATGATCCACAGCCTAATCCGCCGGATTCTCCCAACAACGTGTTCATCGATACCCGTAAGTATGATTCCGAGGAAGAAATACGCCGAATCTGCAGCAATGTTAAAACCTGGCTGGCGACTCATGACAAGGAAACCGCGGCCATTCTGGTTGGTAGTAATGAACGCGGAGGCGCTGTAGCCGATCAATTACGCAGTATTGGTCTTCAACCGGTGGAATTGCTTCGGGTAAGCCAATCTACACGCAAGACGGCTGAATTTTTGTCTCTCTGTCTGAAATATCTCTGGAAACCTTCCCGCAAGTCATTATCAGAAGCGTTCTCATTGTATTACCGCATCATTCAGAATGATGTGGAAGGGGTGTCTTCCCGTGCAGAACTGCTCTCTCGAACCATTCTGCGTTTTGATCCTCTGGAACTTTTTGCCGCCCCTACTCCCGCGCAGGATTGGATGCAACATCCGGCTGTGCTGCCATTATCTGCAGAATTGGTTGAAGAATTATCTGTTTTTCAGCGCCTAATCGAAAGATGGATGGCAGCCATTCTCTTACCCATTGACCAGTTGATTTTGACCATCTCGCAGGACGTGTTTACCGATCCCGCCGACCTGGCTCTCGCGCAAAAGGTAGCCGGTATGCTTGAGAGAGCCGCGCGCAGCAGTCCTGATTGGGGATTGGGTGAATTTGCTGCAGAATTGGAAAGCGTGTCAAAGAATCAGTCAAAAATTTCCGGGTTCAGTGATGAAGACCTTGGATTTGATCCGGATAAGTACAAGGGGCAAGTATTGGTTACTACCATTCATAAAGCCAAGGGATTGGAATGGGACAGGGTTTACCTGCTTTCTGCCAATAATTATGATTTTCCATCTCTGCAGAATTACGACCGCTACGTGTCTGAAAAATGGTTTGTGCGCGATCAGATCAACCTGCCGGCCGAGGCTGTGGAAAGCCTGCAACGGTACAAAGAGGGTGACCCGCTTTCATTTCTCAATCAGCCGGGGTATGCCACTCTGGAAGCCAGACGGAAATACTGTTCCGAACGGTTACGATTGTTATATGTCGGCATCACCCGGGCCCGCAAAGAACTGGCCATCACCTGGAACACCGGCCGCAATGGTGATTTGATCATGGCATTACCTGTGGTTGAGCTCGCTGAATATTTGAAAAGGGAATTAAATGCCACTTCCGTCTGAATTCGTCTTTAACCAGAACAACCTGCAAGATTTTGTGGATTGCCCGCGCCGTTTTCAATTGAAATATTTGTTGAAGACCGCCTGGCCGGCGCCAGTCAGCGAACCGATGGAAGAAAATGAACGCCTGATCACGCTGGGATCAACTTTTCATCGCATGGTTCATCAATATTACCTGGGTATACCGGAAGAAACGATCCGCCGGCATATTTCTGATGAAGACCTGAATCACTGGTGGACATCATTTATAGAACACAAGCCTATTGGTTTACCTGAAATCAGCCAGCCGGAAATTGAACTATCAATGCCTTTTGGTGGTTATCGGTTGTCAGCCAAGATGGACCTGCTGGCTGTGGAGAAAGGGAAACGCGCTGTGATCATAGATTGGAAAACAGCTCATAAGCTTCCCAAGATTGCGTATTTGCAAAACCGGATTCAATCACTGGTATATCCGTATCTTGTCATCTCAACCGGGAGCGGAATGAATGATTACCTTCCGTTTGACCCTTCACAGGTCACAATGTTGTACTGGTTCCCGGAGTACCCGGACAAACCCATCACCCTTCAATTTGATTCCGCCTGGCTGGAGAAAACCCGTGCAACATTAACCCGCATTGTGAATGAGATCAGCCGAATGAATCTGGCGGTTTTTCCCCTTACTATGGATGAGAAACAATGCCGCTTCTGCAGGTATCGTTCTTTGTGCGAACGCGGAATTTTTGCCGGCAATATCGCGGATATGGATGAAGACGAGATGGCAGATGATCAATCTCCAAGTATTGACTTCGACCGAATAGAAGGGATTGCTTTCTAGTCCCATGGAAAGGAAATGGCATTTACGCCAGGTGAGTACTCTTCCGGCTTCTCTCCTGAAAGCGGCAGATAAAAATCCAATTGTCGCTGCCTACCTGCAAGATCGTGGGATTACTACACATGAAGAAGCCAGACAATACCTTGAGCCAGATTCTAAAAATCTGACTGATCCGTTTGAATTTCCGGATATGGAAAAGGCCGTCAAACGCATTCAACTCGCTCTGGATTCCGGCGAGATTATCGGCATATGGGGTGATTTCGATGTCGATGGACAGACTTCCACGGCGCTTCTCGTTGAATGTCTCGAGAAACTGGGCGCTTCCGTCCAGTATCATCTTCCTGTTCGCGGAAAAGAAACGCACGGAATTTCGCTTTCTTCTCTGCAATCCTTTATGGGCACCGGAATTCAACTGCTCATTACCTGTGACACGGGTATATCGGAACACGAGTCAGTTGCATACGCGACCCGGAATGGTCTTGATGTCATCATCACTGATCACCATTCCCTACCAATAGAATTGCCAAAAGCGTTAGCGTGTATTAACCCTCACTTTCTTCCACAGGGGCACCCGCTTGGAACACTATCGGGCAGCGGTGTGGCTTTCGAGCTTATGCTGGCGGTATGCCGCGGACAGAATCGCGAAAATGTCGCGCTCGCAAGTCTTGATCTTGCCGCAATTGGCGTGATCGCGGATATGGCGCCGTTGAAAAAAGACGCGCGCCTGATTTCCCAGCTTGGGCTGGCCCAACTTTCCACACAACCACGCAAGTGGGTACAACTCTTGATGGAACACGCCAAAATAACGTCAACAACAGTGGATGAATCTACCATCGGGTATGCCATAGCCCCTCGACTTAACGCAGCCGGTCGGCTTGAGGATGCCAATCCACTTGTCGAATTTATTTTAGACCGCAAGCCAGACACACTGGATGCCATGGCACAACACCTGGAAGAATTAAATGCCAACCGTAAATGGTTGTGTGACCAGGTATATCAATCTGCCAGTCAACAATTGGAACGCCAGCGTGAAATCGCTGCTGACCCTGTTATTATTCTAACTAACACCACCTGGCCGGGAGGAGTGCTGGGGTTGGCAGCCGGGTGGCTGAAAGACAGGTTTTATCGTCCGGTCATTCTTTTGAATGATTCCGGTGATGGGGTGTTGCGTGGTTCAGCCAGGTCTGTTGAAGGAGTGAATATCACCGAAGCTATTTCTTCCGTTTCTTCCATGTTACTCGGTTTTGGCGGACATACTATGGCAGCCGGTCTATCATTCCCGATTGAAAAATTGCCGGATGTTCGACGCGACCTAAACAAATGGATGCGTGAACGTGGATTGGCGGTAACAGAACCACCCCCGCTTGAAATAGACGCTGAATTAACTCTTCCACAAATCACCAGGCAGTTCTTTCAATCAATTCAGAAGCTGGCTCCATTTGGGATGGAAAACCCACCGATGGTGTTTTGCTGCCGCAGAGTTGAAGTTACCTCTGTTAAACCATTGGATCGAAACCGTGAACATTTCAAACTTCAAATTCAGGATGAACAGGGGGAATCCATACTGTTGTACTGGTGGAATGCAGATGAGACTCTTATTCCTACCGGTTTGTTTGATCTGGCATTCTCTCTGCGTGAAAGCACATACAAAGGGAAAACCACTCTTCAGGCAGAATACATTGATATTCATCCGATAGTAGAGCCGGATATTACTATTGGTTCTGCTGGACTTCAGGAAGTTCTGGATTTTCGTAATTTTGACGAGCCATTGTTGGAAGCCAAAAAAATCTTCGCAGAAAAATCCTGTCTGGTCTTCCAGGAACCAACTGATATGGATGATCCTCTATCAGTTGGAAGGAACCAAATCCATCCGGTTGAGAACTTGATCCTGGCTTCCATTCCCCCCTCTCAATCATTGCTGAAGGAAATTCTCCAGCAGGCATCACCTACATCTATATTGCTCGCATTCCACATACCCGCAGAAAAAAATCTTCCAATGTTTTTGAATCATCTGGCAGGCCTTATTCAGTACGCGTTGAAAAATCATGAAGGTTTGACAAGTACTCGGGATCTTGCCAGGGCGATGAATCTGAGAGAAGAAACAATTTCAACGGGAATAGAGTGGTTTCAGGCTGATGGGAAAATCAGGGTTCTGACGGCTGATCATGATCTTACCCGATTTGAGCGATATCCTGCGGCAGTGAAATCCAAGGTTAAAGCAAGTCTTGAAACCCGGTTGCGTTTTCAGTTACAGGAAACAGCATCATATCAAAATTTTATTTATAACCAGCCTGTTGATTTCTTCAAAAAGCAGCTCTGATCTCGCATTTCCATCATTATGAACGAAGTGTTTAGCCTGTTAGAATTACCGATTTTATAGTAAACTTATCGTTCAATTGCAGAAAACTCTGCAACTTTCCGCTCCCGGGTTCATCTACGATGTCTTCCGGGGGCAATCCCGTGGAAAGGAGGAATTCCCTGATATGCGTAACTATGAGGTCGTCACCATTTTCCAACCCGACCTGGACGAAGCGGCATTAACCGCTGCGATTGAAAAAGTCAAAGGGTGGATCACCGAATCCGGTGGAACGATTACCAAAGTTGATGTCTGGGGCAAACGCCGCATGGCTTACATGATTCGCAAGACTCGCGAAGGCCAGTATGCTGTAATCTATGCCCAGATGGAACCCGCATTTACCAGCACACTGGAACGCAATCTGCGCTTCCATGAGCCGTTGATGCGCTTTTTAATCACACTGGTTGACTGAAAATCCCAATTAATAATTGGGAATGTGGACGAGGTAGTAACATGAGCCGAGGCTTGAATAAAGTCATGATCATTGGACATATCGGCCGTGAACCAGAAATGCGATACACACCTTCTGGCCGGCCGGTAACAACATTCACTGTTGCCACCAATCGGTCATGGAACAGTGCCGATGGCGAACACCATTCTGAAACCGAATGGTTCAATGTTGTCACTTGGGGCAGCCTGGCAGAAGTTTGCAAACAACATCTGAGTAAAGGGCTGCAGGTATATATTGAAGGGCGTTTGCAATCCCGGCGCTGGGAAGACGCAGAAAATGTGCGTCACACCAGTGTTGAGATCGTAGCCAATGAGATGATGATCCTGGGTGAACGCAAGGAAACTTCCGGAAATATGAATGGCGACTTCCTCACCACAAATGAAATAGAAGATGAGTTTCCATACTAATGGAGAAAAACTATGGCTGAAGAACAAATAAACGAAAACGAACAGTCTTCCGGTGGTTACGGTGGACGTCGTTATGTAGCCCGGCCCAAAATTTGCCAATTTTGCGCCGACAAAAACATTAAAATCGATTACAAATCCAGCGATATGATGCGCCGGTTTGTAACTGAAGAAGGAAAAATCCGCCCGCGCCGTCAGACTGGCACCTGCGCCCGGCATCAGCGTGAACTGGCCGGCGCTGTCAAGCGCGCCAGGCATATCGCACTACTTCCTTTCGTAAGCGAACGCCCCAACGATTAGGAATAACCTTCTGTAAGTTTACGGGGCACAGGTTTCCTATGCCTGTGCCCCAGTTTTTTAATCCCGAGGTCTCTTATGTCTGATGAAGAATCAAAGAAAATAATCACAAAGAAACACCTCGCCCGTCTTGAACGAGAACGCATACAACGCAGGTACTTGATTACCGGAGTATCCATCGCGCTTGTTCTGGTTGTGGGTTTAATAATTTTTGGTATTCTGGACCAGCTATTTTTCCAGGATATGAGAACAGTTGCCACAATCGGCAATGACAAAATCACCCAGGGTGAATACCAGGCTCGTGTACGTTACGCTCGCTGGCAGTTGGTTGAACAGTACAAACGTACCCTCCAAATGGCTGACATGTTTGGCGGATTGAGCAGTGAGAATGGGAATTATTTCCAAAACTCTCTACAGCAGATTCAATCTCAGTTGGATAACGCATCCATACTTGGTCAGGGAGTACTCGAGGCCATGGTGGATGAACGCGTCATCGAACAGGAGGCCGTGAAACAGGGTGTTGTGGTTACGGATGAAGAAATTGACCATGCTCTCCAGGAAGCCTTTGGATTCTATGCCAATGGCACCCCCACTCCAGCCGCCACCCGTGTGATGCTGCCGACTTCCACTTTATCCGCCGCTCAATTGGCCATAGTTACTCTTACACCCACAGCCACACTGGCTCCTACCGCCACAAAGGCGCCTACAGCTACGGCCCCAGCAGTCACAGCCACCGCCACTCAGGAAGTGACCCCTTACCCAACCGCAACTTCCTACACGCTTGAAGGCTACCAGAACCAATACAAGGATTATGTATCCAAGGTAACCGCCATTAATTTCAAAGAAGCGGACTGGCGTAGAGCGTTTAAAGCCAGCGTCCTTCGTGATAAGCTGACAAAGAAAATTAACGCTGAAGTTCCTACAAAAGAAGATCAGGTTTGGGCTCGTCATATTCTTGTAAAAGATGAGGAGACAGCCAAAACTGTTCTCGAGCGTCTAAAGAAAGGTGAAGCCTGGGATTCGCTTGCCAAAGAATTGTCGACAGATGAAAGCAATAAGAATTCTGGCGGCGATCTGGGCTGGTTCACAAAAGATAAAATGGTTGCCGAGTTTTCAACAGCCGCTTTCGCGTTGAAAATTGGAGAAATCAGCCAACCCGTGAAATCAAGCTTCGGTTATCACATCATCCAGTCTCTGGGACATGAAGAACGTGAATTATCCCAGGCAGACTATGCCGCGAAACAAAACAAGGCCTTTGATGATTGGTTAACCAAAGCAAAAGACACATTAGGAGTCAAGACCAACGACATCAGTGGGGTTACACCTACTGAACCTGTACTGGATCTGACCGCCGAGTAAAAGAACTTCTCAAAAAAAAATGCGCCAGCGAAATTTGCTGGCGCATTTTTCATTTCATCATATCAATCGGGATTTCATCCAATCTCAGACTAATCATCTGGCTCGCGGAATCCCGGCCCATGGTGATCCCGTAGATCACATCCGCTGCCTGCACAGTATTTCGGTTGTGGGTGATCACAATAAATTGCGTTTGGTCTGCCAGTTCGCGAAGCAAATCGCGATAGCGTCCTACGTTGGCTTCATCCAGCATGGCATCAACTTCATCCAAAACGCAAAACGGCGTGGGTGACACTTTCAGGAGCGCGAAAATCAACGCTACGGCTGTCAGGCTGCGTTCTCCACCAGAAAGAAGAGAGAGACCCTGCTCACGTCTGCCGGGCAGACGGGCTTCAATATCAATGCCGGTCTCCGTGAAATTATCTTCATCAGTTAAAATCAACTTTGCGCTTCCGCCGCCAAACAGGCGGGTAAACATCTTTTCAAACTCCACGGCTACTTTCTTGAAAGTCAGTTTGAAATCACGCTCCATTACTTCATCGAGCTCGCGGATAATCTGGCAAAGATCTTCATCCGCTTTATGAAGGTCATCCACCTGGGTCTTCAAGTATTCATAACGTTCCACGACAGACTGGTATTCCGATTGGGCTTCCATATTGACTGCGCCCATACGCCGCAAGTGCGCTTTTTGCCGGTTAATACTCTCTTCCATTTCAGGAGGAAGTTCTGTCAAATTAGGCAGCTGTTCCACCCACCCTTCCAACGGGAGTGGCGTCTGGGCAGCTGTATCTTCCGAATATTCCAGAATAACCAGCCCCATATCTTCTTCAATTTTCTTCTGCAGGTTGTCAACAGCATCCTTGCTGCGGGCATATTCCAGTTTTGCCTGTGTTACTGATCGCTCGGCAGCAGTCACTTTTTGCTGCGCCGACAACAGATCATTCTGCAACTCGCTATATTCATGATCCAACCGGTTCAATTCTTTTTCTGCCGGATTGATCTTCTCTTCCAGGGCGTTGATTTGCAGGTTAATAGATTCTATCACCTCGCCCTGTTTCCCAATCTCTGCGTCTATTTCCTTGCGTTCGTCAAGTTGGTTCTTGAGCTGACCTTTCAAATCTTCGATCTGTTGGTTAATACGATCGATTGAAGAACGCAAATCGGCCAACCGGCGTTCAGCTTCCTGGCGCGCTTTCCTCGATACTGCTACTGTTGTATTCCAGTGGAATACCTGGCTTTGCGCTTCATCCAGACTGAGTTTGGACAACTCTGCGTTCTTTTCCCGTAATAACTGGCTGATCTCCTGGATGGATTTTTGGTTCTGTTCCATCTCACCATCCAGCTTTTTCAGTTCTTCTTCAGAAGAAGCGATCTGCCGGGTTTGTTGTTCAATCTGCTGGCGCTTCCAGTTAACCTGCTGGCTTAATTGATTTGCGTCAAGGACGGCTTTCTGGGCTTTTTGAGCCAGTTTGCGGGACGATTCCTCCACCTGCTGCCTGGCTTGCTGAAGCCTGTTTTCTTCATCATGCAATGAACGCAGCGTATTCTCCAGGTCATCGATTTCCCGGCTATTGCTCTCCAAGTCTATTATGACCTGGTTTAACACACCTTCAAGTTCCTTGCGTTCGCGCGGCCGGCTGATTAGGCTGCCGCGGCTTTCCCGCCCCGCGATCACCGCTCCATTACTCAGAAAAACCTCACCGGCCAGCGTGACAGCCCGGGCTGAATTCCCTTTTCCACGGGCCACCCGGCGGGCGGTCTCTCGATCTTTGACAATCCAGGCATTTCCAAGCGCTGCTGAAATGACTTTACGCAGTTCAGCCGGAGCTTTTACCAGGTCGCTGGCCAGGCCGACAACACCATCCATGGATCCCGGTGTGCTTTTGCCATGTAATTCACTTACTGAGGCCGCCGGGAACAAAGTTGCCCTTCCCTGGTCTCCGGAACCCAGCCAGGAAATAGCCTGATCTTCATCTGCGTCTTCGGCCAGATAAATGGCATCCAGAAACTCACCCAGAACAGCGGCAATGGCGGCTTCATATTCTTTGGGAACATCTAGAAGGCTGGTCAAGGCAGAATATTTACCCTTCAAATGCCCGCTCTTTGCCTGTTGAAGAACCGCTTTGGCGCCCCCGGCCAGACCGCTAAAGGCATTTTCAGCCTCTATCAGGGCTTTCAATTGGCCGTTCAACTGGGCGCGGCGGCTTTCCATTTTATTGTGGGATTCCTGCAATTCGCGTCGGGCATTTTCACGCTCGGCAATGCTTTTGCGAGTGGCCGTGACCCTTTCCACAAGGACTTGCAGTTCGTTCTCAGCTGACTCCCGTTCTTTTCGGCTGGCATCTTCCAGATTCTTCAATTCGGCCAGCCGTTTTTCCTCCTCGCCAATACCGGCTTCATATGAACTCAGACTGGTTTTTAACCCGTCTCTGCGAGTGATGATCTCATTACGGTGCGCTTGAAGCTTGACATTGGCAGTTTCAATCTCCACCATTTTTCGGCGGGTCACCCGCACGTCTTCTTCCGCTTTTTGCCGCTCTTTCTGCAGCTTTTCCAGCTGGCTGGTGACCTGTTCAGCCTGCAACTGTGCCTCGTCTAGTTCACCTTGCAATCGTTCGACTTCATCAATCATATCTTGCAGGCTGCGTTTACGGGACGTAGCTTCTTCCTCCCGGTTCGCCAGGTCATTTTGCAGGGAAAGCTCGCGTTCAATGAGAGAACGTTTCCGTTCCTGTTTGACGGCCACTTCACGAAGAAGGGCTTCCTGACGGGTATGCAGGCCGGCCAATTGATTGTGCCATTCCGAAATTTGCCGCCGCAGGTCCGATAACGCTTGTTTCTTCGAATTCAATATGATATCAAAATCATTTAGTGCGTCGCGGTTTTTGTCCAGACTTGCTTCACAATTACGCAGTATCTCGCGGTCGTGCTTCAGGTTCTTCTGAGTCATGTTCCAGTGGTAGCCGTACCAATCGCGGAGAAGCAATCGCAGGTCGCCTTTGATCTGTTCATACTCAATAGCGCGGCGAGCCTGCCGTTCCAGTGAAACAAGGCGCGGTTCCAGTTCAGTGACAATATCCTGCACCCGCACCATATTACGACGGGTGGCTTCCAACCGGTTGAGAGATTCCTCTCTCCGGCTGCGGTATAGACCGATCCCCGCTGCTTCCTCAAAAAACCTTCTGCGTTCTTCCGGTTTTAATGACAGGGCCGCGTCAACCAGACCCTGCCCGATGATCGTGTATGTTCGCTCCGCCAGACCGGATAAAGCCAGTAATTCGGAAATCTCTTTCAGGCGGACACGTTGACCATTAAGCAGATATTCATTCTGCCCGTCGCGGTATGCCCTGCGGGTGATAGACACTTCCGAATAATCGATGGGCAGCCAGTTGTCTTCGTTATTAAAGGTAATCGTGGCAGATGCCATGCCGGCACGAGAACGCTGCTCACTTCCGGAAAAAATCATATCTTCCGTCTTGCGGCCGCGGAGAAGACTAAAAGCCTGTTCGCCCAAAACCCAGCGCAGAGAATCAGCGATGTTGGATTTTCCGGAACCATTCGGGCCGACTATGGCTGTTACTACACCGGGGAATTCAAAAGTAGTCTGGCTTGCAAAGGTCTTATAACCATGCAATTCCAGTGATTTCAAACGTGGCGGCATGGATCACTGTTACCCTTCATGAGTTGGATTACGATCTACCATTCCAATAAAATCAAGCGCCTTACTGGCAGCCGCTTTGGCTGCGGCTTGCTTGCTGTGACCTGTCCCTGACCCATAAATATCCCCATTAACGATGACATCCACTTCGAAAACCTTTGAGTGATCCGGTCCGCTGGAATTGCGGGTCACATAAATGGGCGCCTGGAACCCCTGAGATTGTGCCCATTCCTGAAACAGACTCTTGGGATCCTCATTTTTATGGTTAAGGAGAATATCTTCAGACGCCGTCTCAAGAAGAGGAGCTGTAAATTTTTTGACGGCATCGATGCCACATTCCAGATATAAAGCACCAATCATGGCTTCAAATGTGTCACACAACAAAGCATCCCGATCGCGTCCGCCGCCCTGCGATTCACCCCTTCCAAGGCGCATGGCATTACCGAGGCGCAGCAGCCTGGCGAATTCGGCAAAGCGTTCGGTGTGCACCAGTGCTGAACGCATTCGGGTCAGGTCTCCTTCGGCCATTTCAGGGTAACGGTTATACAACCAGGCACCAACAATAAAGTCCATCACAGCATCGCCTAGAAACTCCAAACGTTCGTTGTCTTCCAACGCGTCGCTGTGTTCGTTCAGGTAAGAACGATGTGTCAGAGCCCGGGAAAGAAGCATCCAATTATTGAACGGGAGATGCAGGCGAACAGCCAGTTCTTCAGGGGATTCGATTGAATTCGGGCTAACGTCGTTGTCCAATTTGACCTCCCGAACTAAAGGAGCGCAAGCCACCTCACCTGCTGTGTCAGGTAGATTGCGGCCCATCAGTTCATTATTATCAAGGGTAGTATTTTAACCCGTTCCCGGAAATTATGAGAATAATGGGGGGAGTCAATTTTATTTGCATTTTCTCCCATGCGGCCCATACCAGGCCGGAAGTTGGTTCAGCATAAATTCCTTTTTTGGCCAGTCTCTCGCATGCCGGTAGTATTTCACCTTCGGGGATGGAAATGATGTCCCCTTTCCCACCAATAAAAGATTTAAAAATTGCGGATGCCCGAACAGGTGAAGACACTCGAACCCCTTCTGCAACCGTTTTCCCCTCAATCGTCTCCTTCATTTTTTCCAATCCGTGAGAAAAGCCGTACGCCATGGGTGAACAATTCTCCGCCTGGACGCCAATAAAGAAAGGCATTCTAGAAATATAACCCGAGTCCTCAAGAGCCTTAAAACCGCGGATGATTCCCAGCAGTAAAGCGCCATGCCCGGCAGGCGCAATTATGGAACCTATCTCACCGCCTGTCTGCTCGAAGAGTTCATAAGCAATGGTGGCAATTCCGGGGATGCCAAATGGAAGATAAGCATGACTCCCGTATGTTTGACCTGCCTGTACAGCCTGTAAAACTGCCTTTGCAGCTTCGGATCGTGGTCCAGGAACGGGTACCAGTTCCGCTCCATATTGCTCGATTTGCCTTCGCTTTGGTCCTGCAGCACTATCAGGCACGAAAACACGGGCTCTGATACCCGCCCGCGCGCAATAAGCGGCAAAGGAAGCGCCGGCATTGCCGCTAGAATCTTCGACCGCGGCAGTAATCCCGCGTGCTGCCAGCTGGCTTATCAGTACAGCTGTCCCACGGTCTTTATAAGAACCGGTGGGATTGAGGTTTTCAAGTTTATATCCTACTTTCTTTCCCTCAACGCTATCCCAGAAAAAAGGTGTATTCCCTTCTCCCAGTGTAATCACTGGCGCGTTCTCCGCCAGCGAGAAAGTGTGTTTGTATTTCCATAAACCCGGTAGAGATGGATCCACGTGCTTGATATCGAACTCGGGTGAAGCGGAAAAATCAAACACCCCGCCGCAATTATGGCAGCGGTGAATGATCTGCTTCACCGGATACCGGGCACCACAATCCACGCAATGGATATCCACCATGAAATATCTCCTGAAAGTAATTATACGAGTTTCACCTGTGGATAATTTTGAACGAATTCCTGAATTTCTACCATTACTCTCCAACATCTTGCCTTCGCCCAATTCACACACTGAAATGATTCACCTTTGCTATAATAAGCGGATGCTTTCTGATGCTTCAAATCAAAACGCATATCGCGTTAATACACCGGTCTATGAAGGACCGTTGGACCTTTTGCTTTCCCTGATCGAAAAAGCCGAGCTGGATATTACCCGTCTGGCTCTTGCCCAGGTAACCGACCAGTACCTCTCTTACATCCAATCCATGGAAGGCATTCGCGCGGCGGATATTTCTGAGTTTCTTGTGATTGCGGCAAAATTAATCCAGATCAAATCTTCCGCCCTGCTGCCCAAACCTCCCGTTATTGAAGCTGAAGAAGAGGACCCGGGCGAAGCCCTGGCCAGGCAATTAATTGCCTACAAGAAATTTAAAACGGCATCCATGTTCCTCTTTGACCGCGAAGAAAAAGGATTAAGAACCTATCTGCATGTCGCTCAAGTCCCCAAGATAGAGCCGCGCCTGGACCTTTCAGGACTCACTCTTAAAGATTTAACGGATGCCGCCCGCGAGATATTCGCTGGGAAAAAAGACATCCCTCTTAACCAGGTAGTCGCTGCGCCCAAGGTAACCATCCGGGAAAGGATTAGTCGTATCCTCTCGATGATGCGTACAAAAGAGAAGACATCCTTCTTTGAACTTGTGGGGGATAACTCAAGCCGGTTGTCTGTTGTGGTAACCTTTCTGGCGATGTTGGAGCTTGTCAAACGTCATGTAATTGAGGCTCGGCAACCTGCATTATTTTCGGATATTATGCTGCAGCCTTTGGAACTATCCATCGATGAGGATGCAGTATCGGAGTTTGGGGAGTAAGCTAACAAATTTCCCAATGATATAATTTTTAATCATGTGTGTTTGGAGGTGTATTTATGGCTGACTTGATCGAATTCACCAATAATTACAATGATTTGAGTACAGAAACGGGTTTCCAATTTGAGTTCAATTGCGACCGCTGCGGAACTGGATATCGTACCCCCTTTCAGGCTTCGGCAACAGGCACAATTACAGGCGCGTTAAACACAGCTAGCAATATCTTTGGCGGAATTTTTGGATCGGCTGCCAATATCAGCGAACAGGTGCGCAGCGCGGGGTGGCAAAATGCCCGCGACGCCGCCTTTGAAAACGCGGTTAAGCAGATCAAACCGTCCTTTGTCCAATGTCCACGCTGTCAAGCATGGGTATGCCGCAAGAATTGCTGGAACGAGAAACGCGGTCTGTGCAAAGGGTGCGCTCCCGACCTTGGTGTAGAGATGTCCGCCGCGCAAGCATCCCGCTCTGTGGAAGAAGTCTGGGCGCATGCCGCCATGTCAGAAGAGGATAAAAAACTATCAGAAGGCAACTGGCGGGAGACAATCCGCGCGACATGCCCGAAGTGCGAGACTCCGCTGGCAACCAACGCGAAATTCTGCCCGAATTGCGGAGAACCATTGAAAAAGGCCGCGCATTGCACCCAATGCGGTGCTCAATTACAGCCCAACGCGAAGTTCTGTGGCGAATGCGGTGCGAAAGCCGGTTGATCAATTGAATGTCTGATGATGTAACTCCCATCCGCCAGCAGTATCTGGATATTAAAAAGAAATACCCCGATGCCATCTTGTTTTTCCGGCTCGGGGATTTTTACGAGACATTTGATTCAGATGCCGAAACCACATCCCGCGAACTTGATATTGTCTTGACCTCGCGCAATGTAGCCAAGGGAGTCCGTATTCCCATGGCCGGGATCCCCTATCACGCTGCGGAAAATTATCTTTCCCGGTTGATCGAACGTGGATATCATGTGGCCATTTGCGAACAGGTCGGTGACCAGCCGGTTAAGGGATTGTTTCCCCGCGAAGTAACCCGCGTGGTCACACCGGGAACTTTGCTTGAGCCAGCGCTCCTTAAAGGCGACCGCAACAATTATCTAGCCTCCCTATTCGTTTCCCATGATGGAGCCGGCCTTGCCTATGCTGATATTTCAACGGGAGAATTTGCAGCAACAGAATGGAGTGGACAGGAATTCCTGACCCGAATGCGCGCCGAATTAGCCCGGATGCAGCCTTCAGAAGTCATTCTCCCCGCCGAATGTCCGGCAGCCGGACAAATCTCCTTTCATAAGACCACGTTGCCAGTCTGGCAGTTTGAAAATGGAAGAACGCAAGAAGCCCTAAAAAAACAATTACAGGCTTCCACACTTGATGGCTTTGGTTTAAGAGGAATGCCCATGGCTGTCCAGGCAGCCGGAGCGCTTATTCAATACCTTCAAAACACGCAACCTCCGGCTCTCCAGCTCTTAACCTCAATTCATACCTATCAGCTTGATTCTTCCATGCTTCTGGATGTTTCCACCCGCCGAAACCTGGAACTGACTGAAACCATTCGCGGCGGTTCGGTGGAAGGCTCTCTGTTATCTGTGCTCGATTGCACAGTTACTCCCATGGGACATCGCCTGATGCGGTCCTGGGTAAGCAAGCCGCTTCTGGATATTCCATCTATTGAAAATCGTCAGGCGTGTGTCCAATGGTTCGTGGAAAACGGGCTGGTACGCCGCGATTTCAAGCAGGCTCTGCATGCCATTTCCGACCTTGAGCGCCTTGTCAACCGCGTAACAGCTGGTACAGCCCAACCCCGCGACCTGACAGCCATCCGGGCTAATTTATTGGCACTTACAGGCCTTGTCGACATTCTCACCTCTCCAAATGCCGCCATCCAATCCATCCTCCAGGAGATGGACCCCTGTTCCCAGGAATTATCCTTGTTAGAGGAAGCGATCAGTGATGACCCACCGGCCACATTGCAGAATACCGGTGTTATCCGCCCGGGATACTCTGCCGAACTTGACAACATCATCCAATCCTCGAGGGATGCCCGCGAATGGATTGCCAATTTAGAACAGGTGGAACGCGAGCGAACCGGGATTAAGACCCTCAAAGTCGGTTACAACAAGGTCTTTGGATATTACATCGAAGTAACCCATAGCAACACAGGGGGCGTTCCCGCCGAATACATTCGGAAGCAAACCCTGGTTAACGCGGAACGTTATATTACTCCTGAAATGAAGGAGTATGAAACGCTGGTTTTGAACGCGGAAGAACGTATCCGCGAGGTGGAAGGCCGGTTGTTTCGGGAGATATGCCGGACCCTTGCGGCGAGTGGAGTAAAAATACTAAGAACCGCTCAGGCGCTGGCCGTATTGGATGTGGTGTCATCACTGGCTGAAATTGCTGTCTCCAACCACTATGTATGCCCGCAGATCACACAAGATCCAATTCTTGAGATCATCGATGGACGTCATCCGGTAGTGGAAAAAACACTGGTTGGTGACAGATTTATCCCCAACGATACAGTATTTGATGAAGGTGAAATTGTGCGTGTGATCACCGGTCCTAATATGAGTGGGAAGAGCACTTTTCTGCGCCAGGTCGCGTTGATCGTGTTGATGGCGCAGATGGGATCGTTCGTTCCCGCGGGTTCCGCGCGCATCGGCCTGGTTGACCGCATCTTTACGCGTATCGGCGCGCAGGATGAGATTCACGCCGGTCAATCCACTTTTATGGTCGAAATGGTAGAGACTGCCAATATTCTGCATCATGCCACATCACGCAGCCTGCTGGTGTTGGATGAGATCGGCCGAGGAACCAGCACATACGATGGGTTGTCTATTGCCTGGGCTGTCGTGGAACATATTCATAATCATCCAGAGCTGCGCTCCCGGACGTTGTTTGCCACCCACTACCATGAGTTAACACAACTGGCTGATCTGCTTCCGGGTATCCGCAACTACAATGTGGCGGTGACGGAAGTAGACAACACGGTTGTATTCCTTCATAAAATTGTGCCCGGCGGAACGGATCGTTCGTACGGGATTCATGTCGGTCAACTTGCCGGGCTGCCTAAACCGGTGATCCAGCGCGCCAATGAGATATTGGCCGATCTGGAAGCCTCATCTGGCAAGGCGGTGGACATCAACGAAAGCACTTCCCGGCAGATGGCACTCTTTCCGGAGACCAATCCGCTGCTCGACGAATTGCGCGCGCTGGATATTCTGTCTATTTCACCACTCGAAGCGTTAAACAAATTGTTCGAATGGAAAAAGAAATTCGCGGATGACGGCCAAACCACTAAGAAAGGTTAAGCCTGGAGAGCAGCTTTTCCGGTTTGCCGGAGAAATCTTCCTTTTTCAGGTCACCATTGGTCAGCCTGGTCAATACATCACATAACAGCGCGTTGACCGGAGCAGGTAGACGGCTGATCTTCGCGGCGCGCACCACCGCGCCGTTCAACCAGTCAACCTCGCTTTGACCGCGACCCTGATACAGGTCAATATGGAAGCTGGGCATCTTACCTCCCCGCCCCCCGCCGACAGCCCGGGTGATTAGCGGCCGGCTGAGCCAGGATGGGAGGTGGCGCAGGGCAAAGGCCAGTAGTCTTACAGGGGTGCCGGGCAGGTTTACTACTGGTATTTTCTGATCGTCCATGACAGCCAATACCTCGCGTAATTGACGCCTTTCCAGGTCAAACAAACCGGGATGAGCGTAAACCTGCGCGGGCGTCCAGTTGAGAATGGCAGAGGTAGCATTGCCCATCAGGTTGGTCAGCATTTTTGACCATTTCATCGCGTTTCCATCTTTGAAGCCCAGCATACCCAACCCCGCGCGATTACATGCAGCCAGCATCTGTTGGGACACTGGCGAATTTATTTCAATCCCCGTTCCCCTTAATCGTTCAACCACGATATCTCCCAATCCACGCCGCCCAATGGCGGTGGTCACCGTTCCACGAATCACCCTGTCAGTACCCAATACCGCGGCAATGGCCGGTTCGTTTTCCACTCCATTTTGAAAACACAAAACCGGCGGCATTCTTTGAATGAATGGTTTTAAGGTTTCAAGAAAGCTGGCAGTATCATAGCTTTTCACAGCCAGAATCGCCAGATCAAACTTAGTCTCTGAAAATGCTTCATCCAGAGAAGTTGCTATCTTTGGAGAAGGAATCACCCGCTCTCCCCCAGGTAATCCAAGTTTCAACCCGGTCTCCTTCAGCCGATTGGCAACTTCCGGCCGGTCGAGAAAAGTAACATCCTCACCCGCGAGTGCCAGACTTCCCCCTATGTATGTACCGATTGCGCCGGCTCCAAAGACCAGTATTCTCATAATTTTATTCCTTCCAATTTCTGGCGCCATTTAAGAATGTTTTTCCATCCATGGGTTTCTTGCCGGCGGGTTGAACCTGTTCAAGCTGCAGCGCTCCCTGCCCGCAGAAAATGACAGGTTTTCCGTCGATAACAGTACGTTTACCTGCTTTTCCATTTATGGTTGGCAAGACTTGCGCTTTCAAGATTTTTAATGGTTGATTCTCGAACATGAAAAAAGTCCCAGGCCAGGGGAAAAAAGCTCTGACACGTAATGAAAGATCTTTTGCCGGACACTGAAAATCAAGCAGTCCATCCTCTTTGGTTAACATCCGGGCGTATGTCGCCCCTGTTTCCAATTGAGGCTTTGCTTCCGCGGTTCCATTGAGAATGGAAGGCAGTGTTTCAACCAGCAGGTCGCCTCCAAGCAAGGCCAACTTTTTGCCGAGCGAGTCAGCGTCGTCTGTATCGGTGATCGGGATCTCGCGGGTCGCGTAAATCGCGCCGGTGTCGATGCCGGCGTCCATGCGCATAATGCTCACGCCGGTGACGGCATCGCCAGCCAGAATAGCCGCCTGGATGGGTGCCGCGCCGCGCCAGCGAGGCAACAGCGAGGCGTGCACATTGACACAGCCTAAAGGCGGTAGATCAAGTATGTTCTGCCGCAGGATTTGCCCGAAGGCTGCCACAAGAATGATATCCGGCGACCATTCCCGCAGTATATCCAGGTTTTCCGGATCTTTCAGGCGGACGGGCTGAATGATCCGGCAGCCGAGTTGTTCCGCCAGAATTTTTACCGGTGGTTGCGTCAGCACTTTACCCCTGCCGGCAGGCCGATCCGGCTGGGTGATCACACCATAAATTGGGTACTTTTCGGACACTTTTTCCAATACAGTGCGAGCCAGATTTGGAGACCCCATAAAAACTATTCGTGGAAACATGCGCTTGATTTTAACATAACCCTTATTCATACAACCATGTTGCATATTCCTGTAATCGTTGTAAAATTAATCCAGCATTAATACCCTATTCAGGAGACAGAGACATGACAAATCAAACGTATACCCCCGGCGGTGATATTACCAGTGACGACAAACTGTGGGCGCTGTTATCCTACCTGATTGCCCCATTGGTCCCGATCATTGTTTTGTTGATGGAAGACAAGAAAAGCCGGCCTTTTATCAAATACCATGCGGTTCAAGCCCTTGCTCTCAGCCTGGTGGTTTATATTGGCTCGGCGATCCTTTCCTTCGTTTTCATCGGTATCTGCACCGGCCTCGCAGGAGCTGTGTATCTGATCTATCTGGCAATCAAATCCTACTAGGGTGAGTATGTTGTCATCCCTGTGGTCACTGATTTCTGCCGCAAGCAAGGTTGGATTGCCTGATCGGCATCTGAAAAAGCAACGGCCTGCAGTTCATAGACTGGCAGGCCGTTTTTATTTCATTCGTTCCAGTAAAGGACCGGCAGGCGTGTCTTTAATGCTCCAACCGGCTCGTTGAATATCATCTCGGTACCTGTCGGCCTGTTCATAATCACCGGCTTCCCGGGCTCTGGTACGTTTTTGGGCCAGAGCTAAAATTTCCTGCGGAGGGTCCTCAACAGTCTTCAGACTCTCTTCCTGAAGTTTCGACTGGATCTTCTGCCAGACTTCTTCACGCACGCCGGATCGCCAGTCAACAAGTGTTGCGTAGGTACCAAATTCACTCAATTGGATTGTTTGACCACTGGATATGCTTCTTTCCTCACTGCCTTTAATCCTATGAATACTGCCTTTTCCGTTCACCCGTACGCAATTTGAGTTGAGATCGACCCATACGGAAGTATGCTCGTCAATTCCGAGTATGGTTCCCCGGCAATCCAATTTCTTTCGTAATTCATCAAAACGTGTCCTGCCCATAAAGCAGTGACTGGTATCCAATTCGGCGCCGCCTTCGGCGTTATTCCAGTGTGGAATGATCACCAGGCTTAAACCATATTGCCCCAGGAAATTTAATCCGGGCTGCCAGTGCAGGTCCAATCCTGCTTTGTATATCTCGTAAACCGGCAAAACCTTACATCCAAAGGCGATGGTTGCCGCGCTGGCCAGCACTAGCGCTGCTCCGGTTCGTTGCCTGGCCTGAATGATTTCATACGCCAGACTGCTGGATAGTTGTCTGGCGGCATAAGAAGGGCTTCCCGGTCCGAGAAAAATTATGTCTGCCGAATAAAGCGGTTCAAGAATGGATTGGTTATCAGGGCTGAATTCTGTTCCCTTTTTCCGGGCAGGGATCACATCAATAACCGGTTTATAATTCTGAAGCCGGTTTCGCAGAAAATCCCCCACCCGGCCGGCTACTCGTTCTGAGTTCAATTCAAAACCAGCAGGCGTTTCCAGGATGGCGATACGCGCCCCCAAACGATATTGCCGGATGACATTTTCAAAAATGGCTCCACTGCCTGGAGATGTTTCTCCGGAGCCCATAAGAATAATCGGCCCAGGAGTGGATGGATGATCTTTCATAGTCTAATTTTACCCGAGGCGAGAAAACATGCCTTAATGCAGAAGTATCCCTGTTTGACTAGTGTCGTGTAAAGGGTAAGGTATTCAAAGTAACCGACAATATGTCAACCGACTAAGGTAAAATAAGCATTATGGACAAAAAAATTATAATTTATGGCACTTCCTGGTGTGGGGGTTCCCGCAGAGCAAAAAAAATGTTTGATGATAATAAGATACCTTATCAATGGATTGACATCGATCAGGATAAAGAAGCCCGCTCTCTCGTGGAAAAAATAAACAATGGATACCGAAGCGTGCCAACCATCCTGTTTCCCGATGGCTCAATTCTTGTTGAACCGTCAGATACTAAACTGGCGGAAAAGCTTGGCGTTGAACCGCCCGCTTCCCCCTTCTGAATTATGACTTTCCACCTCTCCCAAATAACAGGGAGAGGATAAAGACTATAAATCCTCCGGAGAACAACGCGGCTGCAAGTATCCAAATGGCCGTGTATTTTTTTCTGGCTTCAACCTGCACACCCGGATCATACATAAGGCGGTGTTTCAGGTTCTGTACAAATTCTGGATTCGCCTGGCGCAGACTCAACATTTTGCCCAACCTGTCTTCCAGTCCTGAAATATCCGCAATTTCAATTGAGGGGATTTTTGTAAATGAAGGCATACTTACCATCTTTCGTTATCCACATAAGCAACAATCCCAATGGCACCTGGTCCCAGGTTGGCTGCGACTGGGATGGATAATTCTGTAACCAGTACCTCACGGCAGTTAAATCGTTGTTTGACCGTGTTGACCATATCCGCTGCTGTTGCAGGGTCGCTGGCATGCACAATAGCCACATGAACCGGCCGGTTCCCGATCTTCTGCTCAACTGTCTCAATAACGCGTTGAAGGGAAGCGCTTCGCGTGCGTACTTTCTCCGCGATTTCCAACAACCCATCTCTTAACAAGACAATGGGTTTGATTTTCATGAAAGTTCCCAAAAAACTCTGGGTCACGTTGATACGCCCACTCAGGTGGGCGAATTCCAGAGTATCAAGTGTGAAAATGACTGTTATGTTCTTTCGCAGATTTTCCAGTCGCTCCATGATGGCTTGAATATTATAGCCGGCTGATTCCATGATGCGCGCTTCCCGGCACATGAATCCCATGGCAACAGAACCGGCCTGTGTGTCGAAAACTGTAACGGAAAAATCATCCTGAACATCCCTTGCGGCCAGTTGCACAGAAGAAAAAGTTCCTGAAAGCTTACTCGAAACATGCATTGAAAGTATTTTCTCGCCTTTTTTTGCAATGGAACGATAAAATTCAGCGATCTGACCGGGTGATGGCAGGGAAGTTTTCGGTATGACACGGGTCTGTTCAACCATGGAATAAAAATTTTGGGAAGAAATATCCACACCCGAGGTGTAAACACGATCGCCAAAACGAACCATCAAGGGAAGAACATGTATCTTGTATTTTTCCGCCCAACCGGCGGGCATATCTACAGCCCCATCAGTGACGATATGAATCATTCCTGCTCCAAAAACCCTTGAATTTCCGAGCGAAGTTCCAGCAATGTCCGGTGATACAGGCTCTTGATCGCACCTTCGCTCTTTGACATGATCACCGCTATTTCAACATTGGAAAGTTGTTGAACAAATTTTAATACAATCAATTGCTGCCGTTCGGGTGATAATCTTCGGATAACCGAGATCAATTTTTCCACTTCCTGATCCCGCACAACCTGTCGTTCGGGGTGCACACTGTCTATAATCAGGTCCTGCTGATCATCCAGAGCCACCTCCTGCCGCCGGTTGTTATCGCGATGCCAGTTAGCAACAAGATTGTGAGCGATACGGTACAACCACGCCGAAAAGGGAACGCCTTTTTGAGTGTATCTGTCGATGCGGCCCATGGCGCGTTGAAACACCCGGGCGGTAAGATCCTCGGCATCATTCACGCTTCCGGTGCGGTAATAGATATAGCTGTAAATCTTGTTGACATATTTCTCGTAGAGAAAGCTGAACGCCTCCGAATCTCCCTGGATGGCGCGTTGCAATGCATCATCTTCGCTCAGGTCTGACATTTAAAGGTCCTATATAAAGCTCTACCATATATAACACTGTGAACCCTTTTTGGATGCAGTCCTTTATATTATCGGGTTTCCAATGCTTTTTCAACTGCTTTATAAGCATTTACGACGCCATACCCGGCATCATTCCCTGGAATAGTCTTCCCTTCCGTGCACCCCGGTAAAACACCGGTATACCTGTCCGCAGTCTGGTTAAGGATTTGCCGGGTCATTTCGATGTCCCCCATTAACCTTGGGTTGGCTGACCACATCAGCGCGACAACACCGACTACCTGCGGTCCTGCCATAGATGTTCCACTGGCTGTTTTGTACGTGCTTCCGGGATAAGACGAGTACACATCAACCCCGGGCGCGACAATATCAGGTTTTGTCCTTCCGCTTCCATCCACATTAACCGGCCCCAGACTGCTGAATCCAGCCAAATTACCATTGCTATCTATGGCGCCCACGGTGTATACATCCTCATAAATGGCCGGCGGATCCTGCACAGTTGAACAGCCTCCCATTCCCGAATTCCCGGCTGAAGCTACAACGAATATTCCCGCCGTGCGCAACGCTTTAACAGCGGTTGAAAAGACCCCCGGGTCACAGCCTTCTACACTAGGGCAACCCCAGGAATTGTTCAAAACATTCGCTCCTTTTTCTGGCTTTCCATCTATAAATGGATCACCTTTCTGTGGGAAAGGAGCCAGCATAAACTGCATACAGTCCAGGTAGTAACCCGGGTTTCCCAGGTTGCGTGCCAGGTTCACACAACCGATCCACTGCGCTTTTGGGGCGATCCCTACACGTTCACCCAATATGGATCCCAGAGTATGTGTACCATGTCCGCCAATATCCACCGGCTTCGAGCTTCCGAACCATGGATCAAACCAGTTATAGTCATCCGTCCCGTCTTGTCTACCCCTGTATTGTGCGGCAAATTCCGGATGATCACCTTGCATACCACTGTCTGATTGACCCACAATGATCCCTTCACCGTAAATGTGCAATTCACGTTGTACTTTGTCCGCATTTATGTGATGGATATTCCAGTGATTGTTCTGTGGATCATCCTCCGTCCCTTTGCTGACTGGCACAGCGTATCTCAAAGGACGCAGCATTGGACTGTCCAATACCCTGTCGACATCGCCGCGCGAGGCGAGACTGGCGCGCAGGATCGGGTCGGCGTTTAGTTCGATGGCATTCACCAGGTAATACGGTTTGTAGGGGATGTTCTTGGAATCAAGCCATTCGCGGATATCCTTCTGGGTTTCAGCTGAATATCGGGTGAGCGTGGAATACACTTTTATCCGGCGATCCATCGCATTGGGAATAGTTTCAATTGCCGCCAGATCAGCCTGATCTTTCAGGATGACAAACACCTTTTCCCCATAAAAACCGGGGGTTCCAAGCAGGAAATACAATCCCATCAAGCCACCCCAGGTAAAAATAAAAACAGTTGCGCCTACATTGAAGGGAACATCACGGGAAGACAGCACATTTCTTAGAATGATCAATAAGATAAAAACCAGCAATGTAAGACCAAACGTGATTCCCACAGACATGACGGCATAACTTACCAGCTCACCTGTCCCGCTGGAAGTTACCAGAGAAAGCTCATCCGGATCGATCATTAACATCGGCCAGAGGAATGCCAGACCCGCCAGAATACCTGCGGAAAGTCTTCCGAAAAGGTCAATGGAGCCATCCTTCTTGATAGCCAATGCGGCGCACGCGAAACCCAACGGCAAGGCGGATACAGAAAACATCCATCCGTTATTGCTCTGGTCGATCCCCGTTCCCAGTATGATCAAGCCCAGCGTTACGATCCACCCGACAACACCGATTCCGCTCTGCACAGGTTTTTCTAGATCATCAGAAGTTGTACGTGTTGGTCGCGGAATCAACAAGCTCCCGACGGTTAAGCCCAATCCCGCGCAGACCAGTATTGCCAGTATGGAATCAATCAACGATCCCTGCGCTCCCCAGATCACCCAGGGTATACCGAGCAATGCGCCGCTTGCCGCTGCAAGGAATGGCTTTCCCGATCTCCCTGCTGAATTGCCTGAAGATGCTCCGAAGCCCGCACGATTAAAGACCATCACCCCGGCGATAAAAACCGCCAGCGCTGCAACCTGAATGACAGCGATAAGCTGCCAGTTCGTGATATCAGGGAGTCTGGAGGGTGATAACAGAATGATTAGAATCGAAATAATGCGTAACGCCCGAATCCTGTTTTTCGCCGCTGGTTCCAGTACCACCCTTTCAGCAATGATCAGCGGGATGAACAGAAGAAAGCCATAAATCAGAGGTAATAGCCAGAGTATATTGGAGATTTTGATTGATCCCTCAAAGAGCATCTGAAAAATTGTCCAGTTTGCTATCTGTGTGATCAGAGAGATCAATAAGATCCACAAAGATAAAAAGATAATAGCCGCTGTTCCGGAGCAGCCTTTTTTCTCATTTGAATTTAGTTGACTGCCAATCTCATGATTCAATGGAGAAACCATGCGAAATCCCTCTTAGAATGGATATAATTATCAGCGCATTATAGCGCATCTTATTCCTGCAGTCTCCGGGGAGGGTTCTTGAACTGGTCTGAAGGGTATACCTCAATCGATGGATACAACGTCTATTTTCAAAAGTGGGAGCCTGAAGCAGCTCCTCTGGCCAGAGTATTACTGGTTCACGGCGTAGGAGAACATTCCAGCAGATACGCCCATGTGGGTGAATTTTTTACCTCATCTGAAATAGCATTGACCGGGTTTGACCTTCTGGGTCATGGTAAAACTGATGGACAGCGCGGACACGCTGATTCGTATGAGGATTTTTGCCGCCAAATAGACCATTTCCTGCCCGACATATTTTCCGCTCAACCAGCCGCACCGGTCTTCCTCTACGGCCACAGCATGGGCGGACTGATCGCCCTGTATTACACCCTGCTTAAGAAGCCGAAAAAAATCAAAGGTGTGATTTCAACATCACCTGGTTTGGAACCCGGTTATCCCATCCCGTCATGGAAAACCACCTTGGGTAATCTGCTGTATTCCATTGCGCCGCGTTTCTCCATGGACAATGGATTGCCGGTGGATGGCATTTCACATGATAAAGCTGTTGTGGCAGCCTATAAAGCGGACAAGTTGAACCACTCGCTCATCTCAGCCCGTATGGGGATGGATCTCATCCGAAATGGCAAAATGGTAAGCGCCAGAGCGGCAGACTTTCCTCTTCCTTTGCTTTTGATGGTAGGCGGAGATGATCAATTGGTCTCCCCGCGCGCCGTGAAGGAGTTCGGAGAAAAATCCGGTCATAAGACAACCCTCAAAGTCTGGGATGGCGGATTCCATGAGTTACACAATGAACCATACAAATCAGAAGTTCTGCAAACCATGGTGGATTGGATCAAAACCAATGCGGCAATGTAGAAGAATTTCAGGACTTTATGCACTTGTTCCTGAACAGGCAAAACCATACAATATAAAATGACGCGACGAATGAATCTAAAACTATCTCATTTGTTGTTGTGTACGTGTCATAATACAGACCACACCTCCCCCATCTTCCGGTCATGGGACTGAATGGTGGGGGAATTGTATTTTATTTTTCTGAGGAACACTTGAAGGTTCCAAAAGTCAATCCTTGAAGGAGACAATATGAGTGATTATTTGTTCCGCGGTAGTCTGGCTGACCTTGATCCTGATGTGCATCAATTAACACAGCTTGAATCAGAGCGTCAAATCCGCAAACTCATCCTAATTCCAAGCGAAAGCACGGCTCCCCTGGCAGTAAGGGAAACCCTGTCATCATCTTTCCAGAACATCTATGCGGAGGGTTATCCGGATGAGGAAACCCGCTGGATGACAGAAAAGGAGATCCTTGATTATGATGAACGGTTGGCTTATTTCCGCCGTTTTTCAGATCCCAGATATTATAAAGGAACAGAATACGCAGACGCGATAGAAGCACTTGCCCGGCGGCGCTGCAGCGAATTGTTTGCCAATGAACGGGTTTCTGCTGATAATCTGTACGCCAATGTCCAACCCCTTTCCGGTGCGCCAGCCAATAATGCCGTCTATACCGCTTTGATCAACCCGGGGGATACCATCCTGGGCATGAATTTGTTGCATGGTGGTCATCTCTCACATGGATCCTCGGCCAACCGGTCCGGCAAATTATATAAAGCTGTCCATTACACAATAGATCCTCAAACAGAAAAAATTGATTACGCTGCGCTGGCAGCCCTGGCTCAAGAGCATAAACCGAAGATTATTATTGCCGGTTACAGCTCTTATCCCTGGGTACCCGACTACGCCGAATACCGCAAGATCGCGGACAGCGTTGGTGCCTACCTTCTTGCTGATATCTCTCATATCGCTGGTATCACGGCGGCAGGTGTAATCCCCTCTCCTGTTGGCTACGCGCATATCATCACTTTTACTACCCACAAAACCCTTTGCGGTCCTCGCGGCGCCTGCATTTTGACCTCAGATATTTCCCTGGCCAGAAAAATGGACCGTGCCATTTTCCCCGGCGAACAGGGCGGCCCGCACGTTCATACCATGGCTGCCATGGCAGTATCTTTCAAAATCGCCAGGTCACCTGAATTCAAAACCCTTCAAACTCAGATTGTAAAAAATTGCGCAGCGCTTACCACCCGGCTTCAGGAGCGTGGATTCCATATACCATTTGGTGGAACCAATACCCACTTAAGCAATGTTGACTGCAAATCAGTCATCGGACCGGATGGCACTACACTTTCCGGGGATATGGCAGCCCGTATCCTCGATATCGCCGGCCTGGTGTGCAACCGAAACACCATCCCTGGTGACAAGACAGCCTTCAATCCATCCGGTGTGCGTTTCGGTACCCCCTGGGTGACACAACGTGGAATGAAGGAAGCGGATATGGTCAAAATCGCTGACATCATGGCAGACGTGATCAGTGCCTGTGTCCCATACTCGGTTGAAACCCGACAGGGGTTGCAATCCCGCGCCAAAATAGATTTTGAAACATTGGAATCGGCAAAGATGCGCGTGCGTGATCTGGCTGCCTCCGCGGGTGCCGATATGAAAGTAGGCAAAACGGGCTATCCGCATTTCTATTACCTTGATGATCCTGCTCCGGCTTCAGATGGTTGGTCGGTACTGGATCTTATCGGTGAAAAAGTTCGACACTTTGCCCACTACATCTTCACCAGCGATCTGGACTCGATGAAGGTCGGAGATTCATTGCCCTGCCAGTTTATGGCCAATCAAAAAACGATAGATGGTGTGTTGACCCTGGTTGCGGAAAACCACCTGCTGCTCAGTCTCCCCTCAGATAAGGCACCACTGGCAGCCGCCTGGCTGCGTGATCTTTCGGATGGCTTTATCAGCTTTGATGAAGATGTCTCCCGCCGACATGCCGGACCGGTGATCGTGCGCTATTCCGACAAGGTTCCTGTAAAATCCGCGAAAGGCGATTCTGTCTGGTCTGCCAAACCATATGCTGCCGGGTTAAAGACTAATGCGCTATCCGCTTTGCCGGAATTTGTCTGGAAAGAACCTGTTGATGCCCCGATAAAATATACAGCATTAAATGAAACACACAAAAAATTAGGTGCCAAAATGGTGCCTTTTGCAGGTTGGGAAATGCCCGTTTGGTACAGTGGTGTGATGGAAGAACATTTAGCCACCCGCCAGGCTGCCGGATTGTTTGATGTGTCTCACATGGGCGTGTACCAGGCGGAAGGCCCCGATGCCGCCCTGTTCCTTGACAGCGTGTGTGGGAATGACATCAGCGCGTTGGATGTTGGAGAATCATGTTACACCCATTTTCTTGATCCCCGATCTGATGTGATCGATGATACTTTAGTCTACCATCGGGCGCCTGAGAAATACCTGGTGGTGGTAAACGCTTCAAATGATGACAAGGATTGGGCCTGGCTGAACGCAGTACGTGAAGGGAAAGTCGCTGTTGATATTAACCGTCCCTGGATCCGGGTTGTTGGGCGGAATGTTGTTCTCCGCAATTTACGCGATCCCAAAGAAGGGAAAGATATGCGCGTGGATATCGCCCTCCAGGGGCCGAAATCTCGCGATATACTACTGTTGCTCGGCGCGGATAAAGCCACAGAAAAGAAAGTGAAAGCATTAAAACGCACAGAATTGTGTGAGGCTGTTCTGGGTGGTTTTGACCTCGTCGTCTCCCGTACCGGTTATACTGGAGAAAAAATGGCATTCGAACTGTTTGTCCATCCATCCAAATCAGTCGACCTTTGGAACAAACTTCTTGAAGCCGGCCAGTTGATGGGGATAAAACCATGCGGCCTTGGCGCGCGAGACTCCCTGCGTACGGAAGCCGGTCTGCCATTGTATGGCCATGAAATGGGCGGCGCGCGGAATTTCTCGGTGAGCGAGGCAGGTTTTGGATCATATGTGAAAACCTATAAACCCTGGTTCATAGGACGCGATGAATACGTTGCCAAAGAAAAGGAACGCAAGAACGTTGTTGTCCGTTTCCGCTTCCTTGAGAAGGGTATTCGTATGGCCCATAATGGTGATCCTGTTGTGGACCGTAAAGGACGTGTTATCGGCGAAGTAACCAGCTGCGCCGTGGATAGTGAAGGATTTTTCACCGGCCAGGCCTATATTGAGATCAAATCAGCGGTGGAAAACACACCGATATATATCTATCAATCCGCGCATAGCATCGGCGCCCAAAACATCGCTGAGCTCAAATCAGGAGACAAAGTCTCACTACCATCTGCGGCTGTCGTGGTAAGTCGTTTTCCCAAACTGACAGCCTAGCAGCCATCGCAAAAGGAGAATGAATGCAACCTACATGGAACACCCGTTTTGCCCATCGTACCCAGCGGATGAAAGGATCCGCCATTCGTGAATTATTGAAATTGACCGAGCGCCCAGAGGTTATTTCATTTGGCGGTGGGATGCCCGCGCCGGAAATCTTCCCTGTGGAAGAAGTAAATAAAGCTTGCGACCGTATACTTAAGAATTACAGCGATAAGGCCCTTCAATATGGCACCACCGAAGGGTATAACCCTTTGCGTGAAATGCTGGCAAAAGATGCCAAAAAGAACGGACTTTCCTGCGATTTGGATAATATTCTGATCACATCAGGTTCTCAACAGGCATTGGATCTCATAGGAAAGGTATTCATCGACCCTGGAGATAAAATTCTCGTCGAGAATCCCACATATCTGGGTGCGCTGCAAGCCTGGAACGCCTATGAGTGCGATTATCTAGCCGTTAAATCCGATAAATACGGGATGCTTCCCGACAGTCTGGAAGAAGAATTACAGAAGAAACCAAAATTTTTATACGCTCTTCCCAATTTCCAGAACCCTACAGGAATATCCTTCACACTGGAACGCCGCAAAAAAGTTGTTGAACTGGCAGATAAATACGGCGTTCCGATTATTGAAGATGATCCATATGGGAAGTTGCGTTACGAGGGGGACAATCTACCCACCCTTGCGCAATTGGATTCAGAGATGCGCGGTCAGCACAATGGCCAATATAACGGAAACGTGCTGTATCTAAGCACTTTCTCAAAAATTCTGGCTCCCGGTATTCGCCTGGCATGGGCTATCGGTCCTTTGGAAGTTATCGGAAAAATTGCCCAGGCCAAACAGGGCGCGGATCTGAATACATCAACCTTCAATCAACTGATGGCGTATGAAGTCGGAAAAGACGGCTTCCTGGATAAACATGTTGAAGTCATTCGCAAGGTTTATCACGAACGCCGGGATGTTATGTTGGATGCCCTGGAAGAACACTGCCCCAAAGGCATTGAATGGACTCACCCTGAAGGTGGTCTATTCTTGTGGGTGACCCTGCCAAAAGGAAATGATTCAGCCGTTCTCATGAAAGAGGCATTAAAAGAAAACGTGGCGTATGTACCTGGTGGATCATTCCATCCATTGGGCGGTGGAGAAAACACCATGCGGCTTAACTTCTCGTTCTCCAAACCGGAAACGATCAATGAAGGGATTGCCCGACTGGGTAAAGTCTTCAAACAACATATGCAATAATCAGAAAAATATGTAAGGGAAAAAAAAACGGTCAATTTCTAATAATTGACCGTCTTTTTGAATTAATAATTAAGATCTTCCCTTGTAGGATTCTCCCACAATTTGAAATCGCGTAGGATCGACCCACCAATAAATTCACGAAGGAGAGAATTATCAGGGATTAACTGTGTCTCAATCGGCAGAAACCAATCAAGAAAGGCCAGCAGTCGTTTGGCTTCAATATATTCGGGCACACCAAAAGGCACCTGGCGTAAAAGTGGTTCTGCCAGTGGTTTTAGCGCCGAAAGCTCATACGCCAACGCCGAGTTGAACATGTCATCGGCGTTTTCCTGGTATGGGAAGATGTGATTCTTCTCACCACGCCGTACAGAATCCCAACGCTGAATGGTTTGCTGGGCAGTGTATCCGCGTTCAGAAGCGTCCCGAACAATTCGACGCAACATGCGGGTATCAGTGGTCGAAATACGGTTATGCCGATCCAGGTTGAGTTGGGTCAGGCAGGAAACATAGATCCGATAGGTCTGCTCCAACGGGATGGTGGGAATCAGACCTGGATTCAACCCGTGGATCCCTTCCAGAATAATGATCTGGTCATTGCGCAATCGGGCTACTTCTCCCGGTTCAGATAGACCAGTCTTAAAGTTGTACTTTGGAAGTTGCACTTCCTCTCCGGCAATCAACTTTTGCAGATGGTCACTGAACAATTGCGTATTCAGCGCGCCAAGAGCTTCAAAATCGTATTCTCCCTTCTCATCTTTGGGGGTCTTTTCTCGATCCACAAAATAATTATCAATTTCAATTGGGAAAGGTAACAAACCCTGTGCCAGCATCTGAATAGACAACCTTTTGGAAAAAGTGGTTTTTCCAGAGGAAGAAGGTCCAGCGATCAACACAATCCTGGTTTGTCTGGAATGATTGGCAACCGACTCTGCAATTTCAGCGATCTGTTGTTCGTGCAAAGCTTCTGAGACCAGGATGATTTCGCGGATACGTCCTGAATTTATTGCATCATTTAAAGCACCAACAGATTCTATTCCGAGCCGGTTCAACCACCTTCCATAACGGTGGAAGGTGGTCAATAATTTTGGATAATCCGGCATCGGAGACAATTCTTTAGGAGAATGCCGCCTCGGGAATTGGAGGACAAATCCATCCCCAAAAGAAGAAACGCCAAACCAGCGCAAATACCCCGTGGAAGGAACCATATAACCATGATGGTAATCACGGTGATTTTCAAGCCGATAGAGAACCAGTTTGTCTTTTTGCCTGTATTTTAAAAGCCTGACCTTGTCTTCATTCCCCCTTTTTTTGAAATACTCAATGGCCTCTGAAAGTGGTACCTGTTCGCGTGTGAACGCGATATCTGCCTCCACCTTTTCTCGCATCCGTCTGGCCAGGCTGGCCAGGTCAATACCCGCCAGGTCTTCGTGTCCTATAACCTGGCAAAAAAAACCACCGGAAGAAACGGAATGATCAATTGTCAATTGAAAATCAGGATAAAGTTCCTCAAAAGCTGCTTCCAGCAGAAATGTGAGTGAGCGGCGATAAATTCTTGCGCCATCAGCATCGGCCATTGTGACAGGTTTGACACGGGCATCAATCTCGATAGGATATGTCAATTCCCGTAATTCACCATTGATTACCGCCCCTACAATGGGAGGGTTATCCCACTCTGGCAAAGCCATCAAAAAATGGACAATTTCTTTTCCCCGTTCCCCCCGTATCACCCGACCATCGGTCAGGTAGACTTCCACGGAAGGTTGAGGTTGGGTTAAATAAAACGTTTTATTTTCCATAGGGAAGTCAATTCTAGCATGGATTTTGAGTGTTTATTCTTCACTCTAACTGGTGGGTCTCATACCAATATTTTGAAAGATATGGGTTTGTTTTCCAATAAGAATGGAATAAAAAGTTCAGTCAGTAAAAATCACCTCTTCATAATTCAACGAGCGGATCAACCGATCAAGGTATGCCTGCGCGTTGGTTTGTGCCTGTTTGAGTATTCCGTCTTCAATGGCCGTCTTATAAATTTGCTTTTCCGCTTCCTGACGTGCTTTTGTCTCCAGCTCTGCATCAGGGCGTGCCAGAAGACCGGTCTGACGATCATACACATACGATTTATCATTGTCCAGACGGGTGGAAAGTATTTCTGCCGCCGGCAGTTTGATGGAAACGACTTTTCCGTCCAGCTTAATATCTTCCAAACGGATTTTTTCAAGATCTATTCCCGCCAGTACTTCTCCATGTGCCACGAATAACAACTTATCCCCAAAAAGAGTTTTCAGGTCTTCCCGTCCCGAATCCGCGCTAATCACTTTTTCAACGGAATACTGTATTGTCTCCAGACGGGCAAGCGAGCGGATTTCATGAATAATACTCACCGGATCTGGAATAATCGTCGGTGTTGGCTCCATGAAGCGCGCCACGCGGGTGGCCATGTCATTATTTACTTGTTGTAGCGGGGCGACTGCTCTCTGTTCGATTTGTGTTATCTGCTTACTGATGAATAGAAAAAGTCCCGTACCAATCAACCCCATCAGTATCAGAACAATAACAATTAGCACGCCAATATGTTTTTTTTTCATAGATTCACCTGTTCATTCTTATACATATTTTACGAATTTTGACCGGTTTTGTTGTGTGGAAAAAACGCTTCATCAGGCATGGTAGAATTTATTTCCATAGTGAAAAAAAATCGTCTTCGAAAAACCGCATTGATTATTCTTGTCATTCTCGCCGTGATTTTTCTGCTGCCTGCCGCGATCACATATGTGGCATCTGCCGGGAAACGTTACCCGCTTGGTATCGCGCCACAGGGAAAAACGGCAATCGTTTTTGGCGCCGGATTATATCGCGACGGTTCTCCTTCTCCAGTTTTACGGGATCGCGTTCAAACAGCTGTTGAACTTTATAAAGCAAAAAAAGTGGAAAAGCTCCTAATGAGTGGGGATAACAGCACCCTCAGTTATAACGAACCGGGAGCGATGAAGAAATACGCCATCCAACTGGGAATTCCTGAAGATGACATTGTGTTGGATTATGCCGGCAGGCGCACCTATGACACGTGTTATCGAGCCAGATCGATATTTGGAGTTACCGAAGCCACACTGGTGACACAAGATTATCACCTTCCCCGCGCATTGTATATCTGTGATGTGCTCGGTTTGAAAACCATAGGTGTAAGCGCGGATCGGCGAAATTACCGTCTTGGAACATACATCTACTGGCGTTTGCGGGAAATTCCCGCTACATTTACCGCATTTGTCGATCTCTATTTGCGAAAACCAGAACCGATCCTGGGAGAACCTGAGCCCATCTATCCACGGGATGGTGATCCTATGGAACAGAACTTTGAGGAAAAAACACCATGACAACTCGAGATGAAGCCTATCAGATTGTGACAGAATTTGTTAAGAATCCCGGCCTGATCAATCATATGTTATCGGTGGAAGCCGCCATGCGGTATTACGCGGAAAAAACTGGTGAGGATGTCGAAAAATGGGGGCTGGCAGGATTATTGCACGATTTCGACTGGGAAATTCATCCTACCCTCGAAGAACATCCATCGGCTGGAGCTCCTCTCTTGCGCGAACGTAATATTTCCGAAGAACTCGTTCATGCCTTCCTGAGTCACGGCCAGGGAGTGGAGCGCATCAATCCTATGGAACTTTGCCTTGCGGCGGTGGATGAATTAACCGGTCTGATCACCGCAGTCGCTCTTGTCCGTCCATCCAGGTCACTATATGACCTCACTGCCTCCTCTGTCAAGAAGAAGTGGAAAGATCGTGCTTTTGCCGCGGCGATAAACCGTGAAGAGATAGAAGAAAATACCCGGGCTTTCGGCGTTGAACTCTGGCAGCATGTGGACAATGTAATCCTGGCGATGCGCCGTATTGCATCCGTTCTGGAACTGGAAGGCAGTCTGTTACCTGACGGCACACCCCGATAAGAATTCCGAGAGGCGTATGGCATTAACCGGAAAAGGCTTTTTCATTTGGAAAATTCGTGATTGCGAAGGCGGCAATCCACAGGAGATTGCTGCAGTCGCAAAAAGAGCCGGATTATCTCATGTGTTATTCAAAATCGCCGACGGGATGAACCATTCTAATGTGGATTTCAGTACCGGTATTGATTACGCCACGCCTCTCGTAAAGGAATTGAAATCTGCCGGAATCCAGGCCTGGGGATGGCATTACGTTTATGGTAATGATCCTGATGGTGAAGCGTGGACCGGTGGCCGCCGAGCGCGTGCTCTTGGATTAGACGGCTATGTGATCGACGCGGAAATGGAATACAAGAAATCTGGTATGGACGCGGCTGCCCGGCGTTACGTTTCAGATTTACGCGGATATCTGGGCACTATTCCGGTGGCTTTGTGTTCCTTCCGTTTTCCTTCTTACCACCTGGAATTTCCCTGGAAAGAATTTCTAAATAAATCTGATTACAATATGCCTCAGGTGTACTGGGAGCAAGTGCACAACGCCGGCGCACAACTTTCACGATCATTGCGCGAATTCCTGGCCATCTCTCCTTACCGTCCATATCTGGCTACTGGTTCCACATACGGAACAAAAGGCTGGTCAGCAACTGCGGCGGATGTTCTTGATTTTCTGAACACGGCTGTCTCGTTAAACATTCCTGCCGTGAATTTCTTCAGCTGGGATTATTGCCGGAAATATCTTCCTGAATTGTGGGATGTCGTTGCCTCGTTTCCGTATCCAACCGATCAACCCATTGGTGTCGTTCAGAAATTAATAAATGCTTTGAATTCCCATGATGCAGAATCTATTATCAAACTCTACTCAGAAGACGCAGTACATATCACTGCAGGACAGACCATTCAAGGACGGGATTCAATCAAGAATTGGTATATCGAATTTTTCAGTAAAAAACAACCTGGAGTAAAATTCACACTCACATCCACATCCGGGAAGGAAATTACGAAAAATTTTTCATGGGAATCGGTTTGCTCATCTACGTCTCGCAAAGGCACAGATACTCTGGGTTTGGTAGATGACCTAATCGGTTATCACTACTCCAGCATGGGTTAATAGGTTTTTCTAAGACTCAAAAAGAAGGGCGGATCAAAAAGTGATCCGTCCTTCTTTCATTTAGTATTTCTAGTTCGTTGTCGTTCTACTCAGCGGTTGGCATGAGCGATCCATCTTCTACCGTCTGAAAGCCATGTTCTTCCGTGAACCGCCCATGAACAAAACCGGTACCGGCGGGAATAAGCTTGCCGATAATTACGTTTTCTTTCAAGCCATATAATGGGTCGCCAGTTGAGGCAATGGCCGCCCCGGCCAACACCTTGATGGTGTGCTGGAAGGAAGATGCAGACAACCAGGAGTCAGTGCTGAGTGAGGCTTTGGTTACTCCCAGCAGAATCTCAACGTATTTTGCCGGCTGCCGTGATTCGGCCAGCATGCTCTCGTTGGTCTTATAAATTTCGAGGCGATCAACCAGATCCTGCGGCAGATATTTTGTGTCACCCGGACGGATAACCTGAACTTTACCAAGCATCTTACGGATGATAACCTCAAAATGCTTGTCGTTAATATTCTGGCCCTGTGAGCGATAAACCTTTTGGATTTCGACCAGGAGGTATTTCATACATTCATCGCGGCCTTTGATCCGCAGAATAATATGCGGATTTAACGAACCTTCCGTCAGCGGTTCGCCGGCGCCGACATGATCACCTTCTTTGACAAGCAGGCGCGCCGTACTCGGGATTTCATATTCTTCCGATTCACGCTGTTCATAGGAATTGATAATCTTTGTTCCTTCGATTCGGATACGTCCTGCGTGTTCTGCTTTAATCTCAGCTTCGCCCATTCTAGCCAGGGTATCCGCCACCGAGACCTGATCTTCTTCTTTTACAACAACTTCCCAACCTTCAGGAATTTCGTATTCGTCACTGATCATCTCGCTGTTTTCAAGGCGCACAACACGTTGATCGCTGTATTTGTCCGATTGGATAATCTTGACGACACCGGAAATCTGGGAGATCACCGCTTCACCTTTCGGCAGGCGGCGAGCTTCAAAGAGCTCTTCCACGCGCGGGAGACCTGTCGTGATGTCACCGCCAGCAGCCACACCACCGGTATGGAAAGTACGCAGGGTCAGCTGAGTACCCGGCTCACCAATGGATTGGGCAGCTACAATACCCACAGCAGAACCTAGTTCCACAATGGTTCCCCTGCCAAGGTCCATCCCATAACACTTCTGACAAATCCCGTGGGTGAGTTCGCAGGTTAATGGAGAGCGGACTTTTACCTCAGTGATATTTGCTTCGGTGATATTCCGAATGGCTTCATGGTCAAGTAAGGCGTCACGTTCTACCAGGATTTCTCCGGTTATCGGGTTGATCACCCGCTCGGCTACGGTACGGCCATACAGGCGGGTTCCCAGTGACTGGCCAGCAATGTCATCACTCTTACGCATGACTATGCCTTCGTGCGTCCCGCAGTCAAATTCATTGACGATCATATCCTGGGCAACATCCACAAGACGGCGGGTCAGGTAACCGGCATCAGCGGTGCGCAGAGCGGTATCGGCAAGACCCTTGCGCGCGCCATGCGTGGAGATGAAGTATTCCAGCGCGGTTAGGCCTTCGCGGAAATTCGATTTGATTGGTAGGATGATAATACGGCCCGCCGGGTCAGCCATCAAACCGCGCATACCGGCAAGTTGGGCGATAGGGCCGAAACCACCTTTTGTCGCGCCGGAGTTGGCCATGGTTGAAAGGTTGCCGCTTGGATCCATTGATTTCTTGACAGCATCAGCAACTTCTTTGGTGGTCTGTTGCCAGACTTCAATGGTACGCTCATTACGCTCGTGCTCGGTCAGCAAACCGCGGCGATAGTCACGCTGCAGGCTGTCAACATCTTTCTGTGACTTGGCCAGGATGTCCTTCTTGAGGTCAGGCACAGTGATATCAGATACGGCGATGGTGGAACCAGAGCGCATGGCGTATTCAAAACCAATGTCCTTGATCCGGTCAGCCACCTCAGTGGTGGTTTCCTGCCCGCAAACTTCATATATCTGGGCGATCAGGTCTTTCACGCCGCCTTTGTCCAGAACCTCATTGACGAATTGCACATCCATCGGAAGAATGCGGTTGAAGATCACTCGGCCGGTAGTGGTTTCTATCATGCGTTCGGTTAATTCAGGGAGTTTGTCACCCTTATCATCAAACCAGGTTTTAGCACGCACGATAATGTTGGCATGGATATCCAGGTGTCCCAACCCATAAGCCAATTCAACCTCATCACAATTGGCGAAAATATGACCATCGCCTTTATGAGTCAGATTGTCGCTGGTGGTCAAATAGAACACACCCAGAACCATGTCTTTGGATGGGCTGATGATAGGTTCACCATCTGCCGGTTTCAACAGGTTGCGGGAAGCCAGCATTAAGCGCCTGGCTTCAGTAACTGCTTTTTCTGAAAGCGGAACGTGCACAGCCATCTGGTCGCCGTCAAAGTCTGCATTGAAAGCTGTGGTTACCAGCGGGTGTAATTGAATGGCACTGCCTTCGATGAGGATAGGCTCAAACGCTTGAATACCAAGACGGTGAAGCGTGGGGGCGCGGTTGACAAGAACCGGGCGGTCTTTGATCACCTCTTCAAGAACTTCCCAAACCTCAGGACGGTTGCGTTCAATAAAGCGGCGAGCGCCCTTAACGTTGGCAGCGTAGTTATGTTTAACCAGGCGGGCAATCACAAACGGGCGGTAGAGTTCCAGCGCCATCGTTTTGGGTAGACCGCACTGGTAGAGTTTCAGGTTAGGTCCAACCACAATCACTGAACGGCCGGAGTAGTCTACACGTTTTCCAAGCAAATTGCGGCGGAAACGGCCTTTCTTTCCTTTCAACATGTCGCTTAGTGATTTCAACTCACGGCGGCCGCGGCGTGAAAGAGCTTTACCGCGCTGTGAATTGTCAATCAGAGAATCAACAGCTTCTTGAAGCATGCGTTTTTCATTGCGTACAATGACATCCGGCGCGCCCAACTCTAACAACCGTTTTAGGCGGTTGTTGCGATTGATTACGCGGCGATACAAGTCGTTCAGGTCTGATGTGGCAAATCGACCGCCATCCAGTTGTACCATGGGGCGTAGATCCGGCGGAATAACCGGCAGCACAGTCAGAATCATCCATTCCGGGCGGTTGCCGGAGCGTTTGAAGTCTTCCACGACTTTCAAACGGGAGGTAGCTTTCTTTCGTTTCTGTTTGCTCTTGGATGTACGTACTTCATGCCACAGATCTTCGGCAAGTTTATCAAGATCCAGGCGTTTCAGAATATCATAGAATGCTTCCGCCCCCATATCCGCTTTAAAGACCTGACCCCAGCGTTGTTTCAATTCGCGGTAGCGCTGTTCACTGACAAATGTGAACGGACGTAGTTCCTGTAATTCGTCACGCATTCGTGAATTCTGGTCAGCCGATTCGGTGGATTGATCGTCCAACTGGTTGCGCAGATTTTCCATGTTGAGATCAGCTTCCGCTTTGACCTCATCGAGACGAAGCTTGAGGGCTTCTATGTCACGCTGCAACTGGTCGCGGAATTCTGTATCGATCTCATCCAGACGTTCTTTGACCGCTTTCTGTACAGCAGAGATGCTCTGGGCGGTGATCACATCACCCTTATCAGCAATTTTGATGTTGGTGGCAGAAAACACAATCTGGCTCTTGGCCGGCTTGCCCAGGTTTTCCTGTAATTCCTGTTCCAACCGCTGTCCTTCCTGGATGATGGGTTCCAGCCGGGAAGCGATTTGTTCATCGGCGCGTGTTTCCATGTCAGATTTTTGCTGGTTGATCTCAGCCAGCTTGCGATCACGAGCCTGTTTAACTTCAATGATCTTGGAGTTGATCTGTTGAGCCTGTTCGCGCTCTGACACATTGATCTCGTCCTCAAGGCGTTTCAGGGCTTTCTGGCGGGCTTCTTCATCAACATACGTAACAATATACTGGGCAAAATACAAAACCCTATCCAGGTTGCGGCGGGAAATATCCAACAGCAAGCCAAGATAGGATGGAATTCTGCGTGTGTACCAAATATGAGCCACTGGAGTAGCGAGTTCAATGTGCCCCATTCGTTCACGACGAACCGAGGAACGGGTTACTTCAACACCGCATTTGTCGCAGACAATACCCTTGTATCGGGGGTTCTTGTATTTTCCACAATAACACTGCCAGTCTCGGGTTGGTCCAAAGATGGCTTCACAAAACAATCCATCTTTTTCCGGGCGGAGACGCCGATAATTAATCGTCTCCGGTTTCAAAACCTCACCGTAAGACCAACTTCTAATGGTCTCAGGGGAAGCCAGGCTGATCCGTAACGCCGTTAATCCCTTGGTTTCCACTAAACTACCTCCTCGCGAATCTGGGTTCTGGCAAACAAGTCAAGGTGTTGACAAATCACTCTGCTCACACCTGGTAGAGAGCATTGATAATTGCGGGTTAATGCAATCCATTATTATAACAAAGAATTCCCCAATTGCAAGATATTTGCCAGTCTAATACGGAATCTCTATACGAAATGTGCTGCCTTTCCCCAACTGACTCTCAACAAGCACCTTGCCCCCGTGCAACTCAACAATCGATTTGACGATAGTCAATCCGAGTTTCGATGTTCGCTGCCCGGCTTCATGGATGTTCGACCGCACAGTTCGATCAAAGATTCCCGGAAGATCAATGGGAGAAATTCCTATTCCGGTATCCTGAATAAAAATTACACATTTGCTGGCTTGATTCTCAACCCAAACTCTGACTTTCCCATTAATGCCGGTAAATTTAATGGCATTATCCAGAATATTGTAAACCGCCTGCCGCATCAGTTCATTATCCGCTTCCAGAATCAACGGTTCAACAAGTTGGGTTGTATTACTTAAGTTGATCTTTCTTTGCTCTGCCCTGGGACCAAATTCTTCCACCACCGAATTTACCAGATCACCAATATCCACTTTTTCCAGGCGCAACCGTGTCCCGGTTTCAATTCGCCCCAAGTCTAATATATTATTCACCATGCGATTCAGTGTGTCCAAACCGCCGGTGATCTTTTGCAGATAGGAACGCTGCTGTTCGTTAAGCTCTCCAACCATCTGGATCATGGTGGCATACCCGCTGATCATGGTGAGCGGTTGTCTCAAGTCATGGCTGACTGTTTCAACAAATTCACCTTTGTGAGATAGCATTTCCGCATAGGAATTTACATCCCGCAGAAGGCATAGTGAACCGCCAAATTTCCCATCAGTTTGAAATGGAGTGAACCGCGCTGAATAGATTTTTCCATCCGCGAATTGGACTTCGCGGATCATACCTTCCCGATCAATATCCAATGGGGAACCCGAAATAACCTTTTGCATGGCAGGTAATGCCGCAACGCGTCGGTCATTCTCATCCCGCACGATCAAGCCTTCCATGGATAAGGCAGCATCATTCGCAAAAATAACTTCGCCAGACATATCCAACAGCATCAGGGGGTCTTGAATGGAACTGACCAGAGCTTCAAATTGTTTCCGGCCAAGCTCCGTCTCTGAAAGACGTCTCTCTCCGGCAGCGGCTACCGCTATCTCGGAAGTTAAAGCTTTTAAATGGGCAATTTCTTCATCCGGAAAGACCTGCTGTTTCTCATAACCAATCCAGAAGACTCCCAGGAAATCATCTTTTTCAAGGTATATTGGTAATCCGATAATGGACGCGGGCACAGTCACGGCATTATTAAAATCAATCCGTCTACTGCGGGCTGTATTGCGGATGACAAATATCCCTTCGCGTTTGCAGATTTCCAGCACCTGGTCATCCAGAACAGCATACGCGTCATTCCGTTCTCCCCTTCCAAACCGGCGCAATGGTGCCTGCACAACACTTTCCACCTGTGGAGGGATCAATATGACCCTCGCGCAGGAAGCGTCACCACGTAAAGCGGCATTCAGAATAGGTTCGATAGATGTTCCAAAATCTTCGCGAACAGCCACCCCGCGCCCTATGGAAATGAGCCGTTGAGCTTCATCAATCTGCGCCTTAACATTTACCCTGATCTGTTCCACAGCCGCGGCAATGTCAGTCAGTTCGGTCACTTCCTGGAGACCAGGGTTTGCCTGATAGTTTCCCCGAGAAATTTGCCGTGAAGCCTGTAACAAACGTTGTTCATCACGAAAAAGTGAAGTCCAGTACTGGCTTAAGAGGATCATTAGAAACG
The DNA here is from genome assembly GCA_964397625.1 of uncultured Leptolinea sp. Lineage (GTDB taxonomy): Bacteria > Chloroflexota > Anaerolineae > Anaerolineales > Anaerolineaceae > Leptolinea. The sequence continues at coordinate 38,957 of CAYNJT010000002.1, read as the reverse complement.
CGCAGACCAGTACAAGAAACATCATCTGTTTCAAAAAATCAAGCAAAATATTTTCAGCCGCGGCTGTTGGTGGAATCTTGACATAGATATCCCACTCGTCTGATGAATTCCAGAAGGCGTATGAAGCCGTATCTCTCCAACCTTCCAGCGTGAGGAACCTGCCCGCGAAAACCTGTGATTGCAGGTCTGGTGCGGGAATATCGTCAAGCATGGGCGTTTTTTCATCCGCTCGAATTACCCATATCTGACCACCAGCTTCCTCTATCCTGTCCACCTCAGACCAGAACAGAGATTCACCTAACCTTGGTTTTTCCCCCTGTTCAACAATCAATATGCCCAGCTGTTGCCCATCTGTGTCCTGGATTGGTTGAATGACGGAGATGGTTAAAAAATTGTCAGAAGTTCCGGTATGTGAACTAACCAACCTGGGGACATTCTCAAGCAAGCTCAGTTTTAATGCAGTCAATACACCGGTTGAAAAGGCATGCTGTGTCGCGTCTTCCGGGAACTGTTGAATGACCTGTGATTTTTGATTTACCACAACGATCCGCGTTTTCACGTCGGAAAAAGTTTTAAGCATTGTGGCGGAGAATTCAGATGGTACCTGTGTTAAAGTTTCGGGAATTGCGATTGCCTTTACTCTTGTAAAAAGGTTTTTGGCCTCTTGCGGCCAGTATTGCGCGGTCAGACCGGCATGGCTGCTTATTCCATTTTTCAGAATTCCATTGATTTGCCGTGTTTGAATATCCCATGAAATCTGTGCAAAAAAGAATATGAACAAACCGACTATCGGCAGGCTTATTCGCCAAAATTTGCTTTCGGCAAATCCTTCTTCCGGAGATGGCAATAAGGTAGAAACCTTACGCCATGGCCCCTTTTTTTGATTTTGTAATCCTTCACCAATCAAACCTGCCACAAGTAAAGGGATAACAGTAAAAAACAATGCCGTCTTCCAGGTTGTTAATCCGGCATTCACCATACGGGCGACAGATTCGCTTGCATCAAAGAAAGCCGCCCCGGAAACAAGCAGGTATAGGATGAGGATCGTGGCGACTGCCGCACCGATTGGCCGGCGTATAAACGTGTAAATTCCACCCCGGTAATTCTGCCGGTAGCAGGCTCCCATGACCATGGCGCTAATTCCGAGGATAAATGGAGTGAACAGAGAATACGTAGAGAGTGCAGTCTGGATTAGGCCGCTGATCAAACCAGCCAGACCTCCTAAAATAGGCCCAAAAAACAGACTTACCAGAAACCATGGCACCGCAGAAAAGACCATGCCCGGAATCTGTCCTTTTGAAATAACAACATTCTGAACCGAAAGATCACCAATCCCGAGGAACAAATTAGCGGGAATAATTGAAAAGAATAAAAATACAAGTAATTGCCAGCGTTTTTTTATGATCGCCAGGGGAAACTCCCACCAACGAGCCAGACAAATGAGAAAGAGCAGGCAGTACATACCTAATCCCACCCAGCCAACAATGGAATCAGGTAAAAAAAATTTTGTGGGTGTATCTAGCAGCGAAAGTATCACAGTGATCGGTCGTTATTCAATATGGTTAAATTATAGCATCGCCATAGGTGGACAACGAATGATCATAAAAGAATATGCAAATCAGCTTTCTTGTTGAAATTTCTCCATGCATTTCGATACAGGTAGTGCCCATGAACCAAATCCAGTTTTGTGACTTTTTCCGTCCAACCATTTAAAAAATTTCTGCGGAGTTCATGACAACCCGTTACAGCGTTTATTTGTTCGGCCAGAGAAAACCGAGCGGCCTCTGTCATCATTTTCACCAGCTCTAATTCAATCCTGTCGCGCTCAAAGGAAAAATCTTGAACGATCTCTGGTGGGAGAAATAACATTCTGCGATGGAATTTCTCATTGCTCAACCAATCATCTTGAGAGGAAATAACTGTATCCGTCAAATATTGTTTGCATAGAACTGGCCGAAAAACGCTCAAACACGGCGCTGAAGTACCTGTGATCCAGATGACCGGGATTTCTCCCGAATAATCAACAACCATTGATCCGGTAGTTTGATTAATTCGAACTGGCCCAAAACCGGCGTGCATACAAACGGTGTTGGCTACTAAAGAATCCGTGGGTATATCTTTGTGTTCACCATGTGAACGCAGGATATTGAAAGCGGACTGAATATCATCACCATCTGATATTCCAGCCAATCTTTTTAGAACACAGCCACGGCGATGCGCGGCCTGACTAAACAGTGTAATTACAGTATTGCTGTTTTCGGCTGACAGGTTTCGTGATTTTGATATGCCACTTGCGGCTTTATCCCAATTTTCGTTCAAGGTTAAAGCGTTCGAAATGGCTGTTGTCGTCTCAAATTTACGGGCAGCCCAGTCCTTTCCAATAGTCTCCAATACCCAGCTTTCCTGCCTGTCTGTAATCAGAAAACTATTGTTGTAATAAAAAGGATGACTGAATCCGCAATTCCCTCCCTGCCCATATTTTTCCAACAAGCAGGTGATCAATTCCATTGCTTCGCGGGCGGTTGCGGTGCGCTCTAATCCCAGACGCAATAAGTCCATTCCTGTTAATGCCGGTTCACGGGGTGGTTTGCCGCGTGTAAAAACCGCTTCGTTCCCAATTGATACCCCCTTTGAATTGACACCCATCTCCGCGCCCCACATCCAGGCAGGCTTGCACAAAATCACATCATGCGTGATTTCAGCCTGGGGAATTTCAATGTAAGTGCACTTAACTGTCTCGTCTTTCTTATGAATAGCGTGTTTCCTGAAAATGACCTCATGCGCCTCATTGGGTTCCCGATCAGAATTCTTGCCGAACCATATACGGGGAACCCGTTCATTTCCACGAAAGACGAATGTGTCACACATGTATCAGTCCTAAATTTTTACCAACCCATGTTCTTGAACCAACGCGAGGATTTTGTCCACGACCTCATCTACTGAGATGTTATCCGTGAAGAGAATCACCGCATCGTCCGCAGGGCGTAATGGAGCGATTACGCGGTTTTTATCAATTTCGTCCCGCTGGCGAGTGGCAGTTAGAATCGCCGTGTAATCTGCTGCTTCTCCCCTGTTTTTTAGCTCATCGTAACGCCTGCGAGCACGCTCTTCCGCGCTTGCTTCCAGATAGATTTTCAGATTGGCATCAGGAAATACGACAGTCCCAATATCCCGGCCAACCATGACCACATCACCGCGCTGACCGATGCGCCGCTGCTGTTCGGTCATGGCATCCCGCACACCTTTATATGTGGAAACAATGGAAACAAAACTCTCTACATTCCGATGACGTACTTCCCAGGTCACATCCACACCATCCAGAAGCACATCAGCCTTACGGCCGTCATCCTTGCTGGGTGGGACAATATCAATCTGCACTCTTCGGGCAACATCAGATACAGCCGACTCATCGGCAGGATCCACTTTACCATTGATCACGGCGAGAGTAACCGCCCGGTACATGATCCCGGTATCAAAAAATAGAAAACCCAGACGACGGGCTACTTTTTCACCAACGGTTGATTTTCCGGATGCCGCCGGTCCATCAATGGCAATTGTTATCTTCAATTCAAAACCCTCACTGTATCGGATTGATTGTAGCAGGAGCTGTTTTCGCCGCTCCAGGGAAGAGGTCAGTTCTCGCCCATAAGATGATTTGTTCCGTTTCTGAGGACAACTCACGGAAGGCATACCACTTAATCCATTCAGATGGCATAACCAAAGACCAGCTTGTTCTGCGGGTTAACGCGAAATCCTGTCCACGATACGAGTTTGCCAGAGATGGCACTTTTTCATTGCGGGTGATCACAACTGCCGGATTGGATAAATTAGGGAGCTCTGTATCTTCTTTTACATTCTCGAAGTCCCGCAAACCCCATTTCAACGCCGCCGAGGGGAAATCAAGAATAACAATGTTTATGCTTTGCCGGGTGTTAATATTCCACTCACTCAAATCACCGGCGGTTCTTTTCAAAAGGTCGATTTCTTCTGTAATCCCGTCATAATTCCACAATTCGGCTTGCGGATGCTGCCCCAGACCGGCAGCACGCCATGCGGTAGAAAAAGAGAATATGGCCAGAAGGATTGCCAATCCCATCCACAATCCCGTGGAAGCCTGGCGGGGAGGCCAGCCCATTCGAATAAGCAGACTGGCAACAAGCAACAATACCAGAGATCCCACAGCCGCAACAGAGCGTAAGATATTATCCTGTCCTTCAATGGGGAATTTCAGAACAATTACATTCATCCAGCTAAAAATTACGAGTAAGACCACCAACACCATTTGACCAAGTGCCGGTATTTCAGGTCTTTCTGCGGATAGGATAATTCGCCAAACGGATTTTGCCGCCAGCGGTAACAAAGGAATATACGTAATAAGGAGGTAATCCATACCACGGGATGGATATACTACGATCAACAGCAATGAGAATATAAACCACCATAATAAGAATGGGTTGGATCGGTCACCGGATGTACTCTTCCGAAATCCCTCGATGATTCCTGCCAAAAATACAAATGGTTGGTACAGAACAAAAGAAAACAATATTAAAGAGAGAGGGAATTCTCCAGCTGATAGCCATCCACGGATATACGCAGCGAAGTTTAAAAGGGGTGCCGCAATTCCACCTATCCGTGTAAGGAAAGCGCTTCCAAAGATAACAATCGTGATCCCTGTTGCCAGAGTAAAATTTTTCCAATCGTTTTTCTCCAGTGAAACTACCCCAGTAATATTCTTTCGGGCTTCTTCGTTATCTTCAGATCGCGAAAATGTGATCCACAGAGCAAAACCCGCGGCCAGTATTGACGGCCAGATTATTGGACTCCCAATCAACGCGAGTCCCGTTGCGATCCCGGCGAATACAGGTTTACGGATTACCAGGAATCCACCGGCAAAAACCAATCCAGAAATGGTGATAATGGCTCCATCTACCTGGCGCGAAAAAGCGACCAGTCCGGGGTCGAACACCATTAGTACACTAAGAATGAATGCTATTTCTTTACCAATCAATTTTCTATAAAGAAAGGGTGCAAAGACCAACAATGTACCAAACAACGCGGGGAGTAATCTCGCTGTAAATTCGCTCTTGCCAAGAATAAAAAGTGTTGAACCAAGCAGTGTGGTAAACCCGTTTACTCCTGTCAGATTTCCTGCCATCGGCATATCAGTTAATGATTGCAAGGCTATTGCCGCCTCTTTTTCACTGAGAGGCATTGTTCCAAGATTATTGAATCGTAAGATTACCGCGATCAGTATAAGCAGCCCATACCCAATCTTGAGAATTGTTGATAGAGACTTTGTCATCATAAGTCCATTATTTCGGAGTGGATTTTTCCCTTAGTTGCGAAGGGACTTCATAGATTATCACACCGGCATTTTTAAAGACAGGAGCCAGGTTTAATGAAAATTTCGCTTCATTAACCCGATATGTATTGCGCTCCAACATACCGATATAAATATAACGGATATCATATTTTTTAATGATTTCGAGAGCTTCCTGCCAGTTGTTTGTCTGGTACAACTGACGTATCTCTGTCTCACGATTGCCAATTTCTTTTGCACCGCCCCGCCACTGGGATTCGTGACCGGGCCATCCCAGTACAGTTTGTTGTCCGCTTTGTGTGGAAACACGAGCGTACCCTGTGTAGCTGCCGCCAACAGCTTCCGCCACAATTCCTTGCGGCGCGCCTATCAAATAATTAATGGCTGCGGTCTCATCCGGATAGCCACTGGAGAAATACGCGTTGCCATCCAATGTCAATGTTCTAGTTTCAATCCCTTTAAAACGATCGTTCAAACAGTAAAATGGATATATCAACCCGGCCACCATGCTGATAATGAACAGGGTGCCCCCCAGCCATTTCCACAATCCACGCGATCGGACCCAGAAAATATAGCTGCACACGGCTGCTGCCAAAGACCACAGAATCCAGGCCTGATAATAGAATTTAAAAATCGTATTCATGCGCCAACCGAATTGATCGCGCAGGTAGAAAAACTCCGGGAATAAAACCAGGCCAGTCCCCACTGCCAGGATCAGGTAGGTAAATGGCAGCGAATTTTCATTATTCACACTTTGATTGTGAGTTGGATTTTCATCAGTCGATATCTGCTCATCTTGAATTTGATTTCGGAAATGGAATACACCACCCCATACCAGAGTCAACAAAAACAGCAAAGTCAACCAGCCACCCGGCAATGCCAGCCGATTAACTGATGTGTCCAATAGCACATCTCTCACATTGGCACTACCCTGTACATTGAAAAAGTAACCGGCAGCATCACTCAACTTGTCAGCCAGACTTGGATTCAGAGAGCCAATTAATCCGGGTATATAAGCGAAAAGTAATCCAAGTAGTACCATGGCAGCCCATAAAATTCCTACCAGGCTGAGTGCCTTTCTGAGACCTTTGAGCGCCAGGCGTTGATTATCCCGCACGGGGAAAATGTTTAGAATTCCCAGGAATATGGGAACCAACAGAACCCCAAACATCAGCCAGAGGTGCACACCCCGCGTAAAGAAGGCCAGGCTTGGCAATAATCCACCAGCCTGAGAAGCAAACCCGATATAAAACGGAAGATATAGTATTCCGCCTGTAATGCCGAATGCCAGGCCGGATTCAATGAACTCCAAAATCCGGGTACCGCTCCAACCTTTGGAGAGGTACACACCTAGAATAATCGCCGCGCTGGTTAGACCAACTCCAATGGGAAAGTCCCAGGTATTCAGGAAAGAAAGACCTCCCAACAATAGCGATCCTGCCCAGAATTGCATCGCGGGCATCATACTCGCCCTGTAACCAGGATCTGGTTCGGTTCTATTAGTCCAATTTTTCAACACGTGCGACAAACTAATACGGAAGTTAAAGCCTGATCTCGCCTGAAGGAACAGTTCTAACGCCAGTGTGCATGCCAGCAAAACAAAAGGCATGGAAAGGATATGCGGGTGAAGATCAGCGAGATAAAGTGAGAAAAATGGAAATTCATCAATAATCTCTTTGGAATTCCCGGCAAGATCATAATCCTGAAGCACCCGTGATGCCCGCCACCACCAGATTCCCCCCGGCCTGCTCGGAAACCAGCCTAGTAAAGCAGGAGCCTCCGTTAATTCTTGAACATCCAACCATTTCCAGAAAGAGGATTGTCCGGTGGAATTCCAACCCATGCCGGTTGAATGTAAAAGTTCCAGCAATCCTTCCCAGTTGGCAGAAAAAACCAGGAAAACCGGAGCAAAAATCGCAAATACGGCTTTTCGATTCTTGGGTTCAGAATCATCTTTTGTATCTCTGGCAAATTTAACATTTGCCAGGATATTAAAAGCCAGGCTGTAAATACCGATCGCAGCCATTGAAAACCAGAGCGCGAGAGCAAGATTAAACCCAACGCCCGATATGGTGCCTGTCAGCCGGATGATACCTGCCACAATAATATAGCCGAAGTAATAATATGAAATGGCGTATCCCGAAAGCCAGGGGTCTGCTGGAGGGAATGACGGCGAACGCAGAATGGAATTAATGAAAGCCAGTTCCATCGGCTTTTCGGTTCCGGTGATCTCCGGGTAAGCGGCGCGAACCAAGGCGAAAAAAGCGAACAATAGAATAAAAGCGATATCCATTGCACCAATGAAACGGTGGTGGTCCATTATCCAATTCTTGACGGTTGTAAAACCTGACTTACGAATAGCCAGTATTCCCAAAAGCATGACAAGCATATATGCTGCCGCCACACCAATCCAGTTATTCGGCAAAATCCTGAAAGTAACCAGTATCCAGTAAAGGTATCCAAACACCAGAAGACCGGCAGGTCTACTCAGGCCGTATCCCCTATCGGCCAACCGTGGGAACAACAGATATAAGATTGGGAAGGTTACCCAACCCAAAAGTATCAAGACAATGACCCAGATAATGAATGACGTCATAGGATTTGATCAGGAAGGTTTGTGAAAACACCATCCGAATTAGGAGAGAAATCTACCACTTTTTCTACAGCATCGAGATTCAAAGGGCCAAATAAATGCGGATATATCTCTCCATTTGTCGATGTTTCATATTTAAGTCGCGCCGTTAACTTTTTCACATTTACGCGCAGCAATACAAGGCCGGATACACCATGATAATGGCGGTTGGCTGTCGCGACCACCTGTTCCGCCTGAGAAAAATGAATAAACCCCTCAGTGGAGAGTGATTGACAGCTATATTTACCATTCTCAAGGGCTGTCTGCCAATCACGTAGGAAAGCTATATGAAAAATTGTTTTTTCATTTTGAGTGGTCATTTTTCAGCCTTAACCTGGTAAATAGTTGTCGAATCCTTTTTATATACCTCATCCCAGAGGTCACCGTTCAAATCAGCAAATTTCTCCAAACCAGCTCCGGGGTAATGCAGGTATTCCAGTTGCCCAACGATCACATATCGAACATTATACTTTTTCAAGAAATCCCGGGTTTCATCCCGGCTTGTAGTTTCATAAAAGTGTTTTATCTCTTCCACCCGATCTGTCACTTCGGAGGACGCGAGAACCGCGCGTTGTTGGCGCTGGTGCCAGTTCCAGCCAACCACCCCGGGCAAGCCAGTGTAAATGGTGTAACGGCTGCCCCAGCGGTATTCAACGGTATTTGCTTCAACGATCACCGGTGAGCCTTTCACATTTCTCTGCATCCACTGAATGGCTTCATAATCCTGATTCAGGTCAATGATCACCCCATCATCACTAAAAGTTGATGTGGCCATATATTTCGCCCCATCCAGAGTATGGGGTGCCATTGGGCTGATCCGATCGCGCACTTTATCAATCCCTGCCAATAGCGGGAACAAGGCCGCGCATACTACCAACACGCTGACAATCACCTGCCATCCGTTATTCAGCCAGTCAGGCCATTCTGTGCGTCGAGGAAATACCATGATGAAGGAAAAAGCCGCACTGATTGACAACATTGTCCATCCCTGCAGGTAAAACTTGAAAACCGTATTCATACGGCCGATATCACCGACCAGCACAATCAATTCAACCACAAGAGACAAAACCAGTCCGGTACCAATGAGGAATAAGATAAATCGTTTTGCTGGTTTTAGCTGCGGCCGAAGCAGAAGCACACCAGCCCAGGACGCAAGTGGAAAAGCCATCCAGGCTATTCCTACCCCGCCAATAACCAACGCCAAAGGTATCAATACCAAGACAACAGCAATGGTGATGATTAACCCCTTGTATGGTTTCAAACGTCTCAACGCTGAAATTGGTGTTGTTGCCATCCAATCATAGGTTTCCTGAATAAACCACGAAAGGATCAATACCAGGAACAATCCCCAGTGAGTAAAGTAGCTCCAGGAGGGCGTTCGCGCGCCTTTCCAAATTTCTACTGCGTTATAACCCTGCCCGAACCATCGTGAGAATGGTTCGTAAAGAAGAAATGTGAATCCAATAAAAACCACCAGCGCGATAAGAATTTCCAGTAGCCGGTTTTGCCAGGCTTTCAATTTGAAGGTATTTATAAGGCGTGAACCGCCCGTGGAAAAGCCACTGCAAACCAGACCGATACTGGCAATTGTCAGATAAACTGGCAAATCCCATGTATTGGTTGGTTTTAATGCGCCGACAAGTAGTCCGCCAATAAAGAGGGTAATTCCCAACTGTACCCATCCAGAAATCTTGTCTTCAATATCATGCCAGTTCCAATCACGCAGAATCATGGCCAGAGTCCAGGCCAGAACTGCCAGGGTTAGCGGCAGTGCGATCATATGCGCGTGCATGTCAGCATAGAGAAAAGTAAAGAAGGGAAATTCAGTGATAGGTTCACCAGGAATGGCCCGGCTTGGAATCCAGTACCAGTCACCTGCCGGATATGGGAAGCGTCCTCCTTGAAGGATCTTTACCAGTCCCTGTGCCGACCAGACAAATCGATCAATCAATGTTGAGTTTTCCATGGAACCCGTAGGTGAACCCACCCGGATGAACCCATGCCATATCATGCGAATTGTTCCAAGATTTCCAAAGATCAACAATAACAAAGTTGAACCTATGCCGCCCAACGCAGCGACAGGATTAAACATCGGACTGATTCTTGCCGGTTTAGCAGGTTCAACAGTCTGTTTTTCGGGTTCGTGATAGCCAACCCTGTCTGATTCATATTCATCATCATAGACATCGGAAGGCAGTACCACTGCTGGATTTTCAGAAGCCAGCTTGGTCCGCAAAATTTTCTGGCGAAGTTTCTCTCCGTATCCTTGAATTCGAGGGCGTCGGAGTGAATCGATGAGTGAGTATCCAATGGAGAAAGCGGCAGTTCCCACCAGGCTGAACAAAGTTGGCAGGATCAGGTTATAGGCAACTGATGGTGTGATACCCAGCAGCTTTACTGGTGTGCCAACGATCACAAATCCATAATAGTAATAATTAATATATCCACCGGCAAACCAGGGATCATACGGCGGGAAACTGGTGCTCTTCATTACCGCGTTGAAATACGAGAAATCCATGGGTTTTTCCCCGCCCTTCCAGGGATGCCAAAGGTCAGGATTGCCCAACCGAATGCCAAGGAAGAACAGGAAGAGAATCAGGCTGGATGTTTCGATCCAGATGAACAATTTTCCCAGATCATGAAAATCTTCATGGATTTCTTTTTTCTGGAGAACATAAAAAACGGCAGATATCCCAAACAAAAAAATTAGGATCAACAGAATAGTAATTCGACTGTAGACTATCCCGATGGAACCAGCCAGCCAGGAAAAGTAGGCCAGAAGAATCATTCCCACGATTTTTGATATTCCGTATCCTCTGTCGGACAAACCTTTAGTTGCTATACGCAAGATAGGGAAAGCGCCCCAACCCAACAGAGAGATCAGGAGATACCAGGCCACAGCTCCAACCCATGGGTATGTGTTTAATACGGATTGCGGGTTGAACAATTCAATCCAGGTACCGCCGGCTTGCTGCGCAGCCAGTCGGTCTGCGGGCAAAGTCAAATCACCTTTGTAGCTGCCGGCCTTATAAGCTGTAACGTTGACAACCTTGCTCAGGTCTACAGCACTTAATACTTCTTTTACCTTTTTAATGTCAAAATTCGCCTGTTTTTTAAAGATCATCACTTTGGGATGATCGTATACAGTGAAAGCTTCCTCGGCAAACTGGGTATTGATCCTAAAATTCCCGATACTCGGGTCACTTTGAAAAACCTTAACCAGTTCAAAACCAAACTTCCCTGTGAACATTCCAGGTTCAGCAACCTTGTAACACCAGACAACATCCCGGTCTGGTGGACACCCGAGCAGATTCCGGTAGTACTCTGTGGCCAGTGGATACCGTTCAGGAACCCGGGTTGTAGTTCCCCACTGGCGGTTTGAGGTCATAAAAATATAGTCCGCCTGCTGAATAGTGCTCAAAAATCTGTTTAATTTATCGGGTTTTTCTTCCCAGTACATTTCAAAATTCAGGTCTGTGCGGTACGGGCCTGAGTTGTAATCAAACGGTGTAATACCTTTTATTGCTAAAGGAAGAGGATCATCCCATGAAGTCTCAAGCGCGGGTTTATTGCCGTACAGGGCAATATTCGCGTCACCTTCGGTGGTGACGATCAACGTGTAAAGTTTGTCTTTTTCTATTCTGATCGGTGGATCAAAACTTACAGTAGCAGCCTGAGATTTATCATTAATGCTATCCGGGAATGTCAACTTTAGCGAGGATGATCCGAGTGGCTCTTCTCCCCCCGGTGTAAGCGAGAGTACGAATGAAAGTGTCTTTGTCCCGGAAGTTGACCCCAGATTGGCTACTTTCGGTAGAGTAATCTCGGATAGCAAACCTGATGAAATGGCAGAAAATGAAAGTGTATATGGCCGGTTAATGCTTATCCCGTTCACCAATTCTGGCAATACCATGTCATACGTAAGTGAATCGCTTATCATTCCAAGAGAAACCGGACCGGCAAGGATCAGGTTTACGCCCGGGTCGGCCAGACTCAGTTTTAAGTGATAAACAGTTCCTTCTTTCAATTCCAGGGGGAGGTTGACTGATATGGAAGCCGCGTCTCCCCGTGGATCACTGGTTGTCGGGAAATCTCCCGCCACCTGCCCGGTTGTCAGGACATTTCCCTGAAGATCAGTGATCTGAGCTAGTATGTTTTTTATCTGCGGTGTATTGGCCGCGTCAAGTACGTGTGCCAGCTTGATGATTGCCAGTGAACCGCTATCATAGGCTGTGAAGGTGATATCCACTGGTTCTTCAACAGACAACATACGATTCCCGCGAAATGCTAATGGTTGTTGGGTTGAGATACCATCATTTTTTATGTGCAGGGTGATTGCCGAAGGAATATTCTGATAAATCCATTCACTCGCGGCAACTCGGGTCATGGGGCGGTTATAGATACGCGTAAAGGCGTATCCATAAACCAGAGTACCGATTACAGAGATGGTTCCGGCCACTATCGCCAGAGCGCGAAGCATTACCGATCTGTTTGGGCGAGTCCCCAGTTTGCCTTTTTCCCAGATGGCAAAAATGCCCCAGGCCGCAATAACAGCAAAAGTTGGATATACAAGTACCTGGTAACGCATGGCACGCACCCAGTTAATTGCCTGCCAGGTGAAAAATACTCCCGTCCATCCCCATATGAGAATATGCTTTTTCCAATTGGCTGTAATAATTCGCCAGCCCATCAGAAGAAATCCGCCAAAAGCCGCCAGTCCAAAGGGGAGCCCCATACCAAAAAGAATCATATTTTCAGGCGCGAACCAGATCGGTCTACGCGCCCACTGTAAAGCCGGTGGAAAGTCGACATTACCAGAGCTTTGAGAGCTGATCTCCCTTAAGGTGGCAATCCACTTTTCGCTGGGAACAATTCCAAAGAAACCAGGTCCGGAAAAAGCATACGGTTGGAATATGCGGAATGTCAGAACGCACACCACTCCGGCAATTACAACATTCCGGATGAAGGTGGCAGAGGCAGCCGAGCGCCTATCTGTCGGCAGATTTAGATACCGGATTAAATATGCCGCCGGAATTAACAACGCTACCAGACCGGCGTTGATCTTGGAGGACATCGCGCATCCTACAAAAACTCCAAAAAATAACACATCGCTGATGCCGTCCCAATCGCCCGTTTTCATCCCTATGTTTTTGATCTTTTGCCAAAAACTGGCATTTTGAATTGCCGGATCTTCCGAATCCTTTCCAATCCAATCAGGGATGGTTGGTCTTTCCTTTTGGGTGAGGATTCGGATGGCAAAATAAACCGCAGCCGTCGTAAAGAAAGTCGTGAATGTATCAACCGCGAAATAATGCGATAATTGAATCTGCATGACCGATCCGGCGGTTAATGCCGCTGCGAGTAAAGCCATTTGAGGCTTTTTATAAAGTCGGATGACGATCAAATAAACCAAGAAAATTGTCAAAAGGTCAAAGAAACCGGATAATGCCCGGCCGACCAGGAATATCTCATCATATCCGGTTTGTTTTAAAACCTCTCCTGCTCCACGAACGATAAACAGGGGTAATGTTCCATAAACATAAAACCCATATCCACGGTTGTTCGGATTAAGAGTGGATTTTGCCGTGTCAAAATATTCGCTCCAACTGTTGACTGGCTGAATTGATGATGCCACCATGGTGAGAAAGCGTTCATCTGGATGGAGATGTTGGTTTTGGTCCCAATTCGTACCGGTGAAACGAAAGTAAGCACCCAGTACCATAATAATTAATAGGAGGATATCCCAGACCAGGTTTTTACTTTTTTTGCGTGAAAGCGGTTGGGATGGAATTTTCTCTTGTTGCAAGACGGGATTATTTTTCATGTGAGGGAACCGGTGTAGTTACTTCCTGGTTTGAATTTATAGAAGGTGGGACAATGAATACAATAAAATCTTTTGGCATTGTCCAGCCTCTATACAGATATTCATAGTATTCCGGGTACATCGATCTTAATGCGTCCAAAGATTGTGTATCGTTCTGGTACAGAATAAAAAGTTTCGCTCGCGGATTAGTCAGTGTTTTGGCAAAATCCTTGGGCCAAATGGCGTAATCTTTAGTCGGGTAACCCGCGTTCATTCCAACCAGCCTTGTATCCACCCAATAGGGATACCCGACAACATACGCGGAATTGGGATCTCCATAGATATTGACAAAATCCCGGATAACCGCACCCATCTGTGATGAATTCCACGAACTGTTGATGTATGTGTTTTTATATTGATTAAATACAAGACCATAGTTCTGGAAGACACTAATTGTCATTAATATAAGGCACACTAAGCTGCTGATCAGGCTCCCAGTTAAACCACCAAGCTGCCGTTTAATGTTATACAGGAATGTGTCCAATCCCATTCCCGCTATGATAAATATTGGAACCAACGCTCCGGCTGTTCTATTGAGGCAGGGATTCTCAGCAGGGAATGCGATGGAAATTATGGATGGGATCATCAAAATCGGAATTGATAAAAAGAGGAAAAGAACACGCCAGTCTTTTTGCTGGAAGTAGCGAATAATTCCCGTGACAATACCCAAAAAGAAGATACTTGCACTCATAACGTCAAGAGCAGGGCGGTTGGCGACAGAATGAACCCAGATAGTCCCATCTCTGTAGAATGGCATTGTCACGGCAGCCCAAAAATTAGATAGTAAAAGCTGCCAAGCTGGTCCTGGAAGAGGACGTTCGATTGAGCTGATTCGGGTAAGGGCCCGGTAAGAAAACATTTCCGGCTGATCCAGCATAAATCGAAGCAATGGAAGAAACAAAATCAATGATGCCAGACTTAAAACAATCAAGCCGCTAAAAGCAAAGTTGAGTTTCACTTTTCGGCTAAAGTGAATCATGTAAAGAATAAAGCCAAACACAAGCAAAATGGGAACAACCCGATATGGGCTGTAGCCTTGAAGCCCAATGCCTGTAAAGACACCGGCAAGTACCAGGTCAAATAGATTTTTTTTGCGTATTCCCCGGAAGAAATAATACAGGGCTGGAGCTGTAAAAGCGGGATACAGGGTAAATCGTAATCCCACTCTGGAGATTACATTCGGCCAATATCCAATGCCGCAAAGAAGAAACGCGAACAATCCCACCCACCGATTTCCTGTCTCTTTACCAAGAAAAAAAACATAGATGGCCGTAAAAACACCCATTATTGCTGTCCCAATCTTCAGGGTCAAAAAAGAGATCCCTGTTCCGAAGATCAAGGCAACAGCGGCGGAAAGGTACATCTGAAATGCTTCCCTACCAGTATTGCGAACAAAGAAAATGGGGAATTTTCCTCCCAGCACGTCATTCACATCCAGCAGTTTTTCGGCGTGGTCACTGATCATCTCAATGGGAACCTGGTTGAGTCGGAAGAACCGAAAAAATAAAACCAATGAAAAAGACAGCACTACAAGCAATATCCAGGGTGTTACCCTGAATGAAACACTCTCGCGGATTTTACCCGTCTGAATGT
This sequence comes from uncultured Leptolinea sp., assembly GCA_964397625.1. Taxonomy (GTDB): domain Bacteria; phylum Chloroflexota; class Anaerolineae; order Anaerolineales; family Anaerolineaceae; genus Leptolinea. The sequence goes on along the minus strand of CAYNJT010000002.1, from coordinate 23,549 downwards.
AATTGATTACGCCGTGGATAGTCTGCCAGGGATTTATTCGAGTAAAAGCAGCTAATAAAAACAAGATGGCGAATATCCACAGAGACACATTAATTGGCGTGAATCGATTTCTAGTGAAGAAAACGGCCGCAGCGAACCCTGTTACAACTGACAGCACAAGGAAAACAGGATGAAATCTTTCCACTCCTGGTTCTTCATCCTCGTATGGATAAAGGTTGGTTTCAAATCGTCCACGAAACCAGAGAATCAGAAACAGGGCCAGTCCACAACCATAGAAAAATAGTCCCAATAATATGGAAGGATTGGGTGGTTCCAGTAATTTCTGCCCACTCATTACAGAAATAAGGATGACAATGATCAACCAGAATGTGCGCGAATTTCCAGGTGCGATTGGACGCGGCTTTTTTGCTTTTATTGTTTCTTGAGATATCTGCTCCTGAGGTGATTCTGTCTGAATCGAAATAACCGGGTGCTTCCCGGGAAAGATTTTGCTCTTTAGATAATCCAATACGCTGGGTTCCGGATTTTCAGGAAGCGTCATTGTTGTCTCCGATTTTCACATGTGAATTTTACCCCACGCACAGGCGAATACCATGCGGTCAGCGTTTTTTCTTTGTTACCAGATAGAAAGTATAAACTCCGTCCGATTGCTCATGCGGTTCATTATAGACCGGTTGGACGATTTGATTTACAAGGGCGAAATTCCATTTTTTCTGTACCAGATTCCACCGGCGGGTAATAAAATGCAGGACCAATGAAGGAAGACCAAAATAATGCCCCCATTCAAGAACATGCAGGGCGTGCGGTGAGAAATAGTGCCACCAACGAACAATTTCTAGACCGGAAGCGTTTAAACGTTTCTCCCATGTTTGCGGATCATCGCAATGAATATGCCGGCAGACACGATTAAAAAATTTCCGATATGCATTCCCCAGAAACTTCAGGCCAATCCGGTCAAAGAAGTTGGAAATGGAAAGATTTGGCAGAAAGTTGTTATTTGGCACGCAAAACACAAAGTGAGCGTCGGGTTTCATCACCCGCGCCATTTCTTTAAGAGTCGTATCCAGGTCTGGAATATGTTCCAAAACTGAATTGCTCAACGCGCCCGAGAAATAGTCATCTGGAAACGGAAGAGTGTATCCGCTGCCCTGGATAACCATATCATACCCGCCGTTCTTTTGGGCTAATCGCACCGGTCCTGTCCAAGGGTCAATTCCAACATCCACTTTTTCATCCATGGCAATGGTAACAAAATGGCCGTCACCGCACCCGAGGTCCAGGATGGGGTGCTGAAGGTTGAATTCCGGGTACTTTCGGGCTTCAACAGCTCGAAGGATACCCCGGAAATACGGAAGTTCTTTTATATGCAGCCAAAGGTAGTCTTTTTTGATTGAATTCTTGGTTTCGGTCATCGGGTTTTAATCTCTTCGGCGATTTCATAAAATAAATCTTCATAACAGGCGGCAATCCTATCGGGATCATACTCATTTTGGATTTTTGGGATATCCGGTGTGAAATTTTGACGATCCCTTAAAACATCGAGTATGGCCTTGGCCAATTCTTCCGCGCTGCCAATTGCAGCAATCTTTCCCATACCATGCCGCTGGATAGGCTGTCGAACGCCGGGAAGATTGGATGCCACACAGGCAACATTGTTAAGCATAGCTTCAATCTGAACCAGTCCAAATGCCTCAGTTGAATTCAAGCTGGGAAGAGCAAGGATATCGATGGATCGATAAAACGCGGCCATTTCTTGCGGGTTGAGTTCTCCAACGAATTCCCATACACCGTCCGCTTCAAATTGTCTGAAGAGCGGAGCAAGCCGTTGGGCATAGGCTTCTTCTCCTACGATCCCTTTATACGGGCCGGCAAAAAGCACTCGTGTTTGGGGATATTGTTTCAAGATTTCGGGTAAAGCGGAAAGTAAAATTTCCACGCCCTTCTCTGTCGCGAGGCGGGCGGCCATTCCAATCACCGGCGAACGACTATCAGGATTGTGTAATTTTTTAAACTCCGCCACATTATTCCCGGTTGTGTCCAGAAGAATAACCGGTGGAGAAATTATGCGTACCTTTTTCAAATAATTCGAAAGATAAGGAGAATTTTCCGCGTAGTCCTGGGTGTATGTGACTATTTTATGCGTGAACCGGGCTGTCAAATCATTCATTAACAAAACCCCTTGGTTGGCAGTCCATGCCAGTAATCCCGGAGGCATGTGCAGATCACAATGATAGGTCACAACTGTAGGTTTTCGCAAAAGCCTGCCGCGCAACGCGATTCCGGCTGCATCAAATTGTGGAAGGTGCAGTTGGATCCAATCGTTCTCCTTGACTAATCTACTGGCAACAGCACCAAAGGTAGGCATGATCACCCCTTTACTGATACGCGTAAGAACCGGTACCCGTACGATCCTGACCCCATTATTCATTTCTTCATAGGGCAGGTCCTTACGATAATGGGATGTCAATACTGTAACCTTATGGCCCCGTTTCGCGAGGGCTCTGGCTATACGTTCTGCGTAGATGGTCAAACCGCTGGTATGCGGGCGGTAGTAAGTCAGGGCGATCAGAATTCGCATGGCAGGATATTAATTATTGGAATAGGTGAATGTTGGTCTTCACCCAGTCATGCAGAATTTTAATCCCTTCTTCCACATTAATTTTTGGACTCCACCCTAATTCACTCCGGGCTTTGCGGATGTCAGATACATAGATTCTCTGATCTCCGGGACGCCAGTCTGCGCGTTCCACATTCAAAGTATGACCGATACGTTTTTCCAGAATGGGTGCAAATTCCTTCCAAACTGAAATAACATTCTGAATCCCACCACCCAGGTTATACACCTTCCCGGCAGCCGTTTTGATATTAGCGATCGCCAGATCGTAGGCGTTTAGCAGGTCTTCCACAAACAACAGATCGCGCACCTGTTTACCATCGCCGTATATGGTCATTTTTCTGCCGGCAGCCGCCGCGATGACAAACCAGGCAACCCAGCCCTGATCTTCCACACCAAACTGGCGAGTTCCATAGATACAACTCTGGCGAAAAACCACGCTTTTCAGTCCATAAATTCGGGCATAATCTCTCACATATTGATCGCCACAACCCTTGGAGCAACCGTATGGAGAATGGAAATCCAAAGGCATTTCCTCTGAAATGCCTTCAGGGTAATCCTCATATTCGTAACGCGTCGCGGTTTCGCGAACTCTTACCTGTTCCATACCGCCGTACACTTTATTTGTAGAAGCGTACAGGAAAATGGGTTTCTTTTTTGAAGCTCTGGCGGCTTCAAGAACGTTAAATGTTCCCTGCGCGTTAATCTCAAAATCATCACGCGGGTGAGTTACCGATGTAGTGACAGCTACCTGAGCAGCGAGATGTACAAAAACATCTGCTTCGGCGGATGCTTCCATTAATTTCTCGGGGTTGCGAATATCTTCAATAACCAGGGTAAATGAATCTCGGCCATATTGTTCTCGCAGCCATTCTATGTTCTTTCGAGATCCGTTGCGTGATAAATTGTCGTATACAATGACTTTTTCTTTACGCTGCAATAACCGGGATACATAATTTGAGCCGATAAACCCGGCGCCGCCGGTAATAAAGTAGGTTTTCACAGGTTTTATCTCCAGGAATTATTCCTCATTGACCGGTGAGGAGGCAAGTTCTTTTTGGGTCTGTGCCGCTTTAAAGACCGAGCCCAGCGAGCGGCCTTCTTTCATCAGCCCAATCATACCAAGAATTCCAGTGACAGCGAATTGAATGAAATGCATAACAACCGCATAAGCCAGGGCAACTGTGTTGTTAATCCCGACCAACGCCAGGGCTGCCACAAGAGACGCTTCAAACACACCCAATGCGGCCGGAGCTGAAGGGATGGCAATCCCCATTGCCAGAATGGAATCGATCAAAATACCCCACCAGAAAGGCGCGTTAGGATTGATGGAAAGTATGACGATGTAATAGTTGGTCACACCGATCAACCATGACATGGCGATCCAAAAGACGGCAGACAGGAACATTTGTGGTTGAGTAAGAGCGCCCAATCCATCCAGCAGGTTATCCAAATATGGAACCAGGTGCTTCTTTATAAAACCGATTCGTCCGGGACCTTTGATCACCCAATCATGTACTGTCCTTGTATTTCGAGCAATAAGGAACATCGCAATGATTCCGATGATTACGAGGATCAACGTTGTAATAGCGACTGGCTTTGCCCATTCCAACTCAAGCGCCATTGGCAGAGAACTTAAGAGAAGTAATGCCGCGAAAGCCAGGTCAAACGTACGTTCGATGATGATCGTGGAAAGAACATGGAATGTACCAAGGCCGGTAGTCTGTCCAAGCAGGATGGCTCGCCCAATCTCGCCGGCACGAAACGGGAAAAGATTGTTGAGCAGATAGCCGGCGTTAATTCCAAAGAAGGCTTGCCCGACTGTGGCTTTGCGGTTTAATAAAATTCTCCAGGCAAATGCCCGAACCAAACAGAAAAGTATGGTGCAGATAATTGCCGCACCGACAAAAATTGGATTAATGGTCGAGAAAGCCCCCACCAGATCATTCATATTTGCCAGACTGAATACAAGGTAGAGGGCGATAAGGCTGATGACCACTCCCGGCAGCCAACGCTTTATCTTTTCCCAAAGACTGTTTCTTTCTACTGTCATTCTTCCCCCAGCTGTAGAACTGCCATGAAAGCGGCCTGAGGAATTTCTACTTTGCCAATCAATTTCATGCGTTTCTTGCCTTTTTTCTGTTTATCAAGCAGTTTATTTTTACGGGTAATATCGCCTCCGTAACATTTGGCCAGAACATCCTTGCGCACGGCTTTGATATTCGCGCGCGATATCACCCGGCCCGCAGATGACGCCTGAACAGGTACATCGAACTGTTGTCGGGGGATAAGCTCTTTTAATTTAGTCACCAGACTTTGCCCTCGGTGATACGCTTCATCTTTATGGACAATAGATGCAAGCGCGTCGACTGGATCCTGGTTGACCAGTACTTCCAACTTAACCAGGTTGCCAGGGCGATAGTCGGCGAAGTGATAATCCATGGAGGCATATCCACGCGTGCGGGATTTTAATTCGTCAAAGAAATTCACAATGATTTCTGAAAGTGGTATCTCAAAGGTCAATTGTACGCGGTTAGGCGCCGGATAATCCTGTTCCTTAAAGATACCCCGCCTTTTAGTTACCAGGTCCATGATGGTGCCATAATAGTCAGTTGGGCTGAAGATTTCGAGAAACATCCATGGTTCCCGAATTTCTTCAATTAATCCTTCATCCGGCAATTGGACCGGTGAATCTATAACCTTCACCTCTCCATCCCGCATCTGTACCTGGTACTCCACCGAGGGCGCCGTTACGATGATATCGAGGTCGTATTCGCGTTCAAGCCGTTCCTGGATGATCTCCATATGGAAGAGGCCGAGAAATCCGCAACGGAATCCGAAATTCAATGCCTGGCTGGTCTCCGGCTCAAAAATCAGCGACGCGTCATTGAGCTGTAATTTTTCCAGGGCGTCTTTTAACTCTGGATAATCTTCCCCTTCAACGGGGTAGATACCGGCATACACCATCGGCTTGGGATGTCTGTAGCCTGCCAGCGCAACAGCAGCCGGATTGGCTGTCAGTGTAATGGTGTCACCTACCCGGCATTCAGAAACAGATTTTAGACCTGTGGCAATATAACCCACATCTCCGGCTTCCAAAACATCGATTGTCTTCATCATCGGGACGAATATCCCGACTTCCACCGGTTTTAAACTGGTTTTATTTGCCATTAAGAACAGTTCATCCCGCGCGGTAATCTTGCCTTCAAACACACGCACATAGGCGATCACACCTTTGTAACTGTCATAATGCGAATCAAAAATTAAAGCGCGTGTCTTGGAATTTAGATCTCCCTTAGGATGGGGAACGTGATTGACAATGATCTCCAGAACTTGGTCAACATTAGTTCCGTCTTTGGCAGAAATTCGGGGAATATCCTTCGCGGGAAAGCCAAGTAAATTACTCAGATCCTGTGCGATCTCATCAGGCCGGGCAGATGGCAGGTCAATCTTGTTGATCACAGGGATGATCACCAGGTTTGAATCCAGCGCGAGGTAAAGGTTGGCCAGAGTCTGGGCTTCAATCCCCTGCGTCGCGTCAACCACCAAAAGAGCGCCTTCACAGGCGGCCAATGCGCGGCTAACCTCGTAACTGAAGTCAACATGCCCCGGAGTATCGATCAGGTTTAATTCATACGTCTCGCCGTCTTTCGCGGAATACATCATGCGAACGGCAGAGGCTTTGATCGTTACTCCTTTTTCACGCTCAAGATCCATACTATCAAGGATCTGGGCCGTCATATCCCGGTCAGATATAGTACCGGTCAACTGCAACAGTCGATCAGCCAAAGTCGATTTCCCATGATCAATATGGGCAATAATGCAAAAATTGCGTATTCGCTCTATCATAATCGCCGTTAGTATACCCTGAAAATATCCCATGCCCTTTTTGTAAAATGGCGGTTTTTATTGATATTCCCCAAAAAGTGAACTGAATTGTTCTTAAGTTTGATATTGTTTGGGGGTACCATGAATAATGGTGGGGTAAGAGGCAAGTAGAATTAATGTCTGGCTTTATCTAGAATTACGTGATCTCGTAATCATATTGGCCAATGAAAAAAGACGGCTTTCCTTTATCAGGAAACCCGTCTAATTTCGTGGAAAAACCAGCCTTACAGGTTCATGCCTTTCCTGTTTCTTCAAACAAATGCAACTCACTCACCCGCTTAAAATGGTATCCGTAAACGGTAAAAGTGATGGCTAACGAAATCTTTTCCGGTTCGTGGAAGAGTGTCCAAAAAACAAGGTCCCAGTAATACCTGCGTTCCGGACTGACTATGCCGATCTTCCAGATGGTCCGAAACAATGCCAGCACCTCTTGGGTTTCCAAATGCACTGTTTGTTTAACCGGTTTGTAATCGGTGAGGAATGTCTTTACCCTCTTATAGAATCCCTCCGCTGAATAAATGGTTCGCAGAATAGTCTCATACCCTTCTTTCAATTCGTGGATGTCCATACGGGGAATGATATTGGTTGAGCCATCAGCATTGTCGCCGGACATTTCTTCATTTAAACGGCCTTCTTTCTTTAGCCGGTTATATAGAGGCGTCCCAAATGGAGCCTGAAGAAGTCCCACCATCGCCGTGACGATCCCGCTGGTCTGGATAAATTCAATCTGGCGTTGGAAGATGGAAGGAGTATCCGAATCAAACCCTACAATGAAACCGCCCATAACCTGCAACCCATTGTGCTGCAAACGCTTTACGCTATCCAACAAACTGCGGCCTTTATTCTGGCTTTTGTGGCATTCCGTCAGACTGGTTTCATCTGGTGTTTCAATTCCAACGAAAACAGATATAAACCCTGCTTCAGTCATCATCTTCATTAACTCAGGATCATCCGCAAGATTAATGGAAGCTTCGGTTATGAAGTTCGTTCCTGTTTTTCCCTTACGCCATTTAATCAATGCTGGAAGAATTTTTTCTTTCAATACTTTTTTATTGCCTATAAAATTATCATCCACAAAAAAAATATTTCGCCTCCAACCCAGCGAGTAAATCTTATCCAACTCCGCGATGATCTGCTGTGCGGTTTTCAATCGAGGGGTGTGCCCTAGCATGGCCGTTATGTTACAGAATTCACAACCAAAGGGACAACCTCGTGAGAATTGGATACACATTGAATCATATCGTTTCATATCGACTAATTCCCACATGGGAACAGGGGTTTGAGACATATCCGCGTATTCAGTTGTTGAGTAAGTCTTCTGCAGTGTCCCTTTTTCCAGGTCGCGCAGGAACATGGGGTAAGTGATCTCACCTTCGTTTAAAACAAAATGATCAATCTCGGGGAAATCCTGCCATTCCCCGATAAACATAGGGCCGCCGGCAACAATCATTTTTCCTGCTGCTCTAATTCTTTTGGCCGCCTCGTGGGTTGAATCGCGCTGAATATCCATTGCACTGATAAAAACCATATCCGCCCACGCAATATCCCGGTCTGATAACTTCCTCACATTCATATCTACCAGACGCTTTTCCCAGTTTGCCGGAGACATGGCAGCTATGGTAACCAAACCCAGCGGCGGATTGGAAGAACTTTTTCGGACAAATTGCAGAGCGTGTTTAAAACTCCAGAATGTGTCTGGAAATTCAGGATAAAGAAATAATACTTTCATTTTTCACCTATTCTTGTGACTCTCTTCCGTAAAAATTTCTTACGTCTAACCATAAACCCTTTTAAACCAATAACCAGTTACCGAAAGTCACAGTTAATGGCCTATTGGCTCCTGTGACCCGGCGGGAAAAATAGGCCTATGGTTGATTGCCGTGTACTCCCTGAATGCTATAATCCCAATTGTGGAAAGACCGGAACGCGCCGCCATTCAAACAGGATCAAGCATCAACCTGGCTTTCGCCATAGTTGTAATGGCTTCGTATCTTTCAATATTTTCATCGTTTGAACCAGAATCAATCCAGATATTGATCTGGCTTACCCTGATCGGAATAGCCTATTTGAGTGTGGGTGTTTATGGGTATTCGTATGTTTCCCGCCAACCTACCCGGCCGTTAATAGTTGCATATTTCTTCTGTCAGATGCTCCTTGGCGGGGCTATTGTCTACCTTAGCCGCGGAAATGGATTGACATTGTTAATCCTTCTGCCCCTTGCCGGACAAAGCGTTCTTCTATTACGCAGCTTTTGGATGTATATTCCCGCGTTTCTATCGGCATTCTGTTATGCGATCGCTGTATATGGCTATACGCAAAACCTTGAGACAACCTTAGGCGCTATCCCAATTTACGCTGCCGGTGTCTTTTTCATTATGATTTTCACGCAGGTGGCTATTGGAGAAGAACAGGCCCGTCATGAGGTTAACCGTCTAATCGGTGATCTGGAAGCGGCTAATGCCCGCCTCCGTGAATTTGCCGTCCAGGTGGAAGACCTGACTATTACCAAAGAACGAAACCGCCTCGCGAGGGAGATTCATGATGGTCTGGGGCATTACCTGACAACGATCAATATGCAAATACAGGCCGCATCAGCTGTGATGCAACAGGATCCGGAGACGGCCCACTCCATGCTGGTAAAAGCGCAAAACTTGAGCCAGGAAGCTCTTCAGGATGTCCGCCGCTCTGTCAACACGTTGCGCTCTTCTTCAGATGAAAGTCAGCCGCTAAGGAAACGGATAGACCGACTTCTCAAAGACGGCGAAATGGCAAACCTGCACACAGAGTTCACAATTCGGGGGACCTATAGAGAATTGGATAGCAAAAAATCGGTCACACTCTTTCGAGCCGCGCAGGAAGGATTCAGCAATACACGAAAACATGCCTCAGCCACTGTTTTCTCCATCATCCTCGACTTTACAAATCCTGATATCGTTCGCATGACCCTGCAGGATAACGGTAAAGGAACAGATAAAATTGATGGTGGATTCGGATTAATCGGGTTGCATGAACGATTAACTCTTGTAGATGGAAATTGTGAAATATTTACATCGAAAGGTGAAGGGTTTACCCTTCAAATAACGGTCCCTGGATGAAACAACCTATTCGCATTTTGTTGGTGGATGATCAGGCGCTTTTCCGAGAAGGATTGCGGATATTGCTTTCTTCCCAACCAGATTTCGAGGTGGTTGCGGAGGCCGCCAATGGGGAGGAAGCCTTGCGGCAGGCAGCCATCTTCAGGCCAGATGTTGTTTTAATGGATCTGCGTATGCCAGTACTTGATGGAGTGGCAGCCACCCGGCGACTGCATGAACTTTACCCAGCATCCCGTGTTATCGCTTTAACAACCTTCGATGAGGATGAATATATTTTTGAAGGTCTTCGGGCAGGCGCTTTCGGCTACCTGTTAAAAGATGTCCCCTCGCAGAAACTATTTGAAGCTATTTACGCGGCGAATCGAGGGGAATACTTCCTCATGCCTTCAGTAACTGCCCGGGTAATGGCGGAATTCTCACGACTTCCGCGCGTGCAACCGATACCAGCGTCACCCAATCAGACGCTACTTTCAGAACGCGAAAAACAGATTCTAAGGATGGTTGCGCGGGGTGCCAGTAATAGAGAAATAGCTGAGGAACTTGTAATCGCAGAAGGAACAGTCAAGAACCACCTGAGCAACATATTTGACAAGTTGGAAGCCCGCGATCGGATGCAGGCAGTTTTAAAAAGCAAGGAACTGGGAATAATTTGAGTATGGAACCGGATACCAACAACCTGAATAATCAAATTCCATCAGACCATCCAAAATTCACGCCGACATTCTTTGGTATTCTGCTGGTCATGGCCGGATTTCTTATTCTGCTTGACCAATACCTGCGCACGGAATGGTTGAGTTTTACAGTAGTACCTTCAATTGGATTGATTTTACTGGCTACCGGCTTGAATACCAGACGCATGGCCTGGATCATCCCAGGAATGCTTATCGGGGCATTGGGTATTGCGGGCATGCTCCTTTTTGGCGACCTTATTGACCAACCCATCTTCACAATTCGCCTGGGATGGGCATTTCTTTCAATGTCGGCAGGGTTTATGGCGATCCTGTTCTTTTCCCTGTTGTATAGTAATTATCATGCCTGGTGGGCGTTTCTTGTAGCTGGGATTTTCGCTGGCGCAGCTTATCCCTTTATCTCAGATCGGTTGTCTGTGTTTATATTTATCGCGTCAATTGCTTCTGGTATGGGTATCGCCTTCCTGGCCTGGGGCTTTTTTGAACGGTTGCTTGGCTTTCTCATTCCTGGCAGTCTACTTAGCGGGTTGGGACCTGGATTTTATCTTGGATTTATTTCCAACGCAGACAGCAATGAACTCGTGCAAATAGGGTTCCTGATCACCTGTCTTGGCCTTGGCTGGATTTTAATCACTCTGACATCGCGGATGATCAATCCTGTTTTCCTGTGGTGGCCGTTGATTCCAGGCGGTATCCTTACCATGGTGGGATGGGGATTAACCATCGGCGGCAACCGAAGCAGCGCTGTTACCTTGATAGGCAACACCGGTTCAATCAGTCTGATCATCTTTGGACTTTATCTAATTCTTCTACGTCGGGGAATCCGCAAATAGTCACATACGGCTTAGTAATTCTTTTTTCTTATCCCGGAACTCTTCTTCGGTCAGAATCCCTTTGATCCTCAGCGCGTCCAGCTCTTCGATTAAATCCGGGATGGTTTGTTCTTTTACGACATTTCGGAAGGTCAATCCCTCGTCCATGTTCGTACCCAACCGATTCTTAGCGTCCATCATTGCTTTTTTAAACGTGACCGGGTCTCCTATGAAATTAAAGAGGTTTGACCCCATTTCACTGGCCGTCAGGATCTCCACATTACCATAACCAAATAGCCTCCCCATGAAGGATTGTGAGAGTTTTAAATCATTAACTTTTTCCAGTGAGGAATCGCTTACATTTTTACTGAGTATGCCGGAAATTTGAATCACCCTTCGGTTGGTAATTAAGAATTGCCGGCTGTTCCATTCCATGAAGCGTCGGATCATATCAACAATTGGAATGACGGCAAAAAGTATTCCAATAACAAAGAATGGACCGGTCAAAGGGATGGCAACGGCAATCCCAATGGTGAGAATCAAAAGAAGAAGAATATCAGCCAAAATATTCTGACTTAATACGAGCCAGTGCTGTCTGGTGATCAATAATATCCTTTCATCGGCTGAAAGTAATTTCATTAAATATGTTTGATTCATTCCCTTTGTGCTCCAGTGCGATCAGTTGGGTGGTGTTTGTGGTGCCAGTGCTTTTCGAATTAGTTCTTGAATGTCACCCCTTGTTTTCCCCGGGTAAAGAAGATGGGCAAGAAATTCCCTGTTTCCTTTTGGGCCTTCCAATGGTGAAAGAATAAGGCCTGCCACACCAAAGCCTTCGGTTTCTGCCGAGTGAAGCACATCATTTAAAACACGGGCATGGATTTTAGGATCGCGGATGACTCCTTTACCTTTATCCGCTTCTTCACGACCAGCTTCAAATTGCGGTTTAATTAATGTCACTACGGCTCCTCCTTGTTCTTGCAGCCAGCCGCGTATCACGGGAAATAGGACCCGCAGGGAAATAAAAGACACGTCTACGCAAATTAATTGAACAGGCGCCGGTAAAATATTCAAGCTGCGCGCATTGGTATGCTCCATAAGTGTCACGCGGGGGTCAGTTCTCAGTTTCCAATGAAAATCTCCATGTCCAGAATCTACAGATATCACTGAGGCAGCCCCATGTTGCAGGAGACAATCGGTAAAACCACCTGTGGATGCGCCAATATCCGCGCATGAATACCCCGCCAGGTTCGTCAGCTGAAACGCCTCCAGCGCGGCTTCCAGCTTTTCGCCACCCCGGGAAACGTATTTCTGCCTTCCAACCAGTTCCATAACAGAATCTTCTGTCACCATTTGCGATGGTTTCAAGACCATCTGACCATTAACACGCACAGACCCTGCCATAACCATGCGTTGTGCCAGGGCGCGGCTTTCCACCAGTCCAAGTTCAACCAATCGTAAATCCAGTCGGGTTTTTACCACTTTGATTTAAATATACCTTTTCGTTTTGTGATAAGATATTTTTTATGCTACGCGCTATCATCAAAACCATGCGAATAAAACAGTGGGTTAAGAACGGATTAATTTTCGCCGCGCTTGTGTTTGACCGCCAGTTGACAAATCCAACTGCATTTGCCCGTACCCTGGCTGGTTTCTTTCTCTTCTGTATTCTATCGAGTACCGTCTATATTATCAACGATATTATGGATGTGGAAGCAGACAGGCAGCATCCTCGTAAGAAAAACCGTCCCATCGCCTCAGGGAAGTTATCCATTCAGGCAGCCTGGATCACAGCAGGAATCTTTCTCACTGCGACTTTCATCTGCGCGTATCTTCTGTCACCAGCCTTCTTGGTTATCTCGGTATGTTACTTCGTGCTTAACCTGGCGTATTCCATACGGCTGAAACACATCGTTTTGATCGATGTGGTCATACTTTCAATCGGGTTTGTTCTTCGAGTTGGCGGTGGAGTATCTCTTATCCAGGTGGAACGCTTCTCGCCGTGGTTGTATGTAGTTACTTTCCTTCTGGCGCTTTACCTGGGTTTTGGTAAACGCCGCGCCGAAATTAAACTGCTTTCTTCGTCGGCCGCCAATCATCGTAAAGTTTTGGATGGGTATTCGCTCCCCTTCCTTGACCAAATCATGATGATGATCTCTGGAACGACCATTATCGCTTACAGCCTTTATACGTTCTCAGCCCCCAATTTGCCCGCGAACCACTCTATGATGTTGACCATTCCATTTGTGGTATATGGCCTTTTGCGCTATCTTCAACTGACAGAAATTCAGGAAATCAATCTGGCACCAGATGAGGTACTACTTGTCGATCGGCCGCTTCAAATCGTCATTCTTCTCTGGGGACTTTGCGTACTGGCTATTTTCTACATTTTCTAAACTTAAAATGACCGACGTCCTATCCACTGCAAGCGCTCCTGGCAAAGCAATACTTTTAGGGGAACATGCTGTTGTCTATGGTAAACCGGCGATTGCCATACCTGTATCTCAATTAAGAGTGGAAGCCACAGTTGAGGCCTTCCGGTGTCCCTCGGATGAAATATGGATCGATTCCCCCATGATCCGTCTATATAAAAATGTCCGTGACCTGCCATCCGATCATCCCCTCCGCTTCGCGGTAGACCTAACGCTTAAAGAATGTAAACAAAAGCACTTCAGTGGATGTATGATCCGGATTAATTCCTCCCTGCCAATCGGCGGCGGAATGGGATCAGGAGCTGCAGTGAGTTGCGCGTTGATCCGTTCGCTATCGAACTATCTGGAAGGGCAGCCGCTTCCCGCAGAGACTGTAAACCGTCTGGCGTTTGAGGTGGAAAAGATACATCACGGAAATCCATCAGGTGTTGATAACACAGTGATCACATACGAGCAGCCTATTTTTTTCCGGCGCGGCTCAACCATGGAAAAAGTTGTTATCAAAGAACCAATACATCTGGTTATCGCCGATACCGGTATTAATTCAGCCACCAGCCTCATGGTTACTGGTGTTCGGAAACGATATGAACAAAACAAGGATGAATACAACCAACTCTTCTCATCCATTGAAGATCAGGTTAAAGTCGCCCGTGCCGCAATAGAAACCGGGCAAATTCAAACGCTGGCCAATGCGATGAATGAAAATCATCGTTTATTGCAATCGATGGAAGTCTCTTCATTTGCGCTTGACCGGTTGGTAAAAAATGCCAGGTCGGCTGGCGCCCTGGCCGCGAAATTGATCGGCGCGGGTGGCGGTGGAAATATGATCGCCCTTTGCACTGCGGAAACAGTCCGGCAGGTCAGCCAGGCATTAAATTCCAGCGGGGCCGTCAGGGTATTTTCCTTTACCCTGGCAGGAGATTCTGAATCTTGATGAAAACAGATAAACGTGTTTTTATCAAGTTGGGTGGCGCGGCCATTACAGACAAAGCCAAACCGCGAACCGCATTGCCGGAAAACATCCACCGGCTGTCTGAAGAGATTTTTCGCGCCCTTAATCAATTTCCCGATATGCACATTCTGATCGGGCATGGTTCTGGTTCGTTTGGACATTTTTCCGGTCAAAAATATGGAACTAGAAACGGCGTGAAAACAGCAGAAGAATGGCAGGGATTTGCTGAAGTATGGGACGATGCCCGCAAGTTAAATGAGTTGGTCATTCAAACCTTTCTTTCCACCGGACTCCCCGTGATTGCTTTTCCTCCTTCAACCTGGGTAGTGACAGACAACCGTACCCCCATGGAAGTATTTTTTGAACCTATTCGGTGTGCCTGGGAGAATCACCTGATCCCTGTGGTCAACGGAGATGTGATCTTTGATCGTTCCTTGGGCGGCACTATTCTCTCCACTGAAGAAATTTTTTCCATCCTCGCCGACAAATTACAACCAGAACAGATCATACTCGCCTCCAGAGAACCAGGTGTCTGGGAAGATTACCCGGCCAATACCCATCTGGCCTCTACACTAACACAGGCTGAATTCGCCTCTATGTCAAACGCCATTGGCGGTTCTGCTGGAATGGATGTGACCGGTGGTATGGCGAAAAAAGTCACCATTATGATGGGTATTCTGGAAAGAAATCCCTCTATACAAATTTCCATTACCAGCGGGATAAATCCCAATGCAGTTTATGACGCCCTGGTTGACAAACCATCCGGAACTTTGTTAAAGTCAGACTGATTATGTGAATGAAGGAGCTTGAAATGTTATTCTCTCGAGAGGTCTTGCAGGATCAGGAAGACAGAAATCTCGCTCCATATGGTATCCGCAGCAAAGATTCCCGCGGGCGTGAATTTCCTCAGGAAGAACCGGAATATCGAACCTGTTTCCAACGTGACCGGGATAGAATTCTACACACCACGGCATTCCGACGGTTGGAATATAAGACCCAGGTCTTTTTTAACTACGAAGGCGATTATTACCGCACCCGGCTGACCCATACACTGGAAGTCACCCAGATTGGCCGCACTATGGCGCGTGCTCTGGGTGCAAATGAAGACCTGGTGGAGGCGATCTGTCTTGCGCATGATCTTGGACATCCACCCTTTGGGCATTCCGGCGAGACAACCTTGGCCAAACTTATGAAAGATCAGGGAGGGTTCGACCATAACAAGCATTCATTTCGAATCGTGACAAAACTTGAAAAGCGTTATCCCGACTTTGATGGTCTAAACCTATCATGGGAAGTTCTGGAAGGCATAGTCAAACACGAAACGGAATATGACGTATCTGATGCCGCAGATTTCAACCCGGAACGGCGCGGCTCGCTGGAAGCCCAGATCACCAACGCAGCCGATGAAATGGCTTACACCGCCCATGATCTTGATGATGGGCTGCGTTCCGGTATGATCAATGAAGATATGTTGTCTGGTATTGAATTATGGGAAATACTATTAAGCACACTTGGTATTAGAAATGGCCACCTGGATGATCTAACCCGGCATCGTCTTATCCGTAAGTTAATTGGGATGGAAGTGAGTTCACTGGTTCACTACACAGCAGAGAAATTGCGGCAGAGCTCTGTGACCAGTGTGGATGAATTACAAAGCTTGAAGTACAACGTTGTCGGAACAGATGAAGAGATGATTCAACGTAACCGGCAGTTGAAAGATTTTCTGTATCACAACTTATATCGCCATCATCGTGTCATGCGAATGCAGGTTAAGGCAGAAAATATTCTTACAAGAATCTTTAATATGTATATTAATGAACCATCTGTTTTACCCAACCATATCCAGTTATTGGTCTCTGAACGCGGATTATATCGAGCAGTCTGTGATTATGTTGCCGGGATGACGGATCGCTTTGCTGTGGATGAATACAAGCGCCTGTTCGACCCCGAGACTCTCCCCTGACAGCTTGATTTGGGCCGGCGAAACCGGTCTTCCAGAAACTTCTCTACTCTTTTCTACCTGTTGCGGTAAAATAAGGCCTGCGAAACACAACAGGAGATATAGACAATGGAAGATGTTTCATATTTAACCGCAGAAGGGCTCTCCCGCCTGAAGGAAGAACTGGAACGCCTAAAAGGGCCGGAACGTGACGCGCTTTCAGCGCGTCTGCGCGCGGCCATTCAAATGGGCGATCTCTCTGAAAACGCTGACTATATCAGCGCCAAGGAAGAACAGGGCTTTCTGGAAGGGAAAATCCAAGATTTGGAAAGAACACTGCGAAATGTTGTGATCATCGATGAATCCTCTTCCGGACATACAGTAATTAATATTGGCTCACATTTTTCCATTCAGGAAGGCGACTACCCGGTTGAAAAATATCAACTGGTAGGACCCAAAGAAGCTGACCCAAAAAAGAATCGTATCTCTCATGAATCCCCTATTGGGAAAGCGGTATTGGGTAAAAAAGTCGGCGACATGGCAACTGCCGACACCCCAGGTGGTTTGATCCAGTTTAAGATTACCCACATAGAATAAAAAAAGAAGCTGATCTGAAAAGATCAGCCTCTTTTTATTAACTTCTTTAATATTATGCGTTTTTGGGCCAAACAGCAAGCTCAAGGGTCAGGCGGTCAAAGTAACTGTTGGTTGGCATTGCACCGCCACCGTAACTGGCATCCACGATACGGGCTTCCATTTGCAATGAAGCAGTTTCCAACAATATGCGCTTTCCAGGTTCCACCAATTGCGGTTCTCCTTTGGCAAGCAACCGCTGTCGGATGTTTGGATCGTTGAACGCATGTGTAGACATCAATACTTTGGTTACTGTCTGGATATCATTCTTATCGAACAACCAGACTTCAAACGCGGTCACTTTCTTCGGATCACCTACCCCGATGGTTTCAGAGATACCGACACCACATTCACCGAGAAATTCTCCGGTAGGCGCGTCGATACTGAATGAGTCATCGTACAGGTCATCACCCAGCATGTAGGTTGTCATAAACTGAACAACCGGTGGTTCTTCTGCATCCGGGCTGACACGCTTTTTTGTGCCATTCATGGTTGGCCGGGCGGCAGGTGATTCCTCAGCCACGTATTCCATTTCTTCACCAGCATAACCTTCATAACCCTCAGCCGGTTCTTCAGCTTCTGATGCACCTTTTTTTCGTTTCAGCAACAGGAAGACGAGCAACCCTGCCACCGCCAGGGTAAGCAGACACATCACTCCCAGCAGGATCGGCAGATTAGACAACCCGCTTGAAGTTCTTGATGGCGTGGTCTCCGTTCCATCAACCGGCAGAAGGGCTTCTGTCGCCTGTGCCTTTGCTCCCTCTTCGGATTTTGGTTGTTCAGCCTTGCCTTTATTATCTTCAGCGGGTTTTGCTTCCGGATTAACAACAGGAATTGGGGCCTGAACCAGCAGAGCCATTTGCTCAATATCATTCGGGTCCGTGGAACCCGGCGCAGCTGCCAGAGCTTTTAACGCGGATTGACCGGATGAACCAAGTTCTGACCAGCGTTTAATCGCCAGCGTTTCATTCTCATTGCGTTTGAATGAATCAATCATCATTCGCAGATAATCCACCTGTAAATCACTGCGCAAATGTTGTGGAGACGCGTCTGTCCATTGCACAGGCCATACCATCCATCCCAAAATGGGAAGACCGACGATCAGTCCTGCCAGAAATCCGGCAATACCTGCGTAAAGAGGGTTTTTCAGCCGCTCAAGTATTTTTTCCATCCGTTCACACTCCTACTTCGAGGGTTGCTGGTAATCAGCCCGCCCCGGCATGATTCACAAGCAGGGAAAGCGTGAATAGAATGGTGCAATAACTATGCCTGGTCTGTCTTACCTTCAGTCACCTGTTCTTGAAGGAATGTTTCATTGCATTGCAGGCATTGAAATTCGCGTTTATTGGCTACTACCAGCAATCCGCCACAATTTGGGCACGGATTCGAAACTGGTTTTTTCCAGGAAACAAACTGGCAGTTTGGATAATTCGCGCAACCATAAAAGAAACGACCTTTCCGGGATTTCCGTTCCACCAGGTCGCCGCCGTCATCCGGGCAGGTCACGCCGATCTTTTCCAGGAATGGCTCGGTGTGTTTGCAATTCGGGTACGTGCTGCAGGAGATAAATTTTCCATAGCGCCCCCAGCGAATGACAAGATCATTGCCGCACTCCGGGCATGAACGGTCAATCTTTTCAGGTTCGGATTTGACTTCCGGCATTTCCTTGCGGGCGCGATCCACTTCCGCCTCAAAGCCGGTATAGAATTCGCGAATGGCATCCACCCAGCGCATTTCATTGGAGGCGATTCGGTCAAGGTTGGTTTCCATACCTGCGGTGAATTGCACATCCACTATATCGGGGAAGTGCTCGACCAGTAAATCTGTAACCAGAGTACCGGTATCAGTAGGGAACAAACGTTTGTTTTCTCGGATTACATAACCGCGTTGTTGAATGGTCGAGATGATTGGCGCGTACGTTGATGGCCGTCCGATACCATTTTCTTCCAATGCTGCCACCAGGGACGCTTCTGTGTATCGAGGTGGAGGTTGGGTGAAATGTTGCTCCGGGATGAGCCGGTTCAGATGCTGTTTCTGGCCTTCCTCAAGACCAGCAGGAACCTTCTGGTTTTCTTCTTCATCCCGGTCTTCATTCTTTGATTCTTCGTAAACCACAAGGAAACCGGGGAATTTCAACGTCTGGCCGGATGTAC
The DNA here is from genome assembly GCA_964397625.1 of uncultured Leptolinea sp. Classification (GTDB taxonomy): domain Bacteria; phylum Chloroflexota; class Anaerolineae; order Anaerolineales; family Anaerolineaceae; genus Leptolinea. The sequence continues at coordinate 4,345 of CAYNJT010000002.1, read as the reverse complement.
GGAATACATAGGCGTGCAAATTCGTCTTGCCGGAGATATCCACTGTAACGGTATCGTAGACAGCTTCTTCCATCTGCGAAGAGACAAAGCGAAGCCAGATCAGTTGATACAGTTTGAATTGCTCAGGAGTCAGGTCTTCTTTAACATCATCGGGCCTGCGCAGAACTGATGTGGGGCGGACGGCTTCATGGGCTTCCTGCGCCCCAAGGGTTCGGGTTTTGTATTGTGGAGGTGTGGTGGGCAGAAAATCGCCGCCGTATTGTTCAACAATAAATTTGCGTACTTCGTTTTGGGCCATTTCAGAAACATTGGTCGAATCTGTACGCATATAAGTGATCAAACCTACCGTGCCTGCGCTGTGAATGGCTACCCCTTCATAAAGCTGTTGGGCAACCGCCATGGTCCGACGAGCGGTGAAACCGAGTTTTCTCGAGGCTTCCTGTTGAAGTGTGCTGGTGGTAAAGGGAGGAGCAGGTTTGCGGCGGCGTTCGCTTTTTTTGATTTTTGTTATTACATACGCTGCCTTCTCCATATCACGGCAGAGATCATTAACGGTTGTCTCTTCCGGTAACACAGGATCCTGATCGTCCATTCGGTAAAAGCGCGACAGATATTTTGTACGAGATCCTTCAGGAGAGAATTCGGCGCCGATTGTCCAGTACTCTTCCGGTTTAAATGCCTCGATCTCCCGTTCACGTTCCACGATCAGGCGCAGGGCAACAGACTGCACCCGTCCGGCAGATAGTCGTCCACGAACTTTTTCCCAGAGAAGAGGAGTAAGGCTGTATCCCACAAGACGGTCAAGAATGCGGCGTGCCTGTTGCGCGTCAACCAAACTGTTATCTATTGTTCGTGGATGGGCAAATGCTTCCGCGATAGCCGGCTCGGTAATTTCATGGAAAACAACCCGTTTCGAGATTTCCGGATTCATTTCGGTTGATTCAAGCAGGTGCCATGCAATGGCTTCTCCTTCACGATCCGGGTCAGTTGCCAGGTATATTTCGTCCGCGTTATGCGCGAGCACTTTCAATTCTTTTACAATTTGCTTCTTTTCGTTGGGTACCCGGTATTTGGGCGCAAAGTCATGTTCCACATCCACCGAGAGACTGGAGCGAAGCAGGTCGCGAACGTGACCAATTGAAGCCCGGACAGTATAACCGTGTCCCAGGAACCGGCCTATCGTCCTTGCTTTGGCTGGTGATTCAACAATCACAAGTTTCCCTACTTTTATTTCTGGTCCTTCCCCGGATTTCTTTACACTTTTCCGCCCGGCGGGTGTTTTCTTATCAGCTTTTTCTGTTCGTGGCTTGCGGGGGGCTTTCTCGGGTTTTTCCAACCCCGCGTGCGCCTCGGTTATACCCATGCGCGCCAATTTCGTTCCACACACGGCGCATGTACCTCTTGTTATGGGAGTACCAGTAACAGTAAAACCAGCTTCTGGATTTTGTATTTCTCTTTTTTCTTTACAACGTACGCAATAAGCTTCCAAGTATGCCTACTCCACTCACAATAACTCTTGTTTCCCGTTTTTCTTCAGGAACTCAACGATTTGTTTTACTTTCTGTGTTTCTGATTTCTTACAGACCAACAGGGCATCCGGTGTATCAACAATAACTATGTTCTCAATGCCAATGGTCGTAATGAACTTTTTCGCTTTGTTCTCACTGATTACCAATGAGCCGGAAGTATCCTGCAAAAAGACATCTTCCGCAAGGGTGATATTTCCATGTTCATCTGATGCCAAAACATCAAACAAAGAGTCCCAACTTCCGACATCATTCCAACCCAGATTCCTTGCCGGAATACAGGCCACGCGGGAGGCTTTTTCCATAATACCATAGTCAATTGTCTCGGGTTGTATCTCAGGCCATCTCGCGTAAAGAACTGTCTGTCTGGATGAACCTGGCCAGGCATTTTGAATGTCGCGGATCTTCACATATAACTCGGGCATTAGGTTGGAAATCTCCTCAAGGATACGATCCACCCGCCAGAAGAACATACCGGAGTTCCAATCATGGTCCCCTCGTTTAATAAATTCCTGCGCCAGGTCTTGGTTTGGTTTTTCTTTAAATTTCAGTACCTGATAAAACGGTAGTCCATCAAATTCGCCTAATTGATTTCCTCGTTGAATATATCCATAACCGGTAGCCGGAAATACTGGTTCAATCCCTAGGGTAACCAGATATCCCTCCTGCGCCACCTGCATTCCGGAGGTAATCAAACGATGGAAGTGATTTACGTTCTGGATAAATTGGTCGGCTGTTAATACAACCATAACACCCTGCGCGTCTCTCAACTGAATCGCCTGGGCGGCCAACGCGACCACCGATGCAGTCCCTCGCGGCAATGGTTCAATCAGGAAATTCTCCCAGGGTATCTCCGGTTTCTGCCGGCTTAGTTCCTTTGCCTGTTCTTCAACTGTCACAATATAAATTTGCTCAGGTGACAATAATCCACTCAACCGATCAACAGCCAGCTGGAATAATGTCCGTTCACCTGTCAGAGTCAACATTTGTTTAGGTCGGCTTCGTCGAGATAACGGCCATAAGCGCGTTCCTCCTCCGCCCGCCATGATCACTGCGTATAAATGGTCAATCATGTTTATCTGCCTGATATAAAATGGACTTTTCTTTTACCAGTATATAGTTCATTCCTCCGACCTGCCTGACAAGCCCTTTTAATTCCATCATGGTTAGAGTGGCTGTCAGTGTATCCATACCCAGGCCGGATGAACTTCCCAGATCATCAATATGGACAGGTTCATATCCAAGAACATTCAATAACTGCTGTTCCAACGGATCAGCTGGAAGATCCAGACGCGCCTGTCGATATTCCTGTACCTGTTCAATATTAAGGGCTTCGAGAACGTCCTTAACATTCAACAGAGGCCGGGCTCCCTGTTGGATCAATCTATTGGTCCCCTTGGATTGATTAGCGTAAATACTGCCGGGTAGGGCAAACACATCCCGCCCCTGTTCCGCGGCAAACGTTGAGGTGATCAATGCGCCGCTTGTTTCGCCTGCCTCAATAACTACAACCACCCGTGATAATCCCGAGATGATACGGTTACGTGGTGGAAAGTTATTACTCTCCGGCGGAGTACCCGGAGGATAATCGCTGATAACCGCGCCATTCTTCGCTATATCCTCAGCCAATTTGCGGTGTTCCGGTGGATAAATACGATCCACTCCGCTTCCCAACACGGCAAGCGTCCTCCCGCCATGTTTCAACGCGGACTGATGGGCCGAAGCGTCTACCCCGCGTGCCAATCCGCTAACCACGGTCACCCCGTGGTTTGCCAGTAATTCAGATAACTCCTCTGTCACCTGCCGGCCGTAACCGGTCATTCGCCGGGTGCCCACAATGGCAACAGCCCATTCATCCTGCAGGGTGATTTCACCCAGTAAATATAGAACAGGTGGCGGCTGATCAATTTCTTTTAACCGGCGGGGGTAGATTTCATCCTCCCAGGTTAAAACCTGTATACCGGCTTTTTGAATATTTAATCCAATACGCTCCAGATCAATTTGCCTGCGCACCTGAAGAAAATTATCAATTACCCGTTGATTTAATCCAGCTTCCATCAACCGGTTCGGAGAGGCGTTCCAGGCTTCATGCATGGAGGAGAATGCGTTTAACAGTCCGCGAAAACGGACAGCGCCAATCCCCTTTACAAATGTGAAACCAATCCAGTAGAGCCGGTCATCCATGCCGCTCGTATCACTCCCACTCAGGCGGTTTTACCAGTACACGTCCCAGTTTAATATCAATATCCAGAATTACAGAGTCAATTGCCGGAAGAAGGTTTTCCTTCCCATTCTCATCAACCACCACAAATACATCATTGGCGCCGGTTTCAAGGATCTCCTTGATGGTGCCAATCTCGCCATTATTCTCGGTTAAGACCGGCAACCCGATAAGTTGGTGATGATAAAACCGGCCTTTATCTAATGGAGGCAGGTCGCTAATTCTTACAAAAACCTGAAGGTTGGTCAGTTCCGCGACTTCCTCTCGGCTGTGAATCCCCTCCAGTGTTACCAGCAGCCGGTCATGAAATGGCCGGGTTCCGGTAATCTTGCGGGGAGTATGCTGGTTCCCCAGGTACACAAGCTTGCCCGGGCGAATTCGTTCGGGGAAATCGGTATCAATTCCAAGAACGATCTCACCGGCTACACCATGAGCGCGCTGGAAGTTGCCAATCAATACATATTCAGGCTCCCCCGTTTGGGGCGAGCCGGTTTTTGGACATGGGAGAGTCGGGGGCTTTCAAACCGTTTAATGATTACTTTAACGTGGTGCTGAGTACTGCCCACGGCGGTTGTGTCTGGGTTCGTAGCCGGGGGGT
>CAYNJT010000001.1:125977-133703 GCA_964397625.1 uncultured Leptolinea sp. | reverse complement strand
CCAGTCAAGCGTGTCTGGCACGCGCTCATCACTCCCGGCGATATCAAACACTACATGTTCGGCGCGAATGCCGTATCCGACTGGCACGTGGGCAGCCCCATCATCTGGAAAGGGGAATGGCAGGGCAAACCCTATGAAGACCGCGGGGTGATCCTGCAGATGATCCCGGAACAGCGGCTGCAATACAGTCATTACAGCCCGCTTTCCGGCCTGCCCAACGAGCCGCAGTATTATCATAAGGTGACCATTGAGCTGACCCGTGAGGGAAATGCTACGCGCGTCGAACTGACCCAGGATATGAATGACACAGAAGAAGAACGCCTGCAATCTGAGCAGAACTGGGGGATGATGCTGGCTGCTATGAAGAAGTATCTCGAAGGGTGAGAAGAGGATTTGCAGATTCAGTTAATTATGATGTGAAAGAAATTCCTCAACAGCCTCTTTTGTAGGCATGGAAGGCTGCGCGCCCTGCCGCGTTGTGCTTAAAGCAGCCACGGCGTTGGCGTATTTCGCGGCCGCTTCCAGAGCCATACCGCGTGCCAGCGCGACAGCCAAACCTCCATTGAAGGCATCCCCTGCTCCGGTGGTATCCACAGATTGGACTGAAAACGCGGGAACCATACTGGGTTTGTCATCCACGATCTGCACCCCTCTTTTGCCCAGCGTGATGATCACTTTTTTTACTTTGAGTTCAGATTTTAGATAATGAGCCGCCTCAATCGGGTCTGCCCCCGGAGAATTCTTCACCAGCCTGAAAATCTCTGTCTGGTTGGGTGTCAGGTAATCAATGCAGCCAGTCAGGGATTCGGGCAGGATCTGCGCCGGAGCCGGATTCAGGATCACCGGTACATGGTACCGGCTGGCCATCTGAACAGCCGCGACGATCGTTTCCATTGGAATTTCCATCTGTACCAGTAAGAAATCCGCGGAACGAAAGGCGCTTTCCGAGGCCGTGATATCTGCCGGGGATAATTCGGCGTTAGCCCCCATGGCAACCGCAATAATGTTCTCCCCATGCTGATCCACCATGATCAGAGCTACACCAGAAGGCGCGTTCCTGTCACGGAAGATAAAGTCTGTGCAGATTCCCTCTTTGTGATAGGCAGCAACAGACGCGTCCCCCAGCATATCTTCACCCAGCCGGCCGATGAAGGTCACCTCAGCCCCAAGACGGGCAGCCGCGACCGCCTGGTTGGCTCCTTTTCCGCCCAACGCCTGCAGGTAGTTGCCGCCGAGAATCGTTTCCCCCGGCTCGGGGATATGATCGACTCGAACGACCATGTCTGTATTCGCGCTGCCAACCACAACGATTTTTGGTTCCATGCTCACAAACTCCAGAGAACATCCATTAATTGAGATTACTGTCAGAACTTATGGTTACCCGGTCAACAGAAACCCGGATCAGGCTTTTAAAACAATGAACCGGATACCAGGATAATATTCGCATATGGTGTGCATTCACCGGTTCGAATGCAGGCTTTGGATTTCCCGGAAGCGATTTTGAAATCCTCATGGCTGATGTAGTCTACTTTGATATCCCCCAATCTTTCAAGCATCGCTTGATGAAATTCCGGGGAAGCCAACCTGATCTCTTCCGCCACGATGGCGCTCTCCGGCTGGAATTCACTAAGGCAGACATCCAACGTTTCGAGAAAGGCAGGTACGCCTTTGCACAACGCGATATCGATGCGCTTTGTGGTTTCCGCAATGGGTAGGCCGCAATCCGCGATTGTGATCGTGTCTTTATGGCCCATGGATGCGATCGTCGAGAGGATCTCGGCATTGAGCAAATTGTTGTTTTTCATGGATCACTCCAGGTCAATCCAGATAATCAATTGACCTATGGTTTTTTAAGATAAGAACAGATACTTTCCAACGCCCTGAACGTTTCATCATACGTTCTCAGGACAAAGGCATGCGGCATTCCTTCAAACACTTCACAGGTAACCGGTACGCCGCCGTCTTGAAGCTTTTTTGCCAGCATCAAGCCGTCATCCAGGAAAATATCGCACTCCGCCTGAATGAACAATGTGGGTGGAATTCCAGCCATGTCATTTATGAAGAGGGGGGAAATAAGTGGGTTCTTCTTATCCTCTCCATGTTGCAGATAAGCGGCGATAAAGTCGACACTTTTTTTCCCATCTTCGTTGGTCTGCGGTTTTCCATAGACGTCAACTGACCGTTTATGGATCGTGCCAGTCAGGTCGGTAACAGGATATATCAAGACCTGCTTATCCACCGAAAACTCTTTGCGATCCCGGGCCATGATGGAAAGCACCATGGCAAAATTTCCACCGCTGCTGTCACCGCACAGGGAAATCTTTTGCGGATCGATTTGCAGAGTTTTGTGATTTTCTGCGATCCACCGGATAACACTGTAACAATCTTCCAGGCCAATGGGAAATTCAAATTCCGGAGCCAGCCGGTATTCAACAGAGAATACCGTGATACCGGCATTTCGCGCGATATAAGCAGGTACAAAATTGTGGGTTTCTATGCTGCAGGTGATAAAACCGCCGCCGTGAAAGAAAACCATCGCGGGAGAAGGCGTTTTCACGTTCTGTGGTGAATACTTCTTTACCCTGATTTTGTACTTATCTCTGGCAGGTACGAATAATATTGCCGTGTTAATATCCGAATCCACAGAGAAGGGTGCAGTCAATTCCCGATAGAACTTCTCTTCTTCCGCCAGTATTTCTTTCCGCTTTTCAGGTTGAAATCCGGAAAAGAAATCAGGCAGCAGGTTCACCTTTGGGTTTAACGGCCCATATTTGCACTCCACAATCTTTTCCATTGTTTTCATTACCTGCTCCATTCTTCCCGGTCAACTTTCAATGGCTGAAGTACTTTTGCGAGAGAACACAAAGTTCGCCCGGCTGTCGAAGATTACCGCAATGGCAATCATCAGGCCTTTGGCAACCATGGTGACATAGGGACTGACGCCATTAATGGTCAATCCATTATTGATAGTGCCAACGATCATGCAGCCGATTAGAGTGCCCAACACGGAACCTTTGCCGCCGTTAAGCGACGTTCCGCCAATAACCACTGCCGCGATCACATCCATTTCAATGCCGTTGCCCGCGTCAGCGCGCGCCATATCCATCCGCGCGGTGGTCACGATCCCGGCCAGGGCAGCCATCATACCTGTGTAGATGAACACCCATACGGAAGTCTTCATGACATTGATCCCAGAAACCCGCGCCGCTGTGGGGTTACCGCCAATGGCGCAGATATTCCGTCCAAATTTCGTGCGGTTCAGGATGATGGATGTCAGAATGGCAATGCCTATCATGATCAAAACCGGAACTGGGATGAACCCGATATAACCGGTGCCCAGGTTCAGGAACTGCTGGTCAAATTGGAAAATCTGCGGTCCGCCGCTGATCAACCAGGAAAGACCGCGATACGCTTGCATGAAGGCCAATGTGGAAATGAACGGGATAAGCTTGAAGTAATTGGTTACCAGACCGGTAACCAATCCCATGACCCCTCCAGTTAAAATCGAGAGGGTAATGCTGACCGGGATCGGCACATTGGCTTTTAGCAACATGGCGCAGATCAACGCTGAGACAGCCAGCACAGAGCCGATGGACAGGTCGATCGCCCCTGAAGTCAACATAAGAGTGAAACCAGCCCCAACAATGGCTGTCACGCTGATCTGCCGAAGGATATTTATCAGGTTCTTTTCTGTCAGGAAAATCGGCGATGTCAGGGATAGTACGATAAACAGAATGATCAACACCAGGATGATCTTGTTTTGAGCGAAAAAGTTATTGATCGCTGATTTGATTCCTTCAAAATGGAGCTTATCTTCCATATCTATTACCTCGTTGAAATATTTCGGTCAAGTCTTTACTTTGACAGGCTTCCAAACGCGTATTCCATGATCCTTTCCTGCGTGGCTTCATTTTGCAGGCATTCATACGTGATCTTGCGATCGCGCATCACAATGATCCGGTCGCTCATACCAAGGATTTCCGGAAGCTCCGAAGAGATCATCAGGATAGCCATCCCCTGGCCGGTCAATTCACTCATCAGCTTATAGATTTCCGACTTCGAGCCCACGTCGATGCCGCGCGTGGGTTCATCGAGGATCAATACTTTTGGATTGGATAACAACCACTTTGAAAGAACCACTTTTTGCTGGTTGCCGCCGCTTAATTGCCGGGCGGTTTGCTGCATGCCGGAGATTTTTATTTGCAGCCGTTTGATGATTTCCCGGCTGGTGGATTCTTCCCGGTTTTTTTGTATGAATCCCAGCCGGCATAGCTGGCGAAGGATCACCAGTGTGGTGTTGTGCATCATGCTCATATCCAGCACCAACCCGGAGAGCGCCCGGTCTTCGGTTACCATGGCAATGCCATTATTAATCGCGTCTTCCGGGGACGTGATGCTCACCGGGTGGCCTTCTATGAGAATCTCACCACTGGTGGAGCGGTCAATGCCAAACAATGCCCGCACGACTTCCGAACGTCCCGCCCCCACCAGTCCGGAGATTCCCAGGATCTCACCCCGGTGAAGCTGGAAATTGATATTGGTAAACTCTCCAGATCGTGAGAAATTTCGCAGCTCTAAAACCACCTCGCCGATTTTTGCTGCCTGTTTTTGGTAATAATTCTTCAATTCACGTCCAACCATCAAAGAGATCAACGCATTGGCATTGGTTTCGGTGGTCTTCAACGTGCAGATGTATTTCGAGTCGCGCATGACGGTGATCCGGTCACATGTTTGTAAAAGCTCTTCGATCTTATGTGAAATGAAGATGAAGGAAACCTGTTTTTCTTTAAGCCTGCGGATAATGCTGTACAAGATCTCGATTTCGCGGTTGGTGAGCGCCGATGTAGGCTCATCCATGATCAGAATGTCAGCGTCATAGGAAAGCGCACGCGCGATCTCCACCAATTGCATCTCTGCGATACTCAAAGCAGATACAACCTGATCGCCGTCCAGGGAAATACCAAATTGATCCATCAATTCACGGGTTTTCCGGATCATTTCCTTTTTATCTATGATTCCGTAACGGGTGAATTTTTCCTCGCGGCCAATCCAGATATTTTCCGCGACAGTCATTTCTGGTACCAGGCAGACTTCCTGGTGGATCATGGAAATTCCGGCCATCAGGGCTTCATGCGGATCATGAAAAACTCTTTTCACACCGTTTACGATGATCTCACCGCGATCCGGTGTGATCAGTCCAGCGAGGATATTCATTAACGTACTCTTACCCGCGCCGTTCTCACCAATCAGCCCGTGCACCTCTCCCTTTTCCAATTCAAGTCTGGCGTCAGAGAGGGCGTGCACACCCGGGAAGGTTTTATTGATTCCCACCAGTTCAACGATATTACCCATCGCCTGTTGCTCCTGTTGGGGGCTGCTTATCCAGCAGCCCCCCTTTTTTATCTTTACTCTGTGTATGTAAAGTTGCTTACATGATCCGCGTTTTCTTTGGTAATGATTTTCGGCGGGATCAGGATCAGGTGATCGTATTTCTTGTTGTTCAGCAGGCCAACGACTGTCTCAATAGCTGTCTTGCCCCAGACTGCCGGTTGCATTAAACCGGTTGCTGACATCGTGCCGGCTTTGATGGCGGCAATGGCAGGATCTTCACCGTCACAACCAACCACTACAACCTTGCCTTCTTTCTTGGCGCCGATCACTGCCTGGAGGGCAGCCACAGCCGTACCATCGTTCTGACCAATGATGCAGTTCATTTCCGGCATAGCCTGCATCCAGTCTTCTGCGGCAGCCAGGGCGGAGGAATAATCACCCGTGGCCAGGCCGTCTTTATCGCCAATGATTTTGAAGCGGCCGTTATCCGTGTATTTCTTCATCTTGTCCATCAGGCCGTCATAGCGGGCCAGATCCAATGGAGAGCCAAGCAAAATGCGCAGATAACCGCATTTCAGGCTTTCTTTTGGATTCTTTTCCAGATAATCAGCCAGGTATTCACCCTGAATGTTGCCAACCATCGTGTCATTTGCGCCGACGAACACATCGAATTTGTCATTCTTGGTGAAGGTGGATGATTCAACTAACGGGATGCCGGCTTTCTTGATCTCATCCACTGCAACACCCAACGCGTTCGCGTCGGCAGGCAGCAGGATGAAAGCGTCGGGTTTGGCAGCCAGAAGGTTCTCAACATCATTGATTTGCTTTTCAGCTTTGCCCTGGGCGTCCACCATGGTGAGTTCTATGTTGTTTTTTGCTGCATATTCCTCGATGGCCCCATAAAGAACTTTGTGGAAGTTATTGTAAACATTGATGGAGACAGCGACCTTGATTTTCTTTGCCGAATCCGCAGGGGCCGGTGCAGCCACCGCAGGGTTCATTGGTGCGAAAGCGGCAAGAAATAGGGTCAAGAGTGTGGAAATAACAACGATCTTCGAGATGAATTTCATCTTTTCCTCTTTTTTTGACTAATGGGATAAAATAACTTCCAGGTGAATGACCACGTGTCAAACACCGGAACGGCGTAAAGTTTTCTTCTCTTCTTTTGCGGGGGAGTGGAAGACTTTACGCCTTATCATCTGTTTTTTCGTTCATTCACCTCCTCATTTTTTTTAATAGTTTATTGTTGTGATCCGCAGGATCGGCGGACCACCAGCGACACGGGCAAAACAATGCGTTCCGGTTCAATCTGCCTGTCGGTGATCCTACGAAGGATCAAGTCCAACGTGGCTTTTCCCATTTCGACTTTTGGTTGTTGAATGGTCGTTAAAGGGGGAATGGTGAAAGAAGCCAGCTCGATATCATCAAAGCCTACAATGGCCAAATCCTCAGGAACACGGATATGCAGTTCAGCCGCGGCACGCAACACACCTATAGCCATCATGTCGTTACAGACAAAAATAGCGTCCGGACGGTCTTTGCGCGACAGCAATTCTCGACCCAATTCCCAACCCGACTCCGGGTTGAAATGACCGCGGACGATCAAATTAGTATCAACAGCTATACCAAATTCCTCACAGGCTTTCTGGTAACCGGTGACCCGCTGGGAGCTCGGCGTCACTTTGGATGACCCAACGATGCAGCCGATGCGTCTATGCCCCAAAGAGATCAAATGCCGGGTAGCCAGGTAGCCGCCCTGCATATTATCCGCCTGCACACAATCCATCTTTATTCCAGCCAGGTCGCGGTCCAACACTACCGTGGGGATTTGCAATTCGACAAGTTTCTTCAGGGATTCTTTGTTCTCGCCGGTGGAGACAAAGATCATGCCATCCACCTGTTTCTTGGTAAGAACATCTAGGTAGAACGATTCACGTTCGATGTCATTTTCTGTATTACAAAAAATGACGCTGTAACCAGCTTCGAAAGCCGCCTTCTCAATACTGTGTCCCATTTCGGCGAAGAAAGGGTTGGCGCTGTCTGGCAGGATCAAACCCAGGGTGTTGGTATGCCCGCTGCGTAGTGACCGGGCCAGGGCATTGGGCTGGTAATTCAGGGTTTGCATGGCCTGCATAACCTGTTCACGCACCGATTCAGAAACAAAACGGGTCTCGTTAATAACATGAGAGACAGTGGCAGAAGAGACTCCCGCCAGCGTGGCGACTTCTTTTATGGTGGGCATAAGCACCTTTTTACAATTACTCGGGGGTTAATCGATTGCGTAATCGTTTGCGTAATCGATTAACTGAGATTATAGAGATTCAGGCTCCAAAGTCAATCATGATATTTGTCATGTCTTTTGCATGAGGTAAGTCGGGGAAAAATTGCCCGATCA
>CAYNJT010000001.1:123006-125877 GCA_964397625.1 uncultured Leptolinea sp. | reverse complement strand
TAGGCGACTACCTCCCCTTCCTGCGTACCCTGCTTGACGCATCGATCCACCTGATTTAGACCAATACGCAACAACCTAAACCCAATATCCGTATAGATATTGTGTATTAACCAGTATCCACAGGATTCGTTATGAAGACAAAAATAACCGGAATAATATCCTTGCTCTGTCTGTTGTTCACCATTCTCTGGCTGGCTTTCTTCATAGCCAGCATGGTACAGGCTGGAACACTCGATACGTATGAAAAAATTCTGGCTTTTGTGAAAGCGGACAGTCTTTTACGTACAATATCCTATATCAATGTTGTTCTGGTCACATTGAGTGTGGTAATTCTGTTTTCCTTGCTCTATCAAATCTTCAAATCCGATTCTCCACAACTGGCTGCCATTGGCAACACATTCGTTCCAATCTACGGAACGTTGAACCTGATCGTTTATCTATCACAGATCACCGTTTTACCGCAATTACTGAAAATGCAATCCATCCCTGAGTATCAGGCTGCCATCCCATTGCTTGTGCGCGAATTGATTCAAATCTGGCCAGACTCAGCCGTGGCTATGGTTAATAATCTGGCTTATGCATTGTTGGGAATTCCTTCCATCGTTTATGGCTATCTCATGCTTAAGTACCGGGGCTTTCTGCGAACGGCAGGTATTTTGCTCGGGTTGAATGGTATCGTATGTATTATTGGATTTGTCGGAATTGTTTCACAAAACACCTGGATAAGGCTGGGTTCTTTTGTCGGAGGGATTTTATTCCTGCTGGCGCTGTTCCCCCTGACATTGGCATTTTTGAAAAGAAATCCTGTTAAAATTCCTCTGTGACCAACCGCATCTACTTTGGCGATAACCTCCCCATCCTGCAATCCCTGCCTGATGCCTCGGTTGACCTGATCTACATCGATCCGCCGTTCAACACAGGCAAGACTCAGGCTCGCACACAGATCCGTACGGAACGCAGCGCTGATGGCGATCGCACCGGTTTCGGCGGCCGGCGCTATGAAACGGTCAAGCTGGGCTCCAAAGGTTATGCCGATATCTTTGACGATTACCTAGCCTTCCTTGAACCGCGGCTGGAGGAAGCCTATCGGCTGCTCAAACCCACTGCCAGCCTGTATTTCCACATCGACTACCGCGAAGTGCATTACTGCAAAATCCTGCTGGATACCATCTTCGGGCGGGAATGCTTTCTCAATGAGATTATCTGGGCGTATGACTACGGAGGCCGACCCAAAGACCGTTGGCCGGCCAAACATGACAACATCCTGCTATATGTCAAAGACCCAAAGCACTACACCTTCAACCGCGATGCCATCGACCGCATCCCATATATGGCGCCTGGCCTGGTGGGTGAAGATAAAGCCGCCCGCGGCAAGCTGCCAACCGATACCTGGTGGCATACCATCGTCCCGACAAACGGGAAGGAAAAAACCGGTTACCCCACCCAGAAACCGCTGGGGGTCTTGCGGCGCATCATCACCGCCTCGTCAAATCCGGGCGATACGGTTTTGGACTTCTTTGCCGGCAGCGGCACCACCGGCGCCGCCTGCCTTGAGTTGGACCGCAAATTCATTCTGATCGATAACAATCCTCAATCCATTGATGTGATGCGCCGGCGATTCAATACCTCGCAACAGATCGATTGGCTGAATTGCTGACCGGGATCGCGCGCTTTTCCGTTATTCACCCTGTACATGTATTGCCATTCATGATTTATCCGTCATAATAGAAGCAACTTGGATGACATGTTGGAGGCGGCATGACAGTTCAGAAGGACAATATTGAAGATACGGTTCCCATCGCTGGCGAACTGGTTATTGTGCGAGTCTTCAGCTCCCCGCGGGACCTGGTCTGGCAGGCCTGGACGGAACCGGAACGCCTGATGCAGTGGTGGGGTCCGCGTGATTACCTGATGACCATCTCCAACATGGAACTGCGCCCCGGTGGATCATTCCTTTATAGTCTGCTCTCGCTTGCCGGCCGTGAGACCTGGGGGCAATTTTCTTTCATTGAAGTCACGCCTCCGGAAAAAATGGCCTTCATCACCTCTTATTGCAACGCCTCCGGCGAGGTGATGCGTAATCCGCTCATCCCTAACTGGCCGTTGGAAGTGTTTAATGTAATCACTTTCTCTGAATCCAACCAGCAGACCCGTCTGGTGTTGAAAAGCCACCCCCACAATGCGTCAAAGGAAGAATTAAAAGCATTCAATGAAAATTTACCAAATGTGCGGCTGGGTTTCGCCGGTACGTTTGATCAATTGGATGAATACCTGACTGCCATGCATTATTGAAGTGAAAGTTGAAAAGCCCGCATGACGGCACCCTTTGAACTTCCCTATGACCAATCCGGCACAACGGGCGCTGGCAGGTGCCGGAATACGCCAGCTCAATGATCTAGTCCGGTTCCGCGAAAGCGATGTCGCCCGGCTGCGTGGCGTCGGCCCGAATGTCCCGGCAATCCTGAAAGAGGCCATGCGGGAAAGCAATATCCAAATTGCGAATGAATGAACCCGGCCCGAATAAGGCAATGCTTCATCAAGAAAACATCAATCTGTTATGACCAGCCTTTTGCACCCGGTTGCCTGAAGCACATCATTTTGCTAGAATAATCAGCACAGGGATGGAACATTTCGTTTCCTGTACTACCTCAATTTCTGTTTTAGCTTCAAGGAGGGAACCATGGTCGCAGTCAAAGATCTCATCAAAACCAAGGGCAGGGAAGTCTGGTCCGTGACACCCGAAACCACGATGATCGACACCCTCAATCTCCTGGCGAAAAAAGATGTCGGGGCGTTGATGGTCGTCAAAGATGGCAAGATGGTCGGCATTGTGTCTGAGCGCGATTTTGTGCGCTCCATCGCGAAAACCGG
>CAYNJT010000001.1:35267-122906 GCA_964397625.1 uncultured Leptolinea sp. | reverse complement strand
CCCTAGTATCCCGTTATTCGGTCTATTTCATACCGATTCCGCCCATTGACATCGCTCCGGCTGCCACGGTGGCCATTTCATTCCGCACCGTCTGGTACAGACTTTCCGCTTTCAGGTCAGTGATGGTGTAACAGGGGGCCTTCAAGTGATCGGCCAAGACTTTCGCCAATCCCTGGTCAAAAGCGGCATGTTCCATGTTGACCACAACGCTGTGCACCTTTTCTTCCGAAAGCAGGTCGGCCAGCATATTGGATTCTTCCTGAGGGGATAAATGCCCCATGGAGACGTTTCCCGCGCCATCCGTCAGCACAATTAAAAGCGGCTGAACTTCAGGGTGCAGGGTGGATTCGCGGTGCAACACTTCCAGCGCCATTTGAAGCCCGGCGGAAAGGGGTGTCTTGCCGCCCACCGGGATCTCGCTGAGCGCCCGCTGCGCCAGTTGCACGGAGTTGGTGGGGGGAAGAATAAGCGTGGATCGGTCTTTCTGGAAGACAATCAATCCCACGCGGTCCCGTCGCTGGTAAGCATCGGTCAAGAGTGAGAGGATGGCGCCCTTGGTGGCAGCCATGCGTTCTGCCACAGCCATCGACCAGGAGGCGTCCACCAGGAAAAGTACCAGGTTGGCCGCCCGGCGGACGCGCACTTTGCGCATATAGTCATCCGGTTTGACGGCAAACGCCACCCGTTTGCGCTGTTCCAGCCGGCTTCTCTGGTGCGGCGCCGCTGCGCGGATGGTGGCGTCAAACGCCAGGTCAAACGGTTTGCCCGGTGTGGGACGCGCCTGCACGTACCGGCCGCGGGCCTGTTCGGTGCGGGTGCGCGACCGCCTTCCACCCTGTTTGCGGATCATCTGATCCAACGGGGTATCCAGCTTACGCGGGTTGAAAGACTCACCGATTTTGGTCTTTTCACCGCCATCCCACCAGTGGGCGGTGGCGTCCTGAAAGATCGGTTTGGCCTGATCGTCCGGCGGTTTCAGGTCTTGCCGTTCTTCAACCTTTACATTCTCACTTACTTTTTTTTTACATCATCGGAAGCGTTTTCGTCCGGTTCCGGTTCTTTATCAGATTGTCCCTTGTTGGAAGCGCCCTGCAGCGATTCGATGCGCTCCTGCAAGTCTTCCATGGTCATCTCTGACTGCATGAAAGGTCCGCGTTTCAAGCGGTGAGGCAGTGCAAGTTCGGCCGCCATGGCAATATCTCGGTCGGTGACGGCGGTGCGGCCTTCAATAGCCGCCTGCGCGCGCGCCGCTTTCAGGATCACCAGGTCGGAGCGATGTCCATCAACATTGAGCGAAGCGGTGAGAGACGCAATTGAGATCAGGTCGCGTTTGGTGTAGCCCACGCGGTCGACCAGCTTGCGGCCTTCCCCGATCTGTTTGGATATCTCTTCCTCTTTTGGCTCCCATTTTTTTCGAAAGTCCTCCGGAGATGCTTCATACTCCAGGTTGCGTTCCATAATCGTCACCCGTTCGCGTGAATCTCGGATGCCGTGAATATCCACAGAGAGAGCGAAGCGATCCAGCAATTGCGGGCGCAGGTCGCCTTCTTCGGGGTTCATCGTGCCCACCAGGATGAAGCGCGCCGGGTGCGAGAAGGAAATTCCCTCGCGTTCCACAATGTTCATACCCATGGCGGCGGAGTCAAGCAGCACATCCACCACATGGTCATCCAGCAGGTTGACTTCGTCGATGTACAGCATGCCGCGGTTGGCAGCCGCCAGCACGCCGGGTTCAAAGGAGCGTTCACCCTTTTGAATGGCCTTCTCGATATCCAATGTACCCACAACACGGTCTTCCGTCGCTGAAACCGGCAGGTTGACGAAAGGTGTCGGGCGGGTCTTCACCGGCAGGGATTCTCCGCGAGCAATGCGCTCGCGGCATTCCGTGCAAAGGCTGGCCGGTGCGTCAGGGTCGCAGCCAAAGCGGCAGTCTGCCACCACCTTGACATTGGGCAGCAAAGCCGCCAAAGCGCGTGCCGCGGTGGATTTGGCCGTGCCGCGTTCGCCGCGGATCAATACACCCCCGATACGCGGATCAACCGCATTTAAGACCAACGCCCGGCGCATACGTTCCTGCCCGACGATAGCGGTAAATGGGAAAATAGTTGGCATAAAAATAATCCTTTATTTTTTCTACTGGTTGAGGAAGTTTACCACCACAAAAACAGACCGGCAACCATAACCGGCACCTTGTAGAAGCCTGCAACAGATTACAGGATTGTATACCAGAAAACGGGTAGAAAAGCTCTCATCGGAGTATAATCTGAATGCGGAGTCGGCATGCAAAAGAAAATTCGTATACTGGTCGCAAAACCCGGTCTGGATGGTCATGATCGCGGGGCGAAAATCGTCGCCCGCGCGCTTCGCGATGCCGGCATGGAAGTGATCTACACCGGCCTGCGCCAAACCCCGGAGATGATTGTGGAAGCCGCCATGCAGGAAGATGTGGATGCCATCGGTCTTTCCATTCTTTCGGGTGCCCACATGACTCTGGTTCCGCGCGTTCTTGAACTTTTGAAACTCAACCGGCTGGGCGATAGACCGGTTTTTCTGGGGGGAATCATTCCCGAAGAAGATACAGCCGTTCTTAAAGAAATGGGGGTTGCTGGTATTTTCGGTCCGGGAGCCACGACTGCAGAAATTATTTCTTCCGTGCGCCTCGCTCTTACCGGCGCCACGGAAGGGTAAGGTCAACCAGAGCGCCATATGGATCAGGTTGATGCCCTTCTACAAGGTGACCGGCTGGCGCTGGCTCATACCCTATCACAAATCGAAAATAATACCCCTGAAAGCAGGCAGGTGCTTGACGCGTTGTTTCAATATTCCGGCAAGGCGCATATCATCGGCGTGACCGGCCCAACAGGCTGCGGCAAGTCCACACTGGTCAACCAACTGGCACGCGCCTACCGTCACCCGGATGACGGATCAAAATCAGTACGCGTGGCGGTTCTTGCGGTAGACCCTACCAGTCCATTCACCGGCGGCGCCGTCTTGGGCGACCGGGTGCGTATGCGCGACCTGAGCGGTGACGATGGTGTTTTCATCCGTTCCGCTGCCACACGCGGCATGCTGGGTGGACTGTCTCGCGCCACCGGCGACATGGTCACGGCAATGGACGCTGCCGGGTTTGATGTGATCCTGGTGGAAACTGTGGGCGTCGGTCAATCTGAAATGGAGATCGCCCGGCTGGCGCATACAGTTGTGCTGGTTGAAACCCCGGGCATGGGCGACGACATTCAGGCTATCAAAGCCGGTATCCTGGAGATCGGCAGCATCATCGCCATTAATAAAGCCGACCGGCCAGGTGTGGAAACCACTGAACGTGTTCTACGAGGCATGTTGGAAATGAATTCTTCCATGCCGTCAAACGAGTCATTCCATCATTCCACCGGAACAATTTCGCCGGTCGATAGAGGACAGGAACATGAAGCCGGCTGGTCGGTTCCTTTGGTCCGCACGGTGGCAACCACGGGTGAGGGAATCCCGCAATTGATCAAAGCGTTGCGAGACCACTATGATTTCCTGCAATCAAGCGGTCAATGGCAGGAGAAACATAACAACCGCCTGCGCCGCGATCTTGAAACACTGATCCGCGATGTACTCTTCGAAACCTGGCTTGGGCGTATGAATCCAGAGGAGTATGACCGCGCGCTTGACCGTTTGTTCACCCATTCCATCTCGCCCTTCAACCTGGCAGAGGAATTGATTGTTTCAGATTATGCCAACAAAACACCGGCAATTCATTTAAAATAATTCGAAGAACTTATCTGGAGGACTTTTCTCATGGAACGAACCCTTATCGGCGATCTACGCAGCAAAATTGGACAGTCTGTCACTGTACAGGGCTGGATGCAGGTACTGCGCGACCAGAAGAAAATGCAATTTCTTGTATTGCGCGATCGCACCGGCGCTGTTCAAATTGTGGTTGAAAAAGCTGCCAGTCCCGATCAGGCCGCGTTGATCTCATCCTGCGGTGTGGAATCAGCCTTGACCATCACCGGTAAAGTGATTGATAATCCCATCGTCAAACTGGGCGGCATTGAAATGCAGCTCGAATCCATCGAGGTTAACAACTCCGCGGTTTCCCCGCTGGCTTTTGAACCTTTTGGAGATACCCTGCCCGCTCTCGATTATCGGCTTGACTGGCGCTATATGGATCTACGCCGCCCGGACAACCTGTTGATCTTCAAGATTCAGACCACGGCTGAAATGGCTATGCGTGAGTACTGGATACAGAATGGTTTCATCGAAATCCACTCCCCAAAGATGGTGGGCACACCCAGTGAAGGTGGCGCCGAACTCTTTACCCTGGATTACTTTGAACGCAAAGCCTACCTCGCGCAGTCTCCCCAGTTCTACAAGCAGATGGCCATGGCAGCCGGTTTTGAAAAGGTTTTCGAGATCGGTCCGGCTTTCCGCGCCGACCCATCTTTCACCTCACGCCATATGACCGAATTCACCAGCGTTGACACCGAAATTTCCTGGATTGAAAGTCACGAAGATGTGATGGCTTTTCAGGAACGACTGCTCAATTACACCTATCAAAAAGTGAAAGACATACACGGTGAAGAGATCAAAGAGCGTTTTGGCTTTGAACTGACCGTACCAACCCTGCCTTTCCCACGCCTGACCATGGCCGAGGCCCAGAAGATATTAAAAGAACGCAACTACACCGTTCCAGCGGAAACAAAGGGTGATATTGATCCCGGCGGCGAGCGCGAATTGGGCGCGTATATCAAGGAAAAATACAATCACGATTTTCTATTCCTCAAAGATTGGCCGATTGAAGTACGCCCGTTCTATCACATGCGCCACGCGGATAATCCAAAACTGACCAAGAGTTATGACCTGATCGCCAGCGGCCTGGAAATCACCACCGGAGCCCAGCGTGAGCATCGCCGTGATGTACTGGAAAAACAGGCCATTGAAAAAGGCCTCAACCTTGACCTGATCCATACCTACCTGGACTACTTCAAATACGGCTGCCCCTCGCACGGCGGATTTGGCCTTGGACTGTCACGCCTGCTGATGGTCATGCTCCATCTGGAAAACGTCCGCGAAGCTGTGTTTGTATTCCGCGGCCCCACAAGGCTCGACCCGTAAATCTTGAATTTTCAAGGAACGATCCGCATGCTATCAGGCAAAAGAATTCGATTGCGCGCCATGGAACCGGCAGACCTGTCAAATCTGGTTCGCTGGATGAACGATCCGGAAGTGATCGAGAATCTGCTTGTCTACACCCCGCTTTCCAGTGTGGATGAGCAGAATTGGTTTGATGGCATGATGAAGCGTCCAAAAGAGGAACACGCGTATGTGATCGAAATTCTTGAAGATGGAGCCTGGATACCAATCGGGTCAACCAACTTTCATCTTTTGGATTGGAATAATCGCAGCGCGGAACTCGGGTTGTCTATTGGGGAAAAGATGTATTGGAATCATGGCTATGGGCGCGATACCGTGCGTTTGATGCTTCGGTACGCGTTCAATGACTTGAATCTGAACAGAGTCAGTCTGACTGTATTTGATACCAATGAACGCGGAAAGAAAGCGTATCTTGCGGCAGGATTCGTGGAAGAAGGACGCCTGCGGCAGGATATCTACAAAAATGGTCAATATCACGATACCTTTATTATGAGCGTCCTTCGCGATGAATGGCAGGATGCCGAGGTTTGACGTAATATCAGGAGGAAGAAATGTCCAATGCACCACACATCCGGCATGACCGGATCCAATATGGGGACGTAAAACTTTATGCCGGCACCGGCTGCCCGGAACTGGCTTCCAATATTGCCGGTTACCTGCGTATGCCGCTCTGCGAGCGTGATGTGATCATGTTCCCGAACGACAACTTGTTTGTTCAACTGCATTCCAGCGTTCGCGGACAGGACTGCTATGTCATTCAAACCACTTCTTCCCCTGTACATCGGAACCTGATGGAATTGTTGATTATGCTTCAAACCCTGCGCCTCGATTCCGCCGCGCGTATCACGGCTGTCATTCCATACCTGTGCTATGCCCGCTCAGACAAAAAGGATCAGCCGCGTGTGCCCATCACCGCGCGTCTGGTTTGCGATATGATCGAGGTGGCCGGTGCTGACCGCTACATCACGATGGATCTGCACGCTGGACAGATACAGGGCTTCTTTTCCATCCCCGGTGATGTGATGACCGCGTTCTACATCCTCACCGATTACCTGAAGAAAAAACTCCCCGTGATGAATTCACCCGTTGTTGTCACTGCCGATCTGGGATTTGCCAAAAAGGCGCGAAACTTTGCCCAAAAGCTGGATACCCCGTTGGCTTTTATTGAAAAACGCCGGGTTTCCAATGATTCCAAAGCCGAAGCGCTTACCTTTATTGGCGACGTGCAGGGCCGCGACGCCATCATTGTGGATGATGAGATCAATACCGGTGGTTCGATGGTGCAGGCGGTTAACCTGGTCAAAAGCTGCGGCGCGAAGAATGTTTACATGGTCTTCGTGCATCCCGTCCTTTCCGATCCTGCCGCGCAGGTGCTTTCCGCGCTTCCGGTTGCCGAATTCATCACCACAGATACCATTCCTATCCCGGCTGAGAAAGCCAACCGCTTTGGTGAACGCCTGAAGATCCTTTCAGTATCCCGATTACTCGGTGAAGTGATCCTGCGGGCCAACGAAGGCCGTTCCGTCGGCGCGTTGTTCAACGAGTAAGATACTCTATGCCCGAGCTTCCGGAAGTAGAAACGATTGTTCGGGCTTTAAAACACGGCGGCCGGGGTGGAGAATCCATCCTTGGCCGCCGTATTGATTCAGCTGAACTACTTTGGAGACGGACTCTGGCTATTCCTTCGCCAGATTTATTTCTGCAAGATATTTTAAGCCGCCAAATTCAGGATGTTTCCCGCCGCGGTAAGTTTGTGGTCATTCATCTTGATAAACGTGCTCTGTTAATACATTTACGCATGAGCGGTGATTTACGCGTAGATCTGCCGCCGTTATCCAATCCTCAGTATCATGACCGCCTTCTGCTCAATTTTAAGGACGGATCCAGGCTCGCTTTCAATGACACCCGCAAGTTCGGACGCGTATGGCTGCTTAAATCTACTGAATCTGTGTTTTCCAGTTTGGGATTTGAACCATTTGATGAACAGCTAACGGATGAGCGATTCTTTTCCGGGTTGCAAAAAAAGAAAAAACAAATAAAATCTTTGTTATTAGACCAATCATTCCTAGCCGGGTTGGGTAATATCTATACCGACGAGAGCTTGCACCGGGCCGGTATCCATCCCCTGCGGTTGGCCAATAGTCTGACAGAGGAAGAAGCATTCAGATTGTTGCTATCCATTCGGGTCATTTTGAAAGACGGGATCGACCGCAATGGTGCCAGTATCGATTGGGTTTATAGAGGTGGAGATTTTCAGAACAACTTCAGGGTTTACCAGAGAACAGGGGAACCTTGTTCGGTTTGTGGAACCCGGATCGAGCGGATTGTGGTTGGTCAACGTGGCACCCATTTTTGTCCCAAATGCCAGCCGGAAGAGGTGGGATCATGAATACAATAACAATCAACACTGCATTGATAATCGCCATGGTCTGCATGATCATCGGTTTTGCAACCGGCGGTTTCATCGGGTTAACAAATAGAAAAAAGAAAGATAAAAAACAGGAAGAAGCAAACCAATCTCCTCTTCCAGCGTCCTCCACTCCACCACCCCTGGCTGACCCGGAAAAATTCACAGAACTTGTACGCCTTTGGCGTTCAAAAGAAACCAACAAACTGTTCGTGGAAACCAGCGGTCATTTGCTGGCAACTTCGTTCCCGTTGAATCCTGCCCAAAAGAAACGCTTCATTGACCTGATCAAAGAACTTGCCGGATGGCTTGATATTTCTGCGCATGAGATAATGCCGGAGGATGAGAAGGTCACACCGGCAACGTCTGAAATTGAACCCGCGCCGGTTGTAAGAAAAGCCAGCGAACCTGTTCAAACAAATCCCATCCCCGCCGCATCGGCAACTCCCGCGGTACCGAACGAACCAGTGGCGCCTCCTCCACCTGGCGTGGCGCCGGTCGCAGAAATCCAGAGCGCATCTCCGCCGCCCCCACCCGTCGCAGTTCCGGTTGCAGCAATGCAAAGCACACCGCCACCTCCTCCGCCCGTACCGGTTGCCGTATCAACCGCGGCCGCGCGTACACCTTCAGAGCCACTAAAGAAGAAAGCCACATCCATGGTTGAGCAGATTGATGAGGTCCTTCAGGAGCTCATTCAGCAGTCAGATAACCCCGGCCGGCGAATAAGACTGGTGGAAGAACAAAGAGAAGGTGTGATCGTTTGGGTTGGCCAGGAACACTTCGTTGGGATTGATGCGGTTACCGATCAAGCTGCCAAAGAACTGATCCGCGCGGCGGTCAAGGAATGGGATCGACGTACAGAGATCCACTAACCATCTGCAGCTTTATTGGGTGATCTCGTGTCCGGGTTTATTTTCACTGGACATGCGGACCAGTAGATTTTCAAATTCATCCACACGCTGTATCAGCGTGGTCACAATCTCGCCGAACAAGGTTTCGTCCAATTGAGCCAGGCTGGCATTGTGCATGAAGGTGAAAACGCTTTTCTCACCAATTTTCTCAACACACCAGAAACCAATTTTTGTCTTGGCATTGATTTGAAGCAAAGATGTTGAGAGAATGTGAGGAATGTTTTCCGGCGAATCAAACGCGGCGAAACTTGGCACAGAAAATTCGAGGTAATCATCAAAGCTAAAAATAAACAGGGTTTGAGTTCGAGTCTTATCTACTGAGAACTCTATCACTGCATGTTCGTTGTCCACTTCCCGAATCACCCAATTATGGGCGGCACACATTCGGGTAAGGAATGGCATGAATTCCTTATCAATTCTTACAGGCTGGGGTAATTCTGTAACCTCTGGGTCAGGTTTATCGTTTTCCAATTGGTTGATCCTGATCACGAAATTGATGCCGTAATTCTAGCATGATTAAAAAAGTGCATCCACTATGTGCTTTTGTCATAGTCTATTTATTTTAAATTTTGGGGCCAATTTGGAAAGATTGCAAGATTTCTTATTGTCCTGTAAGATTTTTCCCGCAACCAGGGAATAACAATCTTTATCAATCCGCCGTATCTACTTGGTTTCAATAACCTGAACATCCGGAAAGAACTGGTGAATGGTCCCTTCCACCCAACCATGCAGGGTTACCGGAGAGAGCGGACATCCGAGACAGGCCCCACCCAACTTTACCTTCACCGTATTTCCCTCAAAACTTACCAATTCAACACCCCCACCATGGTAATGACTGATGTACGAATCAAGTTGCTCTATCAGAGCCTTCATTCGTTCCTGGTCGGTAAAATCCGGTGAAACACCTTCCATTCAATTGCCTCACTTATCTGGAACAAACTCCATCCCGCGCATTAATAAAGCAAGCACTTCATCACGCGTGCTCCGCAGGCTGTTGGCAATTCCGGAGGAAAGCCTCTCCAGAACTATCATGCCCAACCTTGCATTATTTTCGCAGAATTTTTGGAGGTTTGCAACCTCTACACGCACGGCTGTAGAAGGATATTCGGTGTAGGCAGAAGATGTGTACTGCGGTCTACGCAAAGCAGCCGACCAACCAAACACATCCTGGGGACAGATGTGGGCGATTATCAATTCTTCGCCATCATACGGTTTGTACTTAACAACTACTTCCCCCTCCAGAAGGATAAAAAAATAAGAAGCTTCCGTATCCTGTCTAAACACCATGAAATGTTCGGGAAAATGACAGACTTCCATCAGGGGGATCAAAAGAGACACACTCTTTTCATCCAGACCCTTAAATAATTCCATGTCGTGTAGACTCTTCTGTAACATAAGACAAATGGTACTGGAAGGTCACAAGTACAGATAGTGGTAAATTTCCCGGTTGCTTTTGTCAATCCTCCTATAGCGAGTGTGCATTTTGACAGTCATTTTTAATAAATATTTATGACAAATTATCAAACAGAGTATTTCTGTGTTCCATGAAAATGTTTTTACGAATCAACGAGCCAATAACTCTTCAAGATCTGCCTGGGCAGTGATAGCCGCTTCTTTCATGACCTCATCCGGGTTTGACGTCGATTCTGTGAGCAATGTGGTCAGCGCTTTCTGAAGATGCGGTCTGACGGCCTCATCCCAGAAAGGTGTTCGAGAGTATCCGCGCGGTTTTACGAAATTCAATTCCTGATACCAGATCTTCCAGAATGGATCAAAGGGAATATCCTCCTCGTTGACGTGAGAAGATAATACCGGTAACGTCCATTCTTTCCACACAGAAGCGCTCTCTTCGCCATAGGTATAAGCCAGAAATCGGGAAGCTTCCGCAGGGTGTGTCGTGCTCGAGGTTATCCCGCTGCCGCTCCAAAAGAGAATATTGGCTCGAACCTTGTCTCTAGGCGGGGCCGCGATGCCCAGATCAATTCCGGGATTCGCGAGAAAATCCGGTTCCACCCAGCGACCGCTGATCAGCATGGCAGCTTTTCCTTCGGAAAATTCCGTATTCCCACCCGCCCAGGCTTCAAGATCTGCCGGAGGTGGAGCGTATTTATATAAATTGTAAAGATCGATATAAAATTTGGCGGCTCTAACGGTCTCGGGTGCATCCATGTACCCAACCACCTGTTTTCCATCCGGGCTGATAAGGGAACCACCGGCAGCGGCAACCCAATATTCAAACCCGATATCCCAGTTCGCGTTCATCTGAATTCCCCATTGCTCCGGCTTTCCGTCATTATTTTCATCTTTCGTCAACATTCGGGCAGCTGCCAGAAGGTTATCCCACGTCCAGTTATCTTCCGGGAAAGGAACTCCGGCTTTTGTAAATAGAAACTTGTTGTAGTACAACGCCAGCGGTGAAAAATCCCCCGGCAATAAATATTGCTGTCCGTCAACTTGGCCGGGTTCCAGCAAACCCGGGTAATACTGGGAAGGGTCATACTCCTTCGTTAAGGTCAGATCCAATGGCCTCAACATGCCCCTGCGAACAAGAAAGGGAAGATAATCATCTGCCAGATATATGATATCTGGAGATTGCCCGGCTAATTCCAGTTTTTCCAGCCGGGCATAGTAATCGGTGTCGGGCATGGGTTCCATCTGGATTATGACATCCGGGTTGTTTAATTCATATTCATGAATGATTTGATGATACGGGAAGATATCCGTACCAATTTGCCCTGTGCCAAAGCGGACCACCGTTACACCTGGAGTGCTGGTGACATCCAATTCTGCGGTTGGAGTATTGGAAGGGTTGGGGGTGGGCGACGTGATTTTCGACAGGCATTCCTTAGGAGTAGCCGTGATTGCCTGTGTCGCCGGTTTAACAGTTATTGCCTCTTGAGTGGAGGCAGGAGTGGAACAGCCTGTTCCAATAATTACCAGAGTAATTAAGATCAGCCTCAGCAATATTCTTTGGAAACAAAGTCGCATTGCATACCCACGCCTGACTTTTATGCTCGAAGAAAAAAATCCCCGGGGAGTTACCCTCGGGGAAATTTTACCATTTTCAAGGTTAATCGTTTCCACGGCCGCGCATGCGAGGGTCGAGAATATCTCGCAGAGCGTCACCGACCAGGTTCCAGGCCAGCACGAAGAGGATGATCGCCACACCCGGATACACAACAATATGCCAGTATTGCCCCAACGAAGGGATCCAGCTACGCGCGAAACTGATCATCTGTCCCCAGTCCGCGTAGCCGCGCTGAGCGCCCAGTCCCAAAAAGCTTAAAGCGGCAAATGTCAGTACATAAGACCCGATATCCATGGAAGCCAGAACAAGAACCGGGAAAACGGCATTGGGCAGTAAGTGTTTGAACAGAATACGAATGTCACTGGCTCCGATCAATTTGGCCGCCACAGCGTATTCCTGTTCTTTTACCGACAGAATGTTTCCACGAATCACACGGGCATAGGTCATCCAGCCAAAGACGATGATGGCCAGCATGCCTGTCAGGATCTGAATCTGGATTGGGTCAAGTTCTTGTGTGGGAGGTTGGAAGAATGTGAGCATGGCGAGGCCCTTTGCCAGCCCAACAAGGAAGTTACCTTCACCCCGCCCATAGACAGTTTGTAATACGGAGGTTAATGTGATCGCAGCCAGCAAGAATGGAAACACAAGGAATATCTCCGTGATCCTCATCAGCACTTCGTCTATCCAGCCGCCATAAAACCCGGAAATTGAACCAATGATCAGGCCAATTAATGTGGTAATCAGGGTGATTACAATACCCACCCTGAACGCCGTACGCGTTCCCCAAATAATTCCGTACCAGATATCATACTGACCTTCAGTCGTGCCCAAAATATGTTTTGAATCCGGTGGTTTGGGCTGGTTTCCGAAACCATCCCGAGGGATCATATACGCATTTCTGGAATTTTCTTCAGGGGGTGCTAAAACTGGTGCTGCAATTGCGATAAACACAAAAATCAGCAGCAAAATGATGCCAAATAATGATGTGGGGTTTTTAACTAACCGTCTGACTACATCCATGGATACCTCATTTTATTGCCGATTTCTTAATGCAAACGAATACGCGGGTCAATGACCCCGTATAAAATATCAACTATCAAGTTGCCGACCAGTAAGATCAGGCAGTTGAACATGGTCACGCCTAAGACTGAAATCACATCCAACGAAAGGGCGGATTCAGCCAGGAATGAACCCATGCCGGGGATATCGAAAATGGTTTCGGTGATGACAACTCCATTAAGTAGAGCGATTAGCATTAACGCGCCCACGGTGACAACCGGGATTAAGGCGTTAGGCACAGCATGCCGGTTAATCACTTTCCGTTCACTCAAACCCTTCGCCCGTGCTGTTGTCATGTAATCCTGGTGAAGCGTATCCAGCATGGAAGAACGGGTAACACGAAGTAGATACGCCCAATCGAGATAGGCCAGCGTTATAACAGGAAGGACCAGATGCCGGAGCGCGTCGCGGAACACATCCAGTCGACCGTTCAGAAGGGCGTCAATAGTATTCATGTTTGTGTAGCGTATAAACTCAGAGCCCTGGACAATCTGCATTGCCCAGTCAGATAACCTGCCAGGAGGAAACCATCCCAATTTAGCATAGAAGAAAAGGAGAACAATAAGACCGAAAACAAATACAGGGATGGACCAGCCCACAATACTAAAAACACGTAGTATTTGATCAATGAATTTATTATGATTTACAGCGGAAACAATACCCAACCAGATTCCAATTCCGACCATTGGAATGGCTGTCCATAGGGCTAATTCAGCCGTCGCAGGTAAACGGCGGCCGATCACTTCCCAGACGGTACCTTTGCCAGTTTTTGACCAGCCAAGGTTGCCGCGCAAAATGCCACCATCTATCTCACCGGTTTCCTGGTTTTTTGTTCCAGTCATCCAGCGCCAGTATTGCACAGGCACCGGATCATTCAAACCATATTTATTAATAATGCTTTCAATGGCTCCCTGGCGCTTGGGGATATCTTTGACATAGAGCGAGGCACGCTCGTAGGGCGTCAGCATGGACAGCATGGAGAAAATAAACATGGTCACCGCGATTAATAACAGCGGCAGGATCAACAACCGGCGAATAATAAACGATAACATTGACAAAACGGCACCTCCAAGATTAGCCTGATAGCTCTTTCCCAGGCAACATACGTGAAGATCATCCGGGAACCGGTTTCCCGGCTCCCGGGATGATCATGATGCAAAAGCAAAACTTATTTGGGAGCTACTTTGGAAAGCGAGTAGATCCAGCCATATTCCGGATTGCCATAGGCAGGATTGAAGTAGAAACCCTTAATCCAGGACTGGAACGGATAACCTTCCATCATCTGGTACATCCAGATGTCCACCGCGTCTTCCTGGGCAGCGGTTTGGATCTTCTCATAGATCGCGGGGCGGTCAGCTTCTTTCGCGTTGGCGCCTTCGACGATCATGTCATCGTATTTCTTCTTGTAATCCTCCGTCATATTCACAATGCGGCCATAGGCGCCGTTGGAATACAGGAAGGGATTTACCCAGTTGTGCGGGTCATGGAAATCTTCCACCCAACCGCCAATGTAGATGGGCAGTTTACCCTGGGTACGAGTCTCAAGAAGGGTTGGCCAGGGCATAGCCAGAACCTGAATGGAGAATTTTGGATTGGCGGCTTCCACACCGGCTTTCAGGATTTCAGCAGCCATGCGGCGAGTGTCATTGCCTTCGTTGTAGGCGATCTGCATCATAAAGCCGGTGCTCCAGACGTCATCATCGTCTTCACCGGCGGGTTTGCCATCACCATCAACATCAGCCAGTTTGAATTCTTCCACGCATTTGGCCGGATCATACTTGTTCAATGGAGCCTTATCCTTGAGGTAACCCATCATACCCTGCGGAATGGGGCCCTGGGCTTGAACACCTTCGCCAGCCAGAGCGTCTTTAACCAGAGCGTCATAGTTAAAGCAGGCTGAGAAAGCTTTGCGGATGTGCAGGTCACTGAAGAATTTGGAAGGAATACCTTTACCGTCCAGGTTTCCAGAACCCACATGCGGATTGCCGCCCTCAACATTGATCTGCCAGTTAAACTGGGCAGGGGTGATGGCGGGCATGGGCAGTTTACGGAAGAAGGTCAGGTAACCATCGGCTTTATCATCCTTGCAGGTTTTTTCATCGATACCGCAGGTCTGTTTGGCAAATGGTTCGAGTTCTTTTCGGTACTGTGGAGGAGTATAGATCTCATCCGCGTCGCCGGCCTGGAGCATGGAAAGGCGGGTGCCCCATTCATCCACGTTCTTGATGACCGCGCGTTTTATGCTGGCCACACCGCTCGGGCCGCCTTCCCACATGGGTTCTTTACGCCAGTAATCCTCATTGGCAACCAGAACAATTTCTTCACCGGGGGTCCAATGGTCCAGTTTGTAAGGGCCAGTGCCATTGGCAGTTTTAAAGAGAATGGTTCCTTCAGCAGCCGGATCGGCAAATTTTGACCAGGTTGCGCAATCGCCATCCCAGTCGCCTTTTTCTTTCATCCATTCCTGGTCCAGGATACCGCCCAGGAATTGTTGTGAGGTCAGGGCAAGCAGCCAGGGAACGGGCTGGTTGAACTTATAGGTTACTGTACCGGCGGCATCATCAGCCACGATCTTGGTCTTAACATCTTCGCAGACTTTGACCAATTCTTCAGGTTTTAAATCTTCGAATTTTGGTGCTTCTTTGGCATCTTTGGGCTTCAGGAATGCGGTCGCGAAATCCTTGCTGCTGGCCATTGACAAATCAGTGCCGTAGAATGCTTCATAAACGATCCACTGCCAACCATCAGTGCGGCCTTGAAGGAACGCGCGCTGGGCGGTATAGGCGACATCGTGAGGTTCGAGGGTTCCACCCGCATGGAATTTAACACCTTTGCGGATGTTGAAAGTCCATTCTTTGCCATCTTCACTGGTTTTCCAATCGGTTGCCAGCGCGGGAATGTACTCGTCTGTCTTGTCCCGTTTGAAGAAAGTCAAACCTTCGTACAGGTTGAGTTCTACGGTTGACCCTGCGGTTTCGTACGTCCAGGCGGGATCAAGCGTCTCAGGTTCACCGGCACCGGTGACGAAGGTGATGGTGTCAGGATTCTTGAATGCCGGACCTTTGGCAGCCGGTGCGACCTGTGTGGCAGCGCCGGGTTGGCAGGCACCCAAGAGAACGCTGGCGACAACAAGAATCGATGTCAAAAGAACAAATCGGTTACGCATAGTGCTTCTCCTCTCAAAAGAATTGGGGTCAAAACCAGGCTTCGTTTCGGTCTGCCTGGGACTTGCTAATACAATTCAGAACTGAGTATCACCTCCTTGCATCAAGGTTTTACAAGATGACAGGCCACAAAATGGCCGGGTGAAACCTCTCTTAATTCAGGCCTGGATTCCGCACATACCGCCTGCGCGATCGGGCATCGTGTTCTGAAGCGGCAACCGCTGGGTGGAT
The DNA here is from genome assembly GCA_964397625.1 of uncultured Leptolinea sp. Classification (GTDB taxonomy): domain Bacteria; phylum Chloroflexota; class Anaerolineae; order Anaerolineales; family Anaerolineaceae; genus Leptolinea. The sequence continues at coordinate 106,964 of CAYNJT010000001.1, read as the reverse complement.
CAACAGGAGACGGAACATCGCCTTCCAAAATGGTGCGCTTGCGTTTTTCTTCCGCCATGGGGTCTGGAATGGGAACCGCGGACAATAACGCCTGGGTATAGGGATGTAAGGGTTTGTAATACAGGTCATCCCGTGAAGCTGTCTCCACAATAATCCCCAGGTACATGACCGCGACCCGGTTACTGATGTGTTTAACCATGGAGAGATCGTGTGCGATGAACAGATATGTGAGGCCAAGCTCTTTTTGCAGGTCTTCGAGTAGATTTACCACCTGTGCCTGTACAGAGACATCCAGGGCGGCAATCGGTTCGTCGCAGATGATCAGGTCAGGGTCCAGCGCCAGGGCGCGCGCAATGCCGATTCGTTGGCGTTGGCCGCCGGAAAATTCGTGCGGATAGCGTTCGGCAAAAGCCGTGTTCAATCCCACCAATTCCAAAAGATGGAGAACCCGGTCTTTCAGCTCTTTCCCTTTGTACGTGTTATGAATGACCATCGGCTCAGCGATGATGTCGCTTATTTTCATGCGGGGATTTAATGAAGCATATGGATCCTGGAAGATCATCTGCATTTTCTTGCGGGTCTTCCGAAGGGATTCTCCCTTCATTTTCACCAGGTCATTCCCCTTGAAATAGACATGGCCGGATGTGGGGCGGTAAAGTTGCAGAATGGTGCGCCCGGTAGTCGACTTCCCGCAGCCCGATTCACCCACCAGACCAAGTGTTTCTCCCCGATATATTTCGAAGGAGACATCATCAACCGCGTGGACATCTCCTGAATGGGATTGGAACACAAACCCATGCATGATGGGGAAATATTTAACCAGATGATCTACTTTAAGTAAGATTTCACGGTCTGCCATCGATTAATATTCCCTTCCCGTATTGGGATCCACCCAGCAGGCTACTTTATGACTCGGGGTCAGGTTCTTCAAACCGGGATTTTCGGTTTTACAGCGTTCAACGGCATAGGTACACCGTGATAGAAATGGACAGGACTTTGGCTTTTCCATCAGAATTGGAGGGAGACCATCGATGGATACCAACCGACGATGATCCGTTTCATCCATACGCGGCAGGCTGCCCAGAAGGCCGCGTGTGTATGGGTGCATCGGGTTGGCATACAATTCTTTAACACCCGCTTCTTCCACAATGCAGCCGCCATACATGACCGCCACCCTTTTAGCCAGACCGGCGATGATCCCCAGGTCGTGCGTGATCCAGATGATGGCCATGCCCAATTCCTGGCGTAAACGTTGAACAAGTTCGACGATTTGTGCCTGAATGGTCACATCCAACGCCGTGGTAGGTTCATCCGCAATTAATAGTTGCGGATTGGTGATCAACGCCATGGCAATCATCACCCGCTGGCGCATGCCACCCGAGAATTGGTGGGGGTAATCATCCAGGCGTTCTTTGGCGCGGGGAATACCTACCATCTCCAAAACTTGCGCGGCCCGGTCATAGGCCATTTTTTTGTTCATCCCGTTATGAACTTCCAATGGCTCTGAAACCTGTTTTCCAATGGTCAATACCGGATTGAAAAAGGTCATGGGATCCTGAAAAACCATGCTAATCTGGGCGCCGCGTATATGCCGGATTTCGTCATCCGTCATGGTCAGCAGATCCCTGCCCTGAAAAAGGGCTTTCCCGGCAACAACCTGTCCGGGCGGAGAGGGAATCAAACGCAGCATCGACATTACCGATACGCTTTTCCCACAACCACTCTCACCTACTATTCCTAATGTCTCCCCCTCATCCAGATTGAATGACACTCCATTTACAGCATGAACGATTCCTTCACGGGTTCGGAATTGTGTTTCAAGGCCTTGCACACTTAAAATTTCGGCCATGCAAATACAACCTCGTTTCTGAAGATTACTGCACTATGTAAAATAACAACACAGCCTTCCAGACGACATCTGGAGGCATGAATAGTGTAGTTATTCTATCTGTTTTTTACAGTAGAGTCAAACATACTGTTTTTAAAATTCTTTAAAAGTGTCAAAAATCAGCAAAATGGGTGACTATCTGGAGTTACCTGGAGTGAATTTTTGCGAGTTTATTCTTCATCTCCAAACCGTAAGCGCAAGTATGAGTCATAGCGGGCCGGGTTAATTCTACCCTCCTCCGCTGCTCTGCGAACCGCGCATCCCGGTTCATTACGATGGGTACAATCATTGAACTGGCAATCCGCCACCAGATCTCGGATCTCACGGAAATAACCGTCCAGCTCTTCGGGTTGAATGTCCCATAACCCCAGGCTGCGTATGCCCGGCAGATCGGCCAGCCAGCCTCCCTCATCCAGCGGGAATAATTCCCTGACCTGCGTGGTATGCGTCCCTTTGGACGTCTGTCGGCTTACATCACGCACCTGCAAACCCAAACCCGGTTGGAGGGCATTTAAAAGGCTGGTCTTTCCCACACCCGAAGGTCCGGCAAGCACGGAAATCTTCCCGATCAGTTCAGATTTCAGCTCGGCCAGCCCTACTTTATGCCTGGCGGAAACATAATAAACAGGAAAACCCAATGCCGTATAGTGTCCAAACATGGACTGGATCACGGGGAGGTCGGCGATATCGGTTTTGTTCAGAACAATCAACGCAGGAATTTCATATTTTTCCAGCCCAATAAGGAACCGGTCTGCCATGCGGACATGTGGTTCTGGATTCGCACAGGCAAACACCAGGATAACCTGATCAGGATTGGCTATCAATACCTGCTCGTGCGTGCCGCGCGCCACCGGCGCCTGACGAGACAGTACCCGTCTGCGCTCGTTCACTCGTTCAATCATCCCCTCCTGCGAGTTAACCCTGGTAATTTCAACCGTGTCGCCCACGGCCAGAATATCACTTAACGAATGATGCTGTTTTAATTTTCCCCGCAAACGACAGGTAAAAACGCCTTCAGCCGTGTGCACCCGGGCAAAACCGGATTGCGTGCGAATGACCAGCCCAGTTAAATACGTCTGACTCACGGCGTGGCACTCAATGTACCGGTCGGTACCGGTTGGGTCATCTCAGCCTGACCGGTGGGTGTGGCAGTGGGGACAATTTCCCGGGTTACGTATAACGAAGATTCCCAGGGAAATAACTTTGAAGGACGCCCGTTATAGTAGATCTCCATAACGCGCCGGAAAATGGGGGCGGCAACCATTGAGCCTTCTCCGGCGTGTTCAGCTATCACTACAATTGTTATATCCGGTTTATTGGTCTCTTTCGCGCCGTCTGTATACCCGGCAAACCAAGAGTGCGGCTCTTCCTGCGCGGTGGATGCCGTTCCGGTTTTCCCATACACCGGCACACTGATACCTGCCAGCGCGGCTTGAGCGGTACCATGATCATCAGTAACCACCTTGCGCATGGACTTGCGGATCACATCCATGATCTCCGGCCGCTCGTTTAGTTTGCCTACCACTTCGGGCTCATACGTGTTGATCACCGCTCCATCAGTGGTTGTAAATTTGGAGACGATATACGGCCGGTATAAATTTCCGCCATTGCCAATAGCCGAGATCATCACCGCCACCTGAAGAGGTGTAGCCAACATGGAACCCTGTCCGATGGCCAGTTGAACCGCATCACCCTCACTGCGCGGATCCAATATCTGTCCGGTTACCTCCTCCAGCTCTCGTATGCCGGTAGGTTTTCCCAATCCAAATGCGGAGGCATGGTCAACGATGTCGTTGGATTCTCCCTTGCGAAACAACTCCAGGCCGATATGCCAAAAATAAGGGTTACAGGAGCGGATCAACGCGCCCATTAAATCTATTTTTCCACTGGGGCTTTTCCCATAGGTATACGTCCAGTCATAAAGCGTGACTCCTGGGAGTTCGGTGAAGCGGTAACCGCAATCGTAAGTTGTATTCGAACGAAACAGGCCGCTTTCCAGCGCGGCTGCCATGGTAACAATTTTGAAAACAGATCCCATGGGATAGGCGGCCTGAGTGACCCGATTCAATAGCCGGTTATCCGGATCATTCAACGCGGCGGTCATCATTATCGGAGAATTGTAATTCGAGGTTTCAAACAAATTCGCGTCATACCCGGGAGAAGAAACCATGGCCAGAATACGGCCGCTGTCCCGTTCCATAACGACAATGGCGCCCCTGTATCCTTCCATGGCGCGCTGCGCCTGGATTTGCAGGTCCTTATCCAATGTTGTGTGCATGTATTCCGGCGCTTTGGATTTTGAATTCGCCAGACGGGTCAAAATGTTTCCTTTGGGGTCGCGCACATACACTGAGCCCCCGCGAATACCGGCCAACTGGGGCTCCGCCCAGGCTTCCAAGCCTGAAACGCCCACCCGTTCTTCACCCGAGTACCCCTTGCGGCGGTATTCCTCGAGCTGTTCCGGGGATATCTTTAATAAATAACCAACAGTTTGCGGTGCCACTCCTTCATCAAAATAAAAGCGCCCTTTGAATGGCGTCATCACCAGTCCTCTCATCAGGCTCAGCTCTTCTGACATCTTCTGAGCGGCCTGGGCGGTAACCTCGCTGATGGGGACATAGTCTTGATCACGGCCGGCATTGATCTGCTTCAGAATGGATTCGCTCGACCGACCGGTTAATTTTGATAAAGTTAACAGCAGGTTGCCTTCCTGCGGTTTGATCAGGTCATCCGGTTTCACGCCAATGGCCACGGCATCAATCTGCGCGGCGATGGTGGCTCCATTACGGTCATAAATATCCCCCCGACCGGAGGATTCAAATTCGGAAGTTAACCAATTTCCACCATGCAACTCTGGAAGAATCAAACCGTCTTCCCATTGTATGCGCCAGAAGTTCTCTTCCCGGGTGACATTCATCAGAATATCGCGGCTGATCTCACCGAAAACCGTGGTTTTATAGACAACGTGCGTGTTCACCTGGGTCATTGGATTTCCAGGCATGACGGAAAGGATGGAGGCAGTCAGGCTTTCATATCCCAAATTCTGGGCGGTATCACGGTATTTCTTTTCAAAATCATCCCGCGAGATGGCATCCCGGCTGACAGATGTGATCAGGCTGTACATCCTGTCGTAATCTTCCGCCTGCCAGGCCTCCAGGAACTGGGTAACAGTGGCCTGGGCATCAATCGAATTTGTGGATGGCAGTCGGGTGGGAATGACCGCCCCCAGGTTTTCAGGTGAAAATGATACCGGAGTGCATGAAGAAATCACGAAAACCAGGGCACTCAGGTATAAAACGAATTGCCGCAATCGGAAAAAAATGCGTTTCATTGAGTCAACCAACATCCGCCCCGCTTTCCACCTGTTTGTGTATCGGGCAGATATAGCGGTTTATGCTCTCGCAGTTATCCACCATATCAGAGATAGATATGAGGTCAAACTTCGCGGCAAGACGGCTTACGTGGCACAGGGGCAGTCCCATCACGCTGGCAAAGCACCCGTTGAAATTTTCCACAGGATGAAAACCGCCGTGTTGAATGGCATACGCGCCGGCTTTATCCATGGGGTCGCCGGTCTTTATGTACGCTGTGATCTCATTATCCGTATATTGGCGCATGGGTACTTCCGTCACGCACAGATCTCTTTCCAGGCGGCCGGTTTCACGGTCAAAGATCGCGATTGCAGTCATCACACGGTGTATCCGGCCGCGCAATTGAAGCAGCATCCGGCTGGCATCCGCCTGATCAATCGGTTTCCCCAAAATACGGTCACCATCCACAACGATCGTATCGGCTGCCAGGATCAGGCCTTTACGCGTTGTAAGGCATGCGCGGGCTTTTTCCTCAGCCAACCTCAACACATGGCTTTGCGGGGTTTCGCCTGCCCTGGGAGTTTCATCGATATCAGCTGGTACCGATATGTAATACCAGCCTGTCAGGGAGAGCAGGTCCTGCCGGCGGGGCGAATTGGATGCCAGGATGATGAATGGAGGTTCGGACATCTTGAAAAGATTTTAACACGATTGAGAATTGAATAATCAGTCCAACCGTTAAAATGAAGATTACAATACAGCATATCAGACTGGAGGATGAACATGCAGTTATTAAGAGACCGGATCATGAAAGAGGGGAAGAATCTCGACAATGGGATCCTGCGCGTTGACAGTTTTATCAATCATCAGGTGGATCCCATGCTCATGGATGCCTGCGGGGTGGAATTCGCGCGTCGATTTGCCAAAAGCGGTGCTGACCGCATTCTAACCGCCGAAATCTCCGGTATAGCCCCGGCGCTAATGGCAGGCAAACACATGTCTTTACCGGTGGTGTACGCGCGCAAGCATAAACCGATCACCATGCCCGACCAGGTATATTTCACCGTCGCGCCTTCACACACGAAAGGCAACATGGTGGACTTGATCGTTTCGCCCAGCTATCTACCCCGCGGCGAAAAAGTGTTAATCATCGATGATTTTCTGGCATCTGGTTCCACGATTCTTGGTCTGGTCAGATTGGTACAGGCTGCCGGCGCCGAACTGGTGGGAATCGGCGCGTTGATCGAGAAGGCGTTTGAAGGCGGCCGACAGGGGCTTGAATCGCTGGGCGTTCCAGTGGTCTCTCTGGTGTGTATCGATTCCATGGAAAACGGCCAGATCATCTTTCGAGATTGACATTTCGAGAATACTCCAGAGCCTGACTGTCTTCTTGAATAATCAATCAACCCCGGACTTTATGCCCGGGGTTGGTTTGTTTTATTGAAATCTGTACAATGGAAATGGACATTTGTCAGGCTTTTGATATTGTTCGTAGGAGGGCAGGTTGAAACAGGATCGATTTCTCATAGGAATTTTGATTGGCATTCTGGTGCTGGTTGTGGTCGCGTTAAGCCTGTTCTTTTTGCGGCGAAATGAAGCCCGCTATACAACAGATGACACACCTCAGGGTGTTATTCAAAATTACATTCTTGCCTTGCAGAAAAAGGAATTTGAGAAAGCCTACGCGTTTTTACAGGAAGGCGAAAACAAGCCTGACTTTTCAAAATTCCGCGAATTCTTTATCACCAGTTTTGAATCGTATAACCGGGCGGGGTTGACCTTCGGTACCAGTTCCATAACGGGCGACTCGGCTTTCGTCACGGTTATCATCCAACAAAATTACGGCGGTCCTTTCAACGAATTGTCTCGCAACCATGAAACCGTAGATCTTGTACGGCAAAACGGCAGCTGGAAGATTCGCCGGTTCCCGCATCCATTCTGGGGGTATGACTGGTACAACGAAAACCCAAAGTATTGATATTCAACCGATTCGCTAGACGGAGTACTTCATGCGTACCATACGACGCCTTTATTTTTACCTCATAGCGTTTATCAGCCTGGAAGTGATCCTGTGGAGCGTTATTACACTGGCGCGCACGCTGTTCGACGCGGCCACATTAAATAATATTGGCGACCAGATCGCGGGTGGATTGGCTTTCCTGATCGTCGGCCTGCCCATGTTCCTGTTCCACTGGCTGTTCATACAGCGTGAAGCTCTGAAAGACTCTGATGAACGTTCCAGCCGGCTTCGGGAATTTTTTCTGTACGGAACCTACCTCGCCACACTCATTCCCATCGCGCAAAACCTGATCGCCCTGCTAAACCGTGTTCTGTTACCCGCGGTAGAGTTGGATAATACCTTCGCGTTCCTTGGATCACAGCAAACCACTCAAGATAACCTGGTTGCCATTCTGGTACTTTCCATTGCCTTCTATTATTTCCACCGGGTACTTAAGGGTGAATGGGCAGCCAACATGCCAGGGAATGACCTCCCTGGAACGCGGCGCCTTTTCCGCTACATCTGGATGCTGTACAGCCTCGTCCTGTTTGTGTTTGCCGTGGTTTTCATTCTGCAATTTATCTTCTTCTCACCCACCGGGTTTGGTAATCCCACACGTGAAAACCTGGCCAACGGATTGTCCATACTTCTGATCGCCGCGCCGCTCTGGGTGTACAACTGGCGCGTCATCGAGAGATCGCTCGAATCTTCTGCTGAATACAATTCTCTGTTTCGGTTGGTTGTGCTTTACCTGCTCACCCTGGGCGGGGTGATCATCACATTGTCCAGCGCGGGTTGGGTGATCGCGGTCATCCTGCGCGTCCTTCTCGATCGTGAAGCGATCACCGTGGGAGACCTGTTCAACCGGTTGAGTTCCACTCTCGCCCTGGCCATTCCCATGGCGGTGATCTGGGCGTATTTCGGTCGGGCATGGCATCAAACCATCAACCAGGTTTCGGATCCATTGCGAAAAGCCGCTCTCAGGCGGTTCTATTTTTATATCCTGGCGCTTTTGGGGAACATCGCGGTCTTCTTTGCCTGCCAGCAGCTTTTCGGTGTATTGATCGATCAGATTCTCGGGCAATCCACCGGACTGGCATCCTATTCTGATTCGATCAGCAACTCCCTGGCCATGCTTATGATCGGTCTGCCCGTCTGGCTGCGCAACTGGCCGGTTATGCAGGCTGAAGCGGCCATGAACAACGAGACCGGCGATCACGCGCGCCGGTCGATCATTCGCAAGAGCTACCTTTACCTGGTCTTATTCGCGCTGGTTGTCGGCCTGATGGCTTCCGCCGGCATGCTGCTGTACAACCTCATCAGCCGGGTGACTGTCGAAAACCCCGGGAGCTTGCTGGACGATTTCCTGCATGATTCCAAAACCCTGGGCATTATCGTTGTCTGGCTGGTCTATCATTTACTGGCCTTGCGAAGTGATGGAAAAGCCTCCCAGGAGGCCCTGGCGGAGCGGCATAAGAATTTCCCCATTGGAATCATCTCTTTCGGGGAAATGGTGGATGTAGAAGCTATAAAAGAAAACTTAAAGCGTGTCGCTCCCAACATCCCGGTTACAGAACTGGCACCGGAATCCTTGCCAACGATCAACTTGACCAATATAAAAGCTCTGGTCATCCCCGCCAGTTTGCTGATTCAAAATCCAGCTTTGGCGATCAGTGAAACGTTCACAGGGAAACGCATTGTCATTCCCGACCTGAAAGAGGATTGGATCATCCAGGAGACGGTAAAGCGGTCGCGCCTTGATTCAGCCAAAGAAACCGCCCGGCTCATCCGCCTGATGGCAGAAAACCAGGTTATACCGACCGCCTCTGTCAGTTCGGGAATAACCGCATTGGCTTACATTCTCGCCGGTCTGTTTGTCATCCAGATCCTTTTTTCGATCATCATCATGATCGTTTCGGCATTTTTCAATCTTTGAAATTGACGTGGTTTTTCCTCAGGCGACAGGGAAACAGGTATAACTGATATTCCAGCAGTTATCACCGGGGAGTTACAGAGATCAGTATTCCATCGGTATTGGATTCGATGGGAGTACTGATGAATACTCTTCCTGATATGCGTTCCAGGGTTGATCCAATCGCTGTTGTGTCAGCATTAATTCCCCAATCGGCAAGCGAAGTTCCATATGGAAGAAAGGCGTTGGAAAAGAGGATCATATAGAACGTTGACGTTGTGTTCTTGAGGAATGGCTGAGAATAGGCTTCATCGTTGAAATACAACGGATTCAATACATGCAGAGAATAGTTCAGGCAATCCGGGCAATTGGTGACAATCGGGATATTTTCATCCAACGGATGCTGCCTCATATAGGCAACCAGGCGATCGTCTTGGATCGCGGTGGTTGAAAGCGTTTGATACGAATCGAAGGATGAATTCGTCAGAGTGATCAGATGGTTAACTGATGGGATGGCGATGGAAAAGAACAACAGGCCTGTTAACATCAACCTGACAAAGTGTTCCACTTTCCTTATGGGAAGAGTCAGCGATTGGACAGGGTATAACATCAGGGTGATGATCGGCACAAGTACCGGAGCGTAGAAACGATCACCGGCGGTTGAGTTTGCCACACGAGTCAATGAGTACCAGAAGAATACACAATAACTCGCGGCATATAGTAATAATGCCATCTGAGTCTCATAAACCGGCGATAATAGCGGCTGCTTCTTATAAATAATTAGTCTCCTAATTAGCAGTCCGGCACTGAGAGTAAAACCAAGGGACACGGCCAGCGCGGTCAGGAATTGATTATGAGGAGAAAACCATCCTGTAAGGGTTTGCAGAGTCTGATCAAGGATAACCGGTAGTGAAATTTCTGAGCGCGTCCGCAAACCTGTCAGATTGCCAGTGACAAAATAATTCCGAACAAGCCATAGGATTTCGGGGAAAGCTGTGTATAAACCAAACGCCGCGGACATCGTAAAGCGTTTTGCCAGGTTATCTCTGTCAAACAAAAGCAGCATACCTGCGCCAGTCAGCAAACCTATCACACCGATATAGCGGAAAAGCGTCGAGGCGGAGATACATAACGAAAAAACCAGCAACGTATTGAACGACCGGTTCCTGAAGAAAAACAGAAGAAAAACAAAACTCCAAATAACCGCCGGGAGAAAACCGGCTTCCGAGAGGATGTATTCATAACACCCCAGTATCGGCATCGAAAAGACCAATGCCAGGGAGAACGCGAAATGCAGCCAACGGTTCATCCCGGCAAAAAGCAAGCGCAGCAGGAGAAAGGTGCCCGTAGCGGTCAAGATAAAGAGAAGGGCGTGCAAGCCGCGCAGGTATAGGCCGGCGTCCAGAGCCGTCTGCGCGTACCCGCCGGCAATCAGGAAGGGATAGAGCGGCGGCCACCAGTCGAAATCATCCCCGTTATCAGCTATATAACCTTGCCCGGCCGCCAGACTGTGCCCGGCGCTGATGTAACTGCCCGAATCGCCTTCGAAGAGCAAGCCGAAGGGTTGGGTGAAATAAAGATAACCGGCCAACGCGATCACTGTCAGGATCAAGACCAGTCGGATGTCAACCTTCTCCACACGCAACTCCGCGTGATCATCGTCCCCCAACCCACTCCAAACATGGACATAATGGAAAGAGGCTGTTAAAAAAAGGACCATAAATGCCGCGCACAACCAGATGCTTAACCGGGTGAGCATATAGACCCAGTCCGGTTGAAGGAATTCCAGGTGCACCGGTATCTCCACTGGTAAGTCGGAAACTGTGGAGTAATCCGTTGTAATTCCATCTGCCGTAATGCGCGCCGTACATCCATCCGGCGAACCGCCCAGGGAAATCACCGCACTGGAAACAAAGCCCTGCCAGTCCAGTCTGTTCTCCCCGGCGGCAGCGAACATTCGGCTGCCATTACGAGTCCACCCCGAACCGGTGAACGTAGAATAACTGATGAAAACACCATCATTGCGAATGCCTGTCAATTCCACCGGACTGCATGTCTGACCGTCTGCTTTCATAGATTGGATTGTCAGCCGGTGGGGAAAGAGCTCGAGAGGTTTTAACGGCTGCGGCAGGAACGTGCTGATAATTCCGCCCATCGCCAGGCTGGCGATGATCCACAACCAGCGGCCGCTCTGTGACTGCTGCTGCATCTCTCCGGCCGCGAATCGCAGGGCCAGGCAGAACAGAAACAAAAGCAGGATCAACAGTCCACCGGTTAACGAGACCGTCTTCCAGGAACGAAGGATCACAAATCGGGAAATGGAAAAAACAACGATCAATGTCACCGCCGCGAGAAGTACGGCTGGGATGGTCAAATTTTGATAATTGCTGTATTTTTTGATCAATACGTTGAGCAAGGCTGGTGATCCTGAAACGCGGGGAGATAAAAAACCGCATTATTTGTAAGCATGTGCCGGTCCCAATTGTATGCCGGTTTGTTATGCTGCCAATAATTATCAGTAAAATTATCCTACCAGTAAAGGAAAAACCATGCCAGAAGAAACCAACACCCTGAGAACCACCTGCCCCAATTGCGGCGCCCCGCTTGAAAACGAAGCCTTATGCCCGTATTGCAGCGACGCCCGTATCCTGGCAGACAAGCAACAACTTTGCGCCGAATTCCTGGAACAATTCAACACCGAGTTGGAATACATCTCTCCCGGGGTAGGCTGGGGGATATTACTCGTCTGGGTTGGCCTGCCTGTTCTGGTGCTGGCTGTCAGGTTGGTCTTCCATTTGGATCAAATTCACCTGGTGTGGTGGCTCCTTCTCACACTGGCCGTGTTGATCATCAGCACGCTGCCCGCGGCGGCCATCCGCGATTATTACCGCCGGAAAAAATTCTTAAATGCGCTTTACCCGAAATTATTAAAGTTTCTCGAAATGAATAAGATTAACCGTGAAACTCTTATGAGTAGAGCCAGGAACCAGTTCCCACCGCAATCCGCTCTCCGCGCGCTTCTGGAGGAAACCGAGACCCTGGATAGATTCATCCCCTCGCATAAAAACTAATACTATACGCAACTCATAGGGGGTTCAGTGAGGTATAATTCAACACGACTATGACTCCGAAAAAATCAGAAAATCCCATCCCTGAAGAAGAACCTGTAAACGCGAATCCGATTGTGGATATCGATCATGAAATGCGTTCCGCCTATCTGGATTACGCCATGAGCGTGATCGTCGCGCGCGCCCTTCCCGACGCCCGCGACGGCTTGAAGCCGGTGCACCGCCGTATCCTGTACGGCATGCTCGGGCTGGCCAATCACCACAATTCTCCTTACAAAAAATCCGCCCGCATTGTCGGTGAAGTGCTGGGTAAATACCACCCCCACGGTGATTCTGCCGTCTATGATTCCATGGCGCGCATGGCCCAGGATTTTTCCATGCGCTACCCGTTAATCGACGGCCAGGGTAACTTCGGGTCCATTGATGGCGACTCACCCGCGGCCATGCGTTATACCGAAGCCCGCCTCGGCCTGCTGGCAGAAGAAATGCTGCTGGATATTGAAAAGAACACTGTCGATTTCGTTGACAATTTTGACGGCACATTAAAAGAACCCACGGTTCTACCTTCCCGCCTGCCCAACCTGTTATTGAACGGGTCTTCCGGCATCGCGGTCGGCATGGCAACCAATATCCCGCCGCACAATTTGCGGGAACTGGTCAAGGCAATCACCTTTATGATCGAACATTACGAGTCCATCGACAAAATCAACCCCGATAAGTTGATGGAACTTCTCCCGGGACCAGATTTCCCGACTGGCGGCGTTATCGTCGGCACGGAAGGCATCCGACAGGCCTACTCCACCGGTCGCGGACGATTGGTGATTCGCGGGCTGGCGCATATTGAGGAAATCCGCGGCGGCCGTTTTGCCATTGTGATCACCGAAATTCCTTACATGGTGAACAAAACGGGGTTGATCGAACGCATCGCTGAACTGGTGCGCGAAGGCCGGGTTGACGCGATCACCGACCTGCGTGATGAATCCGACCGCCGCGGTATGAGCATCGTCATCGAATTAAAACGCGGCGCCGAACCCCGCAAGGTACTAAACCAGCTCTACAAATACACCCCTCTACAATCCACCTTCGGCGTGCAATTGCTGGCCCTGGTAGACGGCGAGCCGCGAACCCTGTCGCTCAAACGCACGTTACAGATTTTTATCGAGCACCGCAAGACGGTCATCACCCGCCGGTCGCAATTTGAGCTGGATAAAGCCCGCGCGCGCATGCACATCCTCGAAGGACTGCTCATCGCGCTGGCCAACCTGGATGAAGTCATCGCCACCATCCGAAAATCGCCGGATGCCGACGTGGCCAAGACGCGCCTCATGACGAAATTCAAACTTACCGAGATCCAGGCTCAGGCTATTCTGGATATGCAATTGCGCCGCCTGGCCGCCTTGGAACGTGAAAAGATCGAAAAAGAGGCGAAAGAGGTTAAAGCCCTTATAGCCTACCTGGAAGACCTGCTGGCCAATCCGCGCAAGATATTGAAAGTCATTGAAGACGACCTGAAACAGATCGGCGACAAATATGGCGACGAACGCCGCACACGCATTGCCCATGATGCGTCTGAAAAGCTGGACGAGGAAGACCTTCAGGCAGACGTGCCCGTTCTGATCAGCATCACACAGCGCGGATATGTCAAACGCACGCAGACCAGCCAGTACAAAACCCAGGCGCGCGGCGGCCGCGGTGTTTCAGGCCAGGGTATGAAGGATGAAGATGAGATTGCCATGCTCATCCCGGCGCGCAGCATCAATACCATCCTCTTCTTCTCCGATCAGGGCAAGGTTTATTCAGAAAAAGCCTATCAATTCCCGGATGCCAACCGTACTGATAAAGGTATTCCCATCCAGAATATCCTCTCCATCAGTACAGATGAAAAAATCACCACGGCTGTCGCCGTACCGGATTTTGACAAAGCCGAATATTTCACCATGGCCACTGTCAACGGCAAGATCAAGCGTGTGGTTCTGTCTGAATTCGCGTCTGTGCGCCCCTCCGGCCTGATCGCCATGGGGCTCGACAAGGGTGACCAGTTGGGCTGGGTTCGCCTTACCAGTGGAAACGATGAGATCATCATGGTGACCAGGATGGGAAAAGCCCTACGTATCAAAGAGTCCGTCATCCGCGCCATGGGACGCCCGGCTTCCGGTGTGGCGGGTATCAGCCTGGCCGAAGGCGACCGGGTTACTTCCATGGAAGTGGTTGAACCCAATGGCTTCCTGCTCACGCTGACAGAACTGGGGTATGGCAAACGCACACCCATCAAAAGTTACCCGACCAAAGGCCGCGCCACCGGTGGTGTCTTAACCATCGATGAAAAAGCTCTTGGAAAGACCGGACCGATCGTTTCTGCCCGTGTGGTACAGGAGACGGACGAAGTAACTATCATGACAAGCGGAGGCGTCATGCTCCGCCTGAAAGTTAAGGATATTGGGTCACTGGGCCGTGCCAGCCGCGGGGTGCGTATCATCAACCTGACCAAAGGACAACTGGCCGTATCTCTCGCGCGAATCACCCAGGAAGATCTGGCGGTTAACCAGCCTCCCTCCAAGGCAAAGTAATTGTGCCAATTAAATCGAAAGAGCCGGCATTTTACCCGGCTCTTTTTTTCAAAATTCCAGTTTAGAAGAATGGGGGAATGATCTTTTCTGTCACGAGCAGGCAGAACGAACCAAGCACGCAAACCAGCATGAACAGAAGGAAAACTATAATAAAACGCTGAAACGGGGTCATACCCAGGAAACGGGGCGTGGCAGGCTTGTACTCAGGCATGTCATCGAAACGGCCTGTTGCTTCCTGTGTGGGTTGTTCTGAAGTGTTCCGAAAATCGTCCAGCATATCCAGCCTCCCGGTTTATCCTTCCGGTTTTATATAATAATACCTTAACCTACGTCGCCTGCTGATATGGAATTTTCTTCGCCGTTTTCCTGCCTTACCCTCAGGCAACCATCCTGATCAATGTATAGTATCGCACCAATCAGAGTTTTCTGCCCGGGGCGGTTGATCCTTACCTGTTCCCCTCGAAATGCCAGGCGTTGGTTCCACGCATCCAAAAATTCATTTGAACCCAACCGCGGCCGCCAGTCGAAGATCATCCGGAGTACTTCGGTGAGGAGATCCAGGCGGTCAATCGGTCTGCCCAGGCATTTTTCAAGGGTGCCAGCCGGGAAGATGAATCGGTCTTCCTCACCCAAGGCTGTTGATGCAACATTTATGCCAATGCCCACCACTACGCCCGCCAGGCGGTCTCCCTGCCAGCAGGCTTCTGTAAGTATGCCGCAAACTTTTTTCCCATCAAGGAGGACGTCATTCGGCCATTTGATCTGCGGTCGCGCATCCGCCAGATCTTCCAGCGCACGTGCAACACCCAACGCGCCCAACGGGGAATGGAAAGGAATCAGATTTGATTTTTCCGGCCGAAAAATCAAGGTGAAAGCCAGCGATGTGTTCTTTCGGGTGACCCATGTTCGCCGCATCCGGCCGCGGCCGGCAGTTTGTTCCTCCGCGAGAACCAGGCTGCCATCCGGCGCGCCATGTTCTAGCCAGGTCAGGGCGTCATCATTGGTTGAACCGGTTACGTCATAGTATCTAATCGCAGCTATCGGGAGATCTGATAACCGTCTATGCAGAATTTCAGTGTTCAGTGTGGTATTCGGCACAGGTGATCGTCACTCAAGACAGCGATCGGCTTTCGGCGTCTTGAGCCAATTCAGCAGCCGGTCTGGTTCCCAGGTGGATAACACGGCACCCGGGGGTATTCCTGCCCTGCGGGCGACAGACACACCAAAAATCATCATCTCCAATTGGTTGACCGCGTGCGCGTCTGTGTTGATGAAGATGGGAATACCCATTTCAACGGCCTGCCGCACATGCACCTCATCCAGGTCCAGGCGCGACGGACTGGCATTGATCTCGAATGCCACACCAGATTTACGGGCTTCTTCCAGAACAACATCCCAATCCAGATCGGCGCCTTCGCGATTTGGCAGCAATCGCCCGCTGGCATGCCCGATGATATCCACATGCGGATGGCGAATGGCGTTTACCAACCGGCCGGTGACCACTTCTTTTGGCTGGCGAAGTGAGGTATGCAATGAAGCCACCACCACATCAAGCCATGCCAGGGTTTCATCGTCATAATCCAGCGTGCCGTCCGCGCGGATTTCCACTTCACTACCGCCCAGAATGGTAATGGCGCCGCCCAACTTTTTCTGGACTTGTTCAATCTCATTTTTACGCTCACGCAATCGTTCCGGGCTCAAGCCTCCGGCAATGCCCAAACCGCCGGAATGATCACACACCGTGTAAACCTTCAAACCGCGTGACATGGACTCACGCGCCATTTCTTCAATGGTATTGATCCCGTCGCTCCAGTTGGAATGAGTGTGCATCTCGGCTTTTATCTGGCCCGCTTGCAGCAAATCCGGCAGCGCGTGTTCGGCGGCTGCTTTGATCTCGCCGCGGTCTTCCCTCAATTCGGGCGGGATCCAATCCAAACCCAACGTCCTGTAGACACCCTCTTCATCCGCGAAAAGCAATTCCCTGCCGTCATCCGTGCTGATACAGCGCTCACTCAGAGACAGGCCCTGTTTCTGAGCGAGAGCACGCAAGGCGACATTGTGGTCTTTTGACCCGGAAACAAATTGAAGCAGCGTGCCAAAGCGTTCCGGCGGCTGCGTCCAAACCTGCATGTTGATTCCACCAGGTAGTTCCAGGCTGGTCTTGTTCTCGCCGGTACCCAACACCCGTTGGATATCTGCATGCGCGGCCAGAGCCGCCATTAAACCGGCTGGTTCCTTTATCGCGACAACAATATCTATATCTCCAATAGTGGTCTTCCACCGGCGCAGGCTTCCCGCCGCTTCCGCCCGTTCCACTCCCGGTTGCGCCCTCACCCATTTCAACCAGCGGCCGGCAATTTCCTGGGCGATGTCCAGATTAAGGCGGTGGCCGCGCCGTTTTAAAGCTTCAATGCCTGCCAGAATGCGGGCTTCTGATTTTTCACCCATGCCGGGAAGCTGGCGGATGCGGCCGGCTTTAACCGCCTCTTCCAGTTCTGCCAATGAGGTTACACCGGCTTGCTTCCAAAAAAGCGCCGCTTTTCGCGGACCAACATCCGGCACCTGCAATACATCGAGCAGCCCAACAGGGACTTCGGCTTCAAGCCGTTCGAGGAATCCCAGCTTGCCGGTGGTTATCGTTTCCTCAATTTTCTCGGCGATGGCTTTCCCCACACCGGGGATTTCCATCAGCTTGCCCTGTTGGTGGATGGCATTCAGGCTCCCCGGCAGCCCACGTATTTTCTCGGCGGCCTTGCGGTACGCCAGCGTTTTATAGATCACCTCGCCCTTGATCTCCATTAGATCGGCGATGCGGTCAAACATTTGAGCAAATTGTTCGTTGTTCATGCGTCGATTATAGCAAGGCCATTAATTCAATCAGAATCTGTGCCTATGAGACAGACCAACCTGAAAGGCACGGCTATTTTCTCAGCAAGCGAAACACAAACAAAACAATAACGGCGCCCGCAAAAGCCACCAGGATGGTGGTCAAATTAAATCCGGTTACACCAACTCCCAGACCAAGAACCGAATCAGCCAGCCAACCGCCTACCAGTGCGCCGACCACGCCGATGATGATATCGCCAACCAGGCCGAAACCTCTGCCGCGCATCACTTTTCCGGCCAACCATCCGGCAATAAGACCAACAACGATCCAGGATAAAAGTCCCATTCAGTCCTCCTAGAAGCATGAATTATTTTAGTATACAGATTTTTCGCATATATGTCGCGGAAATGTGGAATCTTAAAACAAGGTTAATTGATGCATTATGGTGCGCAGGCAGATTGAAGATCAGGAGCGTGAAAAAGGGGGAAACGCTTTTCACCGGTATAGGTCGTGATCATACATTCCTCTTTTCCCAGTTCCATAAACTGAGGTTCCAGTTTCCTAACCCATTCAACATCCATCCATGGCATAAATAATACAATTGTGTTGCGTTGTTTTATAAAATCTTTGCTTTCTTCTGGAATAACAGGTTCAGTCAACGTCAATTGGTGAATACTTGCCCAGCCCAAATGAGGATATATCTTTTGCATAATTATCAAGCCATCAATACCCCAGGAACCGTCTACGACAACGAGGTAGTCTTTCGGCTGATTTGGTTCAGCTTTGAGTACATTTTCTGTAATACGAATAAATAAAGCTTCAATGTTTTGAAGAAATGAGAACCGAGTATGTGACAGAGGGTAAGCCTGATAGATGTTTACCGTTAAGATTGTGGCAGCCAGAAGCAATCCTATCACCTGACGAACTCTTACCCTTGAGGGAATCAGTTCGATAAATTTCACTCTGATCCATTCAAATCCCCAGGATGCAATAAGCATATATAAGGGTAACATCATGAACATCCGGGTGTTGGGGGGGGATTTGCGATCGTGGGAAACACCCACAGCAAATAAGAAATAGGCAAACCAGACCAGGACAAATATTGGGAAGCGTTGCCTGCGTAATTGGAAGATCAAAAGGAGGAAACCAATTAAAAATAGAGCTGATGAAATCGGATCAAGATAGGATGATGCAACAAAATGAGATTCGGATGGGATGTACAAAAATGAAACAAATGCATAGATAGCGTTGTCAACAAAATGCATTAAGAAAGAGTCTGGAGAATTCATGATTTCAGGCTGGTTAAACAACGTACCAGCAACTTTAGCCTGCCAGTAGGCTGGTTGCATCATGAGCGGGAAGGTCAATGCCAGCATAGTGATAATTGTCAAACCCCAATGTTTTACAGCTTCACGTCCTTTGGGGGGATAATAAAAAAAGAATAACAAAAATGGGAGGGGGACAATGTATAAAGCCGCAGGGTATACATAAAAACAGAAAGCCAGTGCGCTCCCCAAACAGGCGAATGCCAATGTCAAGCGGGAACGCAATGCCCATGCGGAAATGGCTAAAACAAGAGTTAACGCGAAAAGCGCCTGGAGATTGTTATATCCGATTTTGGCAAATGCCATGATGTACGAAGAGACAGCCAGGAGAAACGCGGCAACTAACGCAAGGCGTTCTGAAATGAATGATTTGCAGAAATAATAAAACAAACCAACAGCCAGGAAGCAAATATACGGATTGCTAAAACGCCACCCAAAGTTTTCGTGACCAAAAAACTTCATAGACAGGGCATGGATAAATGTAGAGATATATGGATGGGTTCCGATAACACCATCGCCTCTAAACAAAAGTCTTCCCATAGTTGTGTAAGAGGTTCTTTCAGCCAGGTTAAGCGCCGGGTCCTGAAAACTGTACTCATCTCCCACGGCAGAAGTCCACCAACCAGTCAGGTTGATGGTATACACAACCAGGGCCAATGACATGATCCAGAAGATAGGTGGAATTTCGCGGCGAAACTGCCAAAGATTAATCAGAGAGACAACCAGAAGGGTGTAAAAAAATACCAATGCCTGTGGGTGGCTGTAATGACCAATTAAAACTGCAACCAGTGACATATGAACCAGAAGCAATGAAATATGAAGTTGGCCCTTCTGTTTCCAATAGGTCTTCACAGTCTCATTATCAATAAACAGCAAGACACATCCAATCATGAATGCCAGCCATACATACAACAGGCTCCAACCGGGGTACTCATTGACGATCAGACAGCGAATGACAATATACAAGAAACCTGCAGCGGCTGCCAGGATATACGCTAATCCCACATAACGCTGTCGTTTTCCAACCGGTCGATTTTGCGATAAATCTTTGTATTCCTCTCCGACAACAACGGGTTTGGATCGTCCGAAATAAAGCAGTGTTCCCAGCACAACAAAGCAGACAGTTATGATGAGAAAATATGGGGGTAACATCAATTGGGATAGAAATGAATACCTACTCCAGTATTCATCCAGGAAGTTCCTCTGTAAAACCCGCATCCAACGCTCAGCCACAACCAGAGCTGGAGGAATTGCCGCCAGCAGCACAACCGCCAAAAAATAGGCATGATCTTTCGTGAGAATCGGTCTCCACGGTTTTTTCGCGCGCGCTTGCTTCAGTTCATTTTCCAACTGATTGATCCGTTCCTGCATGTCATGCAATTTTTGACGAACCTCCGGCGGAAGGTTCGATTCTGAATAGTTTGATTCGTCCTGGATTTCCTGGGGTTGGGTCATATGGATTTTGATTCAAGTAATGATTCGCGCAATCTGGCCAAATGGAAAACAGACCCCCGGCCAGACATCAAGATGATTGAGTCCTGAATTATTATAATGTCTTTCGCGATCTAATTATCTACTCCGAAAGATCGAAAGACGTCCTTCTGTTCAATGGAGCCCAAACAGTCCGGATACCATATCCCTGTGTTCCCTGTAATGCTTCCAGGTATCCTCTTCCACAAACTCACCCAGACTCATCCCATAAGCAAACGGACGATCCAGTTCGGCTTCTGGAAGGGCATGAAGCCAATCCAGGAGCTGCCTGCCGGATAATTCAAACTCTACTTTCACCTGACTCAGCATCATCACAGCGTTTTTCTTCCTCATCCCGTCATTTAGTGCGTTGATTTCATCGCTGCTGTTCAGTTCTCTGACCGGTTCCCCTCGCGCAAGGCCGGCAAAATCAGTAAGCAGGTTCTGTTCCCAAAAAGTGATATGCCCCATCACTTCCTTGACAGTCCACCCATCAGGCACAGTTGGGGTCTCCATTTGAGCTGGATTGAGTTGATGTATGACGGTTTCCAGCTCACCGCGTTCATGAATGATCCTTTTTATAAGGTCTGATTTATTCACTATCCCCTCTTTTTAAGATAAGTTTTTCATAAAAGTCGCGGATTTCCGGCCCCAATGTTTGTCGGTTCGCGCGCGCGGCAATAATTGTTTTGTTCGTAATTGATGCCTGCTCCCTCAAAGGTGTGTTTTGCAGGCCTTGAATAATCGCCACGGCAGCTGCCCTGGCATCGCCGGGGTCAACCAGGCGGCCATTTATCCCATCGGTTATCCATTCACGCGTGGATTCAATATCTCCCACCACAGGGTAGCAGCCCAGAGCCATGGCCTCCAGCAGTGAGTTGGGGGTGCCGTCATGCTGGCTGATGGACACACTCACCCGGGCGCGTTTGAACAAACGCCACAAATCTTCCTGAGGCAAAAATGGCAGCAGCCGCACAGACCGCTCAATCCCCAGACGGTTGATCCAGACCAACGCTTCCGGTTGGTTGGCCATACCTGCGCAAAGGAACAAGGTTTCGGGAATTTCTTTTAATACAAGGAGAATGGCTTTAAAAAAAGTGTCATTGCGTACGCTGCCCGGCCGAAAACCGCGGGGATTGATGACCAGCGGCACATCAACTGGTATATCCAATGGAATTGTGAGGTCTGATTTGGTGGTCTCGTTAATCAGTGTCAGGTCGATCCCGCCGCTGCCAGGCACACATAAAGTCCGCGCGTCAGCCGAAAGCCCCCACTCCTTAGCCAACCGCAGGTCGCGGTGGGCGTCCGCAATTAAACCATCCGCCCTGTGCAGCGTCTGGCGGGTTTCTCGCGCCATCAAAGGCGATCCCTGGGCATGCAGGGTCAGGTCATTTCCCCAGATGGATGCAACAAAAGGCAGTTCCGGTGGGGTAACCCGCGCCAGCATGCCTTCATACGGCACCCGCAGGGCGTGCACGATATCCGGTTTTTCCTGCTCTACAATATCAAGAAACAACCGCCGTGAACGTTCCAGACTGAGTGGACCCAACCAGTAGCGGGCAGCCATAAACAGGCCGCGAAAACGACTGATCCACCTTTTTGATGGGCTGCCGCTGGAATCTTTTTTATCGCCAGCCTGACTGCCTGCCAACCCGGAAAAAGCGGCGGGGATAATCCTCGGTGATTCACTGTCGGGAAGGGGATGGCAGGGAAACGTTGAAACCAGCGCCATGTCTAACCCCGCTTCGCGCAGCGTCTTGATCCAACCACGGGTGATAGGGCTGCGGCCATCGGCAACCAGAAGAATTTTCACCGGGCCGCTCTCTTCAACGCGTACTCAATAGCGGCCTCAAACGCAGCGGCCATGTTTTCCAAATTCACGTCATCCCGAACAATTCGGAAAGAGGCTTTCCCTTTCTCTGCCAGATCCCGCGGGTTTGAAAGGGCATCCCGCAGGGTTTGCGTGAGGCTTTCCAGACTACCCGGCCTGACCAGCCAACCGTTTTCCGGGCGTATCAGGTCGGTCTGGGTGCCATCGCCTTCCGCGGCGATGGCCGGCAGGGCGAAACTCAAAGCCTGTTGTAACGCCAGCCCGCCCGTTCCGGGTAGCACAAAAAGGTCTGCCTGACGGAATATCGCGGCCAGCGATTCACCACGTTGATCGCCGGGAAATTCCGCGCGTGGATAAATCTGCTTTGCCAGAGATTCCAAGGAGGATCGTTCCGGGCCGTCACCCACAATAACCAGGCGAGGCTGCACTGTTGGGTCCAACTTGGCGCAGGCCTGCAAGAGCAGGTCAACCCGCTTGCGTCCCTGAAGCCGCCCGACAAAGAGCACCACAGCCGGGCCGCCTTCAAATGTATCACGATGGGGTGGAGGATCGCCTGTGGGTTTGAAAGCGGCAGCATTGGGGGCAACAAATATGGTTTCGGGTGATAAACCGGCAGCGATATAGTCGGCTTTGCCTTTTCGGCTGTAAGTCAACATGGCATCAAATTCATTTAAGAATGCGAGCCGCAGGCTGGAGCGCAACCCGCTGCCTGAGGGCGCGCCCAAGCCCCAACCGATAACAGGCCGGCCGCGACGATGCATCCAGCGGACTGCCTGTGGCGTTGCCAGGTAACGTGGATTGGCCTCGGCGATCAACACGTGAGGATCAAATTTCTCAAGCCATTCGATCACCCCGCGCTGCTGGCACAGGTACAGGCCGCCTTTCATGATATGTATATTTTGGAGCGGATGCTGCCTGGCTTTTTTGGGAATTCCCGGTGAAACCTGCTCTTCCGGGCGGGCTTCACCGGAGGCTACTTCAACCCCTGCGGGAAACACATCCGCCAGCAGGTCAAAGAAAGGAACTCGATAATCAGTTAAAACGCGCTGGATTACACCCAGACGAATATCAGGAGTAGTCATCGTACACGTTAACCTTTGAGCCGTGTGCGGTCTTCTCCACTTCGATGCGCGCGGGGAAGGCGTCTTTCAGCTCTTCAAGATGGGTAATCACCAGAATCCTGGCGAAATCTCCCTTCACCTGATTAATGGTCTCGATGAGGCGCTGCCGGCCGTCAACATCCTGGCTGCCAAAACCCTCATCGATGACCAGCGTTTGCAGGCGCGCGCCCGCCCGTTTGGCCAGTATTCGTGAAAGCGCCAACCGGATGGCAAAATTCACGCGGAACGCCTCTCCACCGGAGAATAATTCATACGCCCGGCTTCCAGCGTCATCGCTGATCAGAATGTCAAGAGTTTCGCGTTTGTCATCCCGGTTGCGGTCTTTGTATTCTTTTTGCGTGGCAAACTGAACAGACATGCTGCCGCCGCTCAATCCTTCCAGGATCTCATTCGCCTGGCTTTCAATTTCCGGCAAGGCTTCCTCAATTAATAAAGCCTGAACTCCATCTTTACTAAAGGCTTTCTCCAATTGTTTCAAACGGTCTATCTGAAGTGTCAACTCTTTGCGTTTTTCCGATAATTCCATCTGCCGCAGACGAAGTGTATCCAAAACTTCAACATTCTGCCGGGCGGCTCCCATGTCGCGATTCAACCGAATTTCCCTGTCTCTCAATGTTGCCAGGTCATTTCGCAACACAGTCAGGTCAGGCAATCCGCTGGATTGTTCCTCCAGTTGCAGGCGGGCTTCATTCAATTCCACCTCACGCTGGCTGATCTCGGCAATACTTTCCTCAAGTTGTCCATGCCATAATGTCAACTCACGTTTTAATGGTTCAAGACGAGCATGCGCTTCAGCAATGGCCTGTTTCTTTTCCGCCACCGCCCGCAATTCCGCTTCCTGGCGGGTGACCGTTTCCAATTGCGCTGAATCAAACCCGAGATCGTTCATTTCGCGGGTAATTCTGTCTACCTCAGAATGACTTTCAGCGGCATATTGTTCGGTTTCAAGCAAAGCCCGGGCTTCTCTGGCTCGAGTTACCTGCTCATCAAAATCATGGATCTTTTGTTTTAACATTTCAATGTTTGCCAGAGCCTGATCTAACGCGCGGCGAACATTCAGCGATTCTCGTTGAGCTTGATCGCATTCCCGAAGACGGTTTCCCAGCGCGCTTATCTCCGCTGCTTTTTCTTTTATTACCTGTAAATTGGCCCGGTAGGCATCCGCTTTTGCACGGCCTTCTTTTTCCAGAGCGGTCAGCATTTCCTGTCGGTGATCCGCAGTAAGTTCCTGCCCGCACAAAGGGCAATCCGCCCCAATCACGGCCTGTAGTTTGTCAAAATGCTCGCGCAGCTCATCCATTTTGGACTTAAGATTACTATTTTCGACTTCCAGATGACTTTTCGCGTCCTGCGCGAGTTGTCGTTCACTTTCCACAGCCGGGCGGGATTCCACCTGGGAGGTCAACGTGGCAAGTTGGGACTCCAATGCCGGGAGACTATCCTCCAGGGTTTTCAGGTTCTTTTTGAAAGCTGCAAGTTCATCCTGAACTCGTTCAAGACCGGCTGCTTCCTGCTGCAGACGTCCTTTTTCCTCCGCAATTTGCTGCAATGGGGTGTTTCGCTGCGACTCCAACTGGTGATACCGCAACGCGAGTACCTCCAGACGTTCTTTTTCTGATCGAATGGTTTCCCATCGCGTGTACTCTTTTTCTACTTCGGCTTCATCAGCCAGAAGTAGTTCCGCTTTTTCAATTTCTTGTTGCCGGTCGTGAATATTAGAGCTTTGTTGGTCACGCCGGTCTTTCACCGCTTTTAAGTCATTTTCCATGCGGGTGATGGATTCTTTCTGACTTTTCAGGGCAATTTCCAGGCGTTCATTGGTTCGGACTGTCATCTCAAGAGTGGCCCGCTCATGGGCGACCTGCTCATATTCCGATTGCACGGCAGCCAGTTTTTTTCTGCGTTCTTCTTCTTCACCAAGTTCAGTCTGAATCTCATTCAGACGCCCGTCCAATTGGTCCAGTTCAGCCTTTACCGCCTTCCGGCGGTTTATCGCCTCTTCTTTATACGCTTCCCAACGTTCCAATCCCAATATGGATCCGAGAATCTTCTTGCGTTCAGCCGGTTTTTGCTGGGCGAATTGGTCTGCCTTCCCTTGCAGGAAAAATGAGGCGTTAATGAATGTGTCATAGTCCATCTTCAGGGTTTCGCAAATTTTCGCCTCGGTCATTCGCATGGTTTCGGCGGTGAGAACATTCCACCGCCCATCTGCCATGCGGACATTGAATTCCAGCGTGCCGGTCTTATTTCGAAATTTCTCTCTGACAACCCGGTACGTTGCCCCTTCGTACAGGAACTCCAGAATGACCCGCGCGGAATCAGATGCCGTATTGATTACAGAATCATCGCTGCGACGCGCGTTGCCAAACAACACCCAGGTCATGGCATCCAACAGAGAAGATTTTCCTGCCCCATTCGATCCAGAAATACAGGCCAGGCTGAAGCGGGAAAAGTCAATATTCACCTCTTCCCGATAGGATAAAAATCCCTTAATCTGCATGTGAACAGGGATCATCGATGTCTCCGTCTATTCGTATTCTTCGGGGGTTTCAACAGGCGCCACCAGCACCTTGTCCACCCGGCGTCCGTCCATATCCACAACCTCAAAACGCAAGCCTTCCCATTCAAAGTGCTGTCCAGCCGAGGGGATTTCACCCAGTTGATTCATCATAAATCCACCCAGCGTTTGGAAACCCGCATGCTCCTCATCCGGCAGTTCGTCCAGGTCGAGAATGTCTTTTAGCATGTCAATTTGAAGCTGACCGTCAAAAAGGTAGGAGCCGTCTTCCCGCTGCACCACCTGCGGTTCAAATGACTCTCCAGGAATAGGCACATCTCCGATGATGGCCTGCAGCACATCCGACAGGGTGATCATTCCCTGAAGCCCGCCATACTCATCGATCACCAGCGCGGCGCGGTTACCGGGAGTCTTGAGCAATTCCAACACTTTGAGCGCTGGCATGCTTTCAGGAACGAAAGTCGGAGGAATGACTATGTTGGCCAAATCAACATTTTCACCATTCAATTTCCGGCCGACCAATTCCTTGGCGCGCACAATGCCGGTGACTTCGTCAAGACTGCCGTCACCCACCGGGAATAATGAGTGACTGGAAGCCAGTACCTTTTTGATATTCTCATCGAGCGGCTCCTGCAAATCCAACCAGACCAGGTCGACACGCGGAGTCATGATGGCATCTGCCCGGCGGTCGCCCAGGCGAAAGATGCTTTCCACCATATCCTGTTCCACGTCCTGCACGGTACCGGTCTCGCGGGCCTGCTCAACCAGCAGCATGATCTCTTCATCCGAAACCGGCGACTCCTGGTTACCCTTAATGCCAAACAGCCTCAGTCCCAGTTCGGTTGAATTTGCCAAAAGGGTAACCACAGGCGAAACCAGGCGTGAGAGGAACTTCATCGGCCTTGCCATGGCCAGGGTTATCTTTTCGGAGGATTGTAACGCCAACCGTTTGGGGATCAATTCGCCTATGACCAACGAGAAATAGGTAATGATCAACACAACAATCACCAGTGAAATTCCATGACTGTAAGGAACCAGGGCGGGAATTCTGTCCAGCCATACAGCCAGTTGGTCTGCAAAGCTGGCGCCGCCCAGGGCGCCGGCAAACACACCCACCAGGGAAATCCCGATCTGAACAGTGGATAGAAAACGGTTCGGCGATTCGATCAATTCCAACGCGGTCTTCGCGTCTCTGTTGCCATCTTCGGCCTGCTGCTCCACGCGGGATTTGCGTACGGACACAAGAGCGATTTCGGTCATGGCAAAGAGACCATTTAAAAAGATCATCAAAAATATCAGAACAACTTCTACCCAGCTACCGTTCATCCATCTCCCCTGAAATCAAATCATGCCTGTCCATCATTCAAACCATCAACCTTGGCAAATATGGATCGCGCCAGGCTGTCCAGTACTTCTCGATCTTCCCTTTCAATCTTGGTTGCCTTCCAGTAGATTTCCAACTGCTCAGGCAGCGGCATTTGACTCAATCCCACACCATCGGCCACCCTCGATCGGGCTTCCATCCTCACTTTACGCACAAGATGAAATTCCAGTGTCGATTTGGCTGCCTCCCTGATGGATGCTTCATCGATTAGAGGTTCCAGTTCACGTGGATAATCCATTGTAAGCCTGAAAATGGCTCCATCCATTTCATCAGGGGATGGCATGACTGCCCCTGTTTTCGAGGCAACATCCTTCGGCGTTTCCAATCGAACATATCGGTCTATGAATTTACGGCCATTCAACACCCGCCGTTCCACCAGTGTTGGCTGGTTCTTTTCCACAGTGACAATGACAAAACCTTTGTCATCCTGGACTTCACCAAAATCAACCCGCTCGATTGACCCCGGATACACCACCGGCGGTTGTTTTCCGGCATTCAGATCCTGATATTTATGCACATGACCCAGCGCGGAATAGGCCAGCCGCGGGTCGCGAATTAGCGCACCGGGGAAGGTCAGATCGCTGCCCAGGCTGATGGTGCGTTCGGATCCTAATACGGCGCCTTCCACCATGCCATGCGCGGTGAGTATAAGCGGATATTCCGGATCGGCTGTGCTCATCCATTCAGTCACAATCGCGTGCAGGTATTTGCCGAGTTCTTCAAAAGCATCGATATTTGTTTCGCCTCGCGCCGCCAGGGTAGCCATCATCCCTGACCGTGAGATCCACGGAATGGCAATAATCTGCAATGGCAGACCGTCCAGGTCAGCCGGTTTGAGGAATCTGGGTTTTGAAAGCACTGTGACATGCGGAACGGCCAATGTGTCAAATTCCTGTAACGCGTTGGCGCGGTTCGTGGTTGGCGGCAGGTCATGGTTGCCCACCAGCAGCAGTGTGGGAATGCCGGCTTGGGACAACCGCATGATACGTCTGCCCCATTCCCTTTGGTAGGTGGGCACGGGTGTGCGGTCTTTGTAGGCGTCTCCGGCAAACAATACCAGGTCCACTTTCTCGTCAATGGCTGTGTCAATGATGGCATCCAGCGCTTTTAGAAAATCCAGCACACGAATGGGCATCCCGCTTTCAGGGTCCCGCTTTCGCTGGCTGGCAATATCGATATGAGCATCAGCAAAATGAAGAATTCGCATGGTTTATGGGTCGTTCAATTCTTAACGAAACGCAGGTGGATTTTAGGAAAAATGGATGTCAAAACAGGCAAATACACTCGGTAAAAGCCCGCCCGTTCTTTTTAAGAATATCATATTTACCGGCAGAATACAGGAAAGCTTAATTTGCTCCAAGCGCTTGCATTTCCAACAGGCTGGGTTCAAAATTCGGGTGGATATCCAGGCTGGTACGCAGGTCTTTAATCGCCAGGTCGCGTTTGCCAATAGCGGCATACCCCATGGCGCGCCAGTAATTGGATTCTTCCAATCCAAGATGTGAAGTCAGGCTGAGTGTCAGGTCGGCCAGACTGACCACGTCCTGGTAACGTCCGGAATAATAATAGGCCTGATACGGCCCTGTTTGATACCAGACCATGCGGTACGGGCGGGTATCTTCAGGCAGGGTTTTGTAAATGGCAAACGCCTGATCATACGCCTGGGCAGCGCCCGCGTAATCCTGCAGTTTGACCATAGCCGTTCCTCGATTGAACCACGCGTAGTACAGGTTGATATCCGTCAGCTGACCAATTTCCTGATTGGCACGGTCATACGCAGCCCGGTTTGCCGTGGTTTCATCCCACATGGGTCCCATGATCGCTTGAACCAATTGTTCCTTTTCCTGGGGATAAACAACCACATAAACAAAGTTGAAATTTCGCCAGTCGCTTTCCAGGCTTGTGTATTTAACCTTCTGGTTCTGGCCCTTATACGCATCCTGAACGATGAATTCGCTCTTCGCGTCGTCATATCCTGTAATGAGTAAATAATGTCCCATCCAGCTTACCACGTTGGCCAGGTCAAGCTGATATTCGCCTACTTCAACCAGTACCGGAAATCCCCCGGCAACCAGGTTGCGGGCGAGGTCAACTGTGCCGCCAATGCGCGTGACAGCCTGCAAGCCGGCGTTATTCACAGCATAATTAGCCAGTTCATAAGGCATTACGTTGTAATCTTCGTCATAAGGCTTAACTACTTTGCCAACATCAGTTCGGGTGCCCTTCCAGCCCCAAAATGACAATGCCATTCCCAGAGTCGAAGGCGCGCAGTAATTATGGATGCCATGTTGATCCATGTAACGCACACCTTTAAGAACGACCTGTGAAGGAAGCGGTGTGGCAGAACTCGTTGGTAAAAGAGTTGGAACCGGTGTTCCCGTTTCAGGCACTGCTGTCGGAGAAATGGTGTCAGTGATGGTCGCGGGCAGGGTGGCCGCCGTTGTAGTGACCAGTGTTACATTCTGTTGCGGAACAAATTCTTCTTTTTCCGGAGACCGGACCATCGCCAGGAATTGAAGCCGCCACAGGTATAGACGTCCGTCCACCCGGGTTTTTACCGGCGGGATGAAATACACGATTCCGGCAACAACGATCAAAGCAAGGATGATCTGTGGGAGGTTGGAACGGCGTCTTCTGCGCCTGCGGGGAGTGGTTATTGACATATCGGCATTATATCACCCGCTTGCTGTGGTTTTTTTCGCCTCGGCTATAATAACGGACATGACGAATCGGTTATTCGCATGGAAACACCTGAACATTGCAGCAGTTTCCTTTCTGACCGCTTACCCAATCGCCTGCCGGTGGTTTGATTTTTTTCAGAAACCACTTAACCAGAAGATCGGTCTGATCTCCCTTATCTGGATTGTGTGTTTTTTGTTTTTTCAGGTGTTGAGTCTTAAATGGCCGTCCCTGGGCTTCAATACCGGTATCAGGGTAAAGATCCTGATCTTGAGCGGATTTGCTGCGATATTCTGCCTTATGGTTTTTCACTGGCAACCGCCTGTGTTTTCATCCACATTCCAGATAGAGATCAGCGGTCCCGAACAGACACGATTGGTCGAAGTAATTGCGGGCAAAAAACTCATTCCATTGGATCAATTCCAACCTTCAGGAGGCTGGCAATTAAAGGAAGATGGTTGGATTCAAACGGAAACTGGATCCAATCGTTTAACCTATGCTGGAAATTTGGACGCTCCGGTTGAGCTGGTTTTTTTCAACCGCCCCCGACAGGGGTCGGCGGCTATTTCGCTTCAGGGGAAAACCTATTCGCTTAATCTTTACACCCCGCTGCCTGATTACTTAATTTTTAGCCCCTTCCCCACCTCTCTGGGGATTCCATCCATTTTGAACGGTTTTCTCTCGGTTCTTCTCGCGTTGTGTGAAGGGCTGTTATTGTCCGCGGTCTTTTACCTGTTGTTTTCCCGCCAGGCTGCCGCGGCATTGGCAGCGATAGTGCCAATGGTTTTCCTGCTGCCGTACATCACCACTATTGCCGGTCATAATGTCGCTCTGGGGAACGATTTTGGCCCTTTTTATTATGTGTACAAGACCTATCTTCTGGATCATCTTTCCAATGGGTATTTCCCGCTGTGGTCGCCATCTGAAGGGGCCGGATACCCTTTCTTTTCAAATCCACTCGCTCAGGCCGTTTATCCTTTCAATCTGATCCTGACCATATACTACAAAATCAACAGCGGTTACACCAGGCTTGACCACCAGGTCTACACTGTGGCGGCCATCAGCTGGTTCTCTCTCGGTCTGTACGTCTGGCTGCGGTCTTTGCGTGTTGAAAGACGATTTGCTCTTATTGCCGCCCTGACCATGGCTCTCAGTTACAAAATGACGGAACTGCTGCGTTTCACAAACGCGGCACACGAAGCCGCCTGGTATCCCTGGATACTGCTGGCACTAACGAGACTTTTTACCGCCCGGGATTGGAAGACGATCTGGCGCTGGGCTGCCGGATTGTGTTTCTCGTTGGTCTGCCTGTTCACCGCCGGCTATCCGTATTATGTGTATTACCTTCCCTTCCTGGCAGCGCCATATCTGGTTTTCATGCTAATCCCGCGGGTCAGGCATGTGATCTTCGCTGTGGAAAAACCTGACTGGTGGCGTTTCCTTTCCGGATTCGTTACAGCCTCTCTGGTTTCCGTGTTGATCTGCGCGCCTTACCTTTGGCATATGAGCCGCACCATCAGCCAGACGTCCGGCCGCGCGGGAGACAACTTCCAGCACGCTACCATGTACCCTTTCGATTTTCAGGACTCACTTGAGTCGCTGGTATATCCCACAGCCGCCCGTCCGGAAGGCTGGTTCTATTTTGGCGCGCTGGGTCTGGCTTTGATGATTCTCTATCTGGCCCATCCACAAAATGCCGCCGGTGAAACCGAACCGCACCGGATAACCGAACGACGGGCATGGCCGGTGAAAGTTGGGCTTCTGGGTTGGCTGGTCTTTCTCAATTACATCTCTTATGGTGAACAATCCTATCTGTTCCTGTTCTTCTATAAGATTCTCCCTGAATTCTCCGCGCTGCGCGGTTGGGGCCGCTTGAGCATAGCCCTTCTGCCTGGTCTTTCATTGCTTCTGGCCTATTCGCTGGCAGATTTTGAATCCGTTCTGCTTCATCGAACGCCTGCAGAAAAGCGGGTTGCGCTATGGGGCTGGCTCCCTTTGGCCGCCGTGACAATTTTTAGCCTGGCTTTTCAATGGGTGGAATTCTCACGCGGACTGATGGATGAGTACTGGGAATTGTATTTTATCCCCCGCACGATGAACCTTATTCAAACAGTGGCAAATATCCTACATCAAAATGTGAACCCTGATCCGGTCGCCCTGTCTGCCGGGTTCAGTTACTCGTATATGGCGTTCAGTTTGTTTTCCGGGATCCTTGTTTTTCTTCTTCTTTGGAAGCGGCATTTTCACCCTTCTCAGAAATTGGTTCTAGCCGCCGGGTTTGGACTTATTTCCCTCGCGAATCTCTGGTATGGCGGTCCGTGGCTGTGGAATAATGGATTCATCCCGCGGGAAATCCGTAAAGAAGGAAATTATCAGCGGATGACGGACATTTCAACAGGCACTCCGCGCAAGAATGAAGATTCAACATTGACCCTCTCGCCGTCTTTTTCGGTCGGCAGTCCTCCCAAGTGGCATTTTGGACGCTACCAGGATTTCTACTTCCAACCCGGAAATGACACACCGCAGAGAGATGAATTGCTGGGTGTGACAAACGGAAATCGTTTCTTTTTCAGCCGTTCCATTGGGCAGAAAAATATAGCGGATTTTCTTTCAGACGCTCATGAATTTTCGATCAAACCGGTGGTGCATGATTACACCGGTGACCATCTGCTGGTGGAAGTCAACGTCCCGGAGAGTGGATACTTTACGTTTGTCGATAACTGGGACGAGAATTGGATTGCCCGTGTGGATGGAGTACCCGTTGAAATTGAGAGATTATTTGGCACATTCAAGAGTGTGAAGCTTGAAACGGGCGAACATGAGGTAGCCATGGCCTATTGCCCTCTCTTCTTTAAATGGGTGAACACCGCGTGTAAATAAATATACATAAATCATTTGGGGTTGCAGAAATCAAAAAAGACCCTAAGGGTTTTAATGGAGTGAACCCTTAGGGTCTGTATCACATCTTATGCTTCCTTGAATTCGCCGTCCACTACTTCACCCTGTGGATTGGCCTGCGGTTCAGGTTCGGGGCTTTCTGACGATGCGGTTTGCGCAGCCGCCGCCTGAACGGCCTGCTGAACTTCCTGCATCAGGCTTTGCATACGGGATACATCTTCGCCGTTCATTGCCTGTCGCAGGGCGCTCACTTTTTCCTGCAGCGCTCCGTGATCGGCTCCGCCGTTTTCCTTTATCAATTTCTCGGCAGCGTACGCTACTGTGTCTGCCTGGTTGCGCACTTCTACCACTGACTTGCGGCGGGCATCTTCCGCGCGGTTGGCTTCGGCATCCTTCATCATGCGGTCGATCTCGGCCTTGGTCAAATTGGTGGAAGCTGTTATGGTGACCTTCTGTTCACGGCCGCTGGCTTTATCTTTGGCCGAAACATTTAAGATGCCATTGGCATCAATATCAAAGGTGACTTCCACCTGCGGAATGCCGCGCGGAGCCATCGGGATGCCTTCGAGGCGGAAGCGGCCCAGGCTCATGTTATCGCTCGCCATAGGTCGTTCTCCCTGCAGCACGTGGATATCCACAGCCGTCTGATTGTCTTCGGCTGTCGAGAATACCTGCGACTTCTTGACCGGAATGGTGGTGTTGCGCTCGATGAGCGGGGTCATCACACTGCCCAGCGTCTCAAGACCGAGAGTTAACGGAGTCACGTCCAATAACAGTACATCCTTAACCTCGCCGCCCAGCACACCGCCCTGAATAGCGGCTCCAACAGCCACCACCTCATCCGGGTTGACACCCCTGTTGGGGTCTTTGCCAGTCAGGCTGCGCACCAGGTCTTGCACCATGGGCATGCGGGTGGAACCACCTACCAGTACAACTTCGTCGATATCCTTCGCGGTCAATCCTGAATCTTTCAGCGCGGATTCGAACGGTCCTTTACAACGATTCAGCAGGTCGGCTGTCATTTGCTCGAATTTTGCCCGATTGAGCTTCATCTGCAGATGGCGCGGACCGCTGGCATCTGCTGTGATGTACGGCAGGTTGATGTCCGTCTCCATCAGGGTGGATAGCTCGATCTTGGCCTTTTCAGCCGCCTCACGCAGCCGCTGCAATGCCTGGCGGTCTTGCCGCAGGTCGATACCCTGATCCTTTTTGAACTCATCAGCCAGCCAGTTGACTATGCGTTCATCCCAATCGTCACCGCCCAGATGGGTATCACCATTGGTGGATTTGACCTCAAACACGCCGTCTCCCACTTCCAGCACAGATACGTCAAACGTTCCGCCGCCCAGATCAAAGACAAGGATTTTTTCGTTGGTCTTCTTTTCAAGTCCGTACGCCAGAGCCGAAGCTGTCGGTTCATTGATAATACGCAACACTTCAAGCCCGGCAATACGTCCGGCATCTTTGGTGGCCTGTCGTTGGCTATCGTTAAAATAAGCCGGGACGGTAATCACAGCCTGAGTTACCGGCTGCCCAAGATGGGCTTCAGCGTCCGCTTTCAGCTTGGCCAGGATCATGGCTGAAATTTCCTGCGGTGTGTATTCCTTACCGGTCACCGGGATCTTCACCCGCGCGTCTCCACCAGCGCCTTTCACAATGGAATATGGCACCATTTTGCGTTCCTGTTCCACCTCGTCATAATGGCGGCCCATGAAACGCTTAATGGAAGAGACCGTGTTATCCGAATTGATGACCGCCTGACGTTTGGCGGTCTGTCCCACCAGCCGTTCACCGTTCTTGCTGAACGCCACAACAGATGGGCAAAGACGCGAGCCTTCTGCCGTAGAAATTACAACAGGTTCTCCGCCTTCCATAACAGATACAACGCTGTTGGTTGTACCCAGATCAATACCTATAATTTTTCCCATATCGCACTCTCCTAGCAAAAATTCTTTATCCTGCCTAGGATAAGCCAAATTTGCATGAAGAATATTAACATTTTAGAAGAATTATATAAACGCTGATCAACGGGAAGCATATATAAAATATGGTCGTAAGCAGGAGACTGCGTATAATGGATTTATGAAACCGAATTTCCGAAAACCACCCGCGAGATCAATCCTTATCCCTGGCATTATTACCATATGCCTGATTTTCATCTTCGGTACAACATCCGCGAATGGAACAAATCCCCGTGGGCTGTTGTTAACATATAACGGCCCGGTGACATCGGTAATGGTCGATTATATCGACCGTGGTATTCAAAACGCGGAGGACCAATCCTATGACGCTTTGATCCTGCAGCTGAACACACCGGGTGGGAGCATCGAGTTAATGAATCGTGTGGTGACAGAAATTCGATCCAGCAAAGTACCGGTCATCGTTTATATCGCTCCACGAGGAGCCATGGCTGGCAGCGCAGGGACGATTATCACTCTGGCCGGGCACGCATCCGCCATGGCTCCCGAAACAGCCATAGGAGCGGCAAGTCCGGTTGGTTCCAACGGCGAAGATATTGGCGCCACGATGGAATCCAAGGTAAAAGAAATTCTTAAAGCGACTGTCCGCAGCCTGGCGGCCAACCGGGGACAAAAAGCGGTCGAACTGGCTGAAGCGACCATTCAATCCGCCCGGGCTGTTTCGGCAACGGAAGCGGTGGATGCCGGTCTGGTGGATGTTCTGGCCGATTCTCCTCAGGATGTTTTAAATAAACTGGATGGTCGTAAAGTCACGCTGGCTGGAAATAACTCTACGATACTGGCAGTTAGAGACGCGAAAATCGATGCGTTCGATCTATCGCTTATCGAAAACCTTCTCATGATGTTGACCAATCCCAATCTGCTCTTCCTCCTGCTGGCCATTGGCGCGCAGGCAGTGCTTATTGAGATATCGTCTCCTGGCGGCTGGGTGGCCGGATTTCTTGGAATATGCTGCATCGCTCTGGCCATTTATGGCATGGGCATATTGCCTGTTAATCTCTTTGGACTGGTATTCATGGTGGCCGCTTTTGTGTTATTCATTCTGGATATTAAAGCCCCCACGCATGGCGCGTTGACCGCCGCCGGAACGATCTCGTTCATTGTCGGCGCGTTGGTGCTGTTCAACAGCGTCCGCCTCCCCGGTTACCCTGCCGTATCCATCCCGCTGGTGATCGGCACCGGGCTGGTGTTGGGTGCTTTCTTTTTCGGTGTTGTCAGTATGGGGATCCTGGCTCAGAAGAAACCGATCATTGCCGGAATCGAAACCATGGTGGGAAAAACAGGCTACGCGGTGACAGATATTAATCCGGAGGGTGAAGTCCAGGTGGCCGGGGAACGCTGGAGCGCGGTGCTCGAATCAAACAGCCCAGCCATTTTAAAGCAAAGTCAGGTGGTGATCACGGCTGTGGATGGATTGCATGTGCGGGTGAAACCGGCCGCACAAGAACGGGATTAAGCCCGCCAGAAACCCCGACGCATCGGGCGCACATCCTCGCGGGTGACAAACGCTTCAGGGTCGGTTTCCAGGATAATCGTTTCCAGGCGGTCGACATCTTTGCGAAATACATTCGTCAGGATGACCGAGACTGTGCCGTTCTTTCCGCGGCCGGGAATTTCGGTCACGCCAAATCCGGCTATACGCAAAGCATCGCACACGGCGGCGCCGCGGTTAATGCTAAAAATGGTCAATTGGATATGCCCCACAGCCAGACGCTCCTCGATGAGCATACCCAACACATTTCCCGTGGCAAATCCTGCCGCGTATCCAAGAATATTCAGCGGATTATCCAGTTGTGATAGTACAGATGTAATTGCAATAACAAATAGAAGCGATTGGAAAAATCCCAATACCCAGGCTATACCCTTGCGTCCGCGCACCACAAACAGTACGCGCAGGGTATCCAGCGACATATCTCCCACCCGCAGAAAAAAGATCAGCAGGGCAAACAGCCAGGCCTGCGGCGAAGAGATGACGCTAAAATTCATACCTTACTACTTTCCTCAACTTCTTCAACTTCATCCATGTTCGCGTTCATCCCCGGCAGATACATCTGCTCCATATATTCTTTCAACATGCGGCGTGTACTGAATTGCGGAGCAAGGGTGCGAATAGACTCTTTGATCTTCCCGATCCATTCATTCGGCATGTTATCAGCCGAACGATTGGCATAATACAGCGGGATGATTTCTTTTTCCAGCGTGTCATACAGCGAGGCCGCGTCAATTTCATCCTGCTCGTTGGGATCTTGCCGGTCAACTTCATCACCGATGGCCCAACCATTTCGGCCATTAAAGCCTTCGCGCCACCAGCCGTCAAGCACAGAGAAATTGAGTACACCATTGACTGCCGCTTTCTGGCCGGATGTGCCGCTGGCTTCCAGCGGGCGGCGTGGAGTGTTCATCCAAACATCCACTCCCTGCACGAGGTAGCGGGCCACGTTCATATCATAATCTTCAAGGAAAACCAATCGGCCGCCGGCATGGGAATTCTTAACCATGCGGTAAACTTCCTGGATCAAAAGCTTGCCCGGTTCATCTGCCGGATGCGCTTTGCCCGCAAAGATGATCTGCACGGGCATGGATGGATTATTGATAATGCGCAATAACCGGTCAACGTCGCGCATGATCAGGTTGGCGCGTTTATAGGTGGCAAAGCGTCGGGCGAACCCAATGGTCAGGGAATACTGCTCCAAAAGAACACCTCCGGCAATCACCTGAACCGGGTGGACAGAATTGCTCAACCAGGCACGCCGCGCGCGTTCATTCGCGAAGGTAACCAATTTTCGTTTGAGGTGCCGCCGGATGGCCCAGAGTTCGGCATCCGGTATTTCTTCGATCTGTGCCCACATTTCCGGGTCGTCCACATGCTGCAGCCAATCTGGCCCGAAATATCGGTCGAATAACAGGCGCATGCGGCGGGCGATCCAGGAGCCGGTATGCACGCCGTTTGTGATATGCGTAATAGGCACTTCTTCTTCCGTGGCCTTGGGCCACAGGAATTGCCACATTTTACGTGATACCTGCCCGTGAAGTTCCGAAACGCCATTGCGGTGATCGGAGAGTTTCAGTGCCAGTACCGGCATGCTGAATTGCTCACCCCACTCAGATGGGCTGCTGCCCAGTTTGATGAATTCATCATGGGTAAGTTTCAGATCCGGGAAGTAATGTTCGAAATACTTATCCAGCAGCCAGAACGGGAAGGTGTCATTTCCCGCCGGTACCGGAGTATGGGTGGTAAAGACATTGGACTTGCGCACCATCTTCGCGGCATCATCAAATGTCATTCCGCCTGCAACCAGCTCACGGATGCGTTCCAGCACAAGGAAGGCGGAATGCCCTTCGTTCATGTGCCAGACATCCGGTGAATAGTTCAATTTCCGTAGTACCCGCACACCGCCTATACCCAGAAGAATTTCCTGTGAAATACGTACATCCAGGTCGCTGGTGTACAGTCGTGATGTCAGCTGTTGATCGGTCGGATTGTTGGTGGACACATTGGTGTCCATCAAATAGAGGGATACTCGGCCAACCTGCACCTTCCATAATCGGGCGGCTACAGTACGTTTGGGTAATTCCACTTCCACAATCAAAGGCCGGGCGTTTTCGTCATACAGGGGAATAACCGGCATTTCATCCAGTTTCAACACCTGGGTGCGGGTTTCCTGCCAGCCGTCTTCCGTAATACGCTGGGCGAAGTAACCGAGGATATACACAAAACCGACCGCTACAAGCGGCATACCCAGGTCACTGGCTTCCTTCAAATGGTCGCCGGAAAGAATTCCCAGGCCTCCCGCGTATACCGGTAATGATTCATGCAGACCGAATTCGAATGAAAAATACGCGATTTGTTTATTAATCTCATCCGGGTGTGTTTTCTTGTACCAGGTATTCTCGGCATTCATGTAATTATCAAAATTACGGAGAACACGGTCATAGAAATCCAGGTAATTACGATCGCCGGTAACCGCATTCAACCGGGCTCGTTCCACCTGCCGTAGAAATGCGATGGGATTATGAGAAAGCCGTTCCCAGAGCATCTTATCAATAAATGAAAACAGCATCTGGGCTTCCGGATTCCAGGTCCACCACAGGTTATAGGCCAGCTCGGATAGCCGTGCCAAACGCCTTGGAAGACTGAAATGATTGGGTAATACTCGAAGATTTTGCTCCATAGAGCCACCTGTTAATCGGGTTGCAAGTTCGATTCCGTTAATAACAAAAACGAATGCGTTAATAAATAACGAGGGTAAGCCAGGTAATTAACCGTTACCTACCCTCTTTGTTGCCATTATACCATGCGAGATATCCAAATCCGACAAAGACGTTCATAAAGGTACACTTACAAAACAGGTTTTGTTGCCTTTAGAGACGGGAGATTTTTCTAGTCGTTGGACACTTCAATGGCATCAATTCCCCAAAGGGAAGCTTCTTTGGTGAGGAAAAATTTTCGCGGATAGTCTTTTCCGCCAGCTCGAATAATAACAACGATCGACGCTGTCGGGGGTTCAGGGCTGACCGCGGCTGATTGGACGACCATCCCTTCCAGGCTGCCATTGATTTGCAGCATTCCGGCCGCTCCGCCGGGTGGTTGTTGTCCGCGCCGGGCCCCGGTCAGGAAACTGGACATTTTGTCAGGAGATTCCTGGTAAGCAGTCAGAAAACTCAATACTACACCTTCCGGATTGGATGGGTATTCCCCGCCTGTCGTAATCGGGGTGATCTCATCGATCTTCCATTCATTGTTTTCCATGATCAGATCAACCCGCATATTGGTCGGTTGTGGTTTATAGATGGTCATTTCCAGGCTGGCTTTCATCAAATCAGCCGAGTAGGATGGAGAGCCAACTTTATATTCACCCAGAGTTTCAACGGGACCCAGAATAGCTTCCAGCCCGGCATCATCATTAATCTTCGAGGCGTATGCGGCGCTGAAGAGATTGGATGTCAATGTAAACTTTGCGCCTGTTTTTTTGCCTTCCAGGAAGAGGGAGACTGTCTTTTCCGGGTCAATTTTGGGGAGTACAGGTGTGGTTGGCGCCAGTGTAGCTGTCGCTTTCGGTTTCCCGGCAGGTTCGTTAACAGCCGGTGGTGGAGTGACCGTTATGGGTACAGACAGGGTTGCCGCCAGCGTTGGTTGTGTTATTCCGGGTATCTGGATGGGTAAGGTAGAACAGCCGGTTGCCAGCAATAGGATCAAAAGAAACGCGAAAGAGATTTTTTTCACATTGTTACCTTCCTGCTCTTCCATAACACAGAACACGGGGTTCGAAATTCGCATGTATAGAATTTCGCCCCGTGTCCCAGGTTAGTATTGTTCAGGCAGATTAGCGGGATGAACTGTTATAAAACCAGTTGAACGCATAATAACCCGATGTACTGTCCATTCGTATGGCAATCGATTCGCTGCCTTTTAATGAATCCGGAATGGAATATGTGGCGGTAAAATCGCCGCCTTTGCCGGTATCGGTGGTTGAAACCACCACACCGTTTATGGCCGCTGTACCATAGGCACCCATGCGAACAGTGAATGTCTGATTAGCCGGGAAATCTTTGGCAAAAACGGAGACCATTGAATCTTTTACCACAGAACTGATGGTAAAGGAGGGGACAGAATTGTAATCAGAAGTCACATTCGGGCTGGTTACCGGGGCAGCCGGAGGTTCTGATGCCGGGGCCGGTGAACCTTCAGGTAAAGCGGATACCGCCGTAGGAGTCGGTCCTGATGGAACTGAAGGAGCGGCAGATACCCTGGTATTCAGGTTGCGGAACCAGTTATAGGCGTAATATCCATTGGAGGCTTCCAGACGAAGCGCGATGAATGTGCTGCCACGCAAATTGGCCGGAATATTAAACGTCAGTTTCATATTTCCGTTATCTTCCACCGAACCGGCTCCGGCCAGAGTACCGTTTTCACCCAGAGAGCCGTAAGGTCCCATCAAGACTTTGTATTCAGTACGAAGCGGCAGGTTGCTGGTTAGAATGGTGACAGTGTTGTCTTTTTCCACTTCTCCAATTGTGAAGGAGGGGAAGCCGACATACATGGGTTCAACCGGCGCAGGCGCTGGAGCGGCTACTTCGCCGCCAGCCGGAGCTGTCTCGCCGCCGGTTCCACCCGTACCACCGGTGCCGCCTGTGCCGCCAGGGTTGGTGGAATTGTTATAAAACCAGTTGTAGGCGAAAAGATATGTGGAAGCATCCATGCGGATGGCGATTTGAGGAACACCTCGTAATGAGGCGGGGATTTCATATGTTTCTTCCAGTTCGCCGCCTTCACCTGAGTTGGTTGTGCCAACCACCTCACCACCCTTGGCCAGAGTACCAAACACACCCATGCGCACGGTAAAATCACGATTGGCCGGGAAGTTGTGCATTTTGATGGTAACTTTTGAGTTAGCCACCACAGACGAGATAGAGAATGTCGGGATACCTGTATAGCCGGTAGCGGCCGCTGTAGAACCGGCAGCCGGGACCGGGTTGATCGCGCTGGCCGGGCTCAAAAAATTGGGGTCATTCCGGAAGTAATTATAGGCATAAAAACCACCGGGAGCGTCCATTCGCAGGGCGATAACATCCTGCCCTTTTAGAATATCCGGGATCAGGTAGGTTTCCTGGAAGGCGCCGCCAGCCCCGGAGTTGGTTGTGGCAACCACCACTCCCCCGGATCCATTCGTGTTTCCGTATCCCATGCGCACAGTAAACAATTTGTCAGCCGGGAATGTGGATGTCTGAATGGTTACAGATACATCTTTCACCACGGAAACAATATTGAATGTGGGGATCGCGCGCGCTTTTGTGCTCGACCCTTTACAGATCGCCAACCCGGCCGCTAGAGTAATGGCCAGGATAATCTGCGTTACCATACGCAAAATGGAGGTCTTTCTGGTCTGGATTTCGATCATTTGTCTCTCCTCCTACAACGAATCATACCCAAATACCAGAATAGTATAGCGTGAAAATGGTAAACCTGCAAAAAAATATGGTTAATTAACCATAAAAGTATTGATTATCTTCCGGTAGTATCAGGGGGAAGATCAAGGAATCTTGACAGGTTCTCAAAGAGTTTTCGCACTTCCGCGGAGTCAATTTCATGGCGGGTAATGCGTCCCTCTTCCCAGGAGCGGATCAGACCGGCTTCACGGAGCACTTTGGCATGTATGCTGACCGTTGGCCTCGAAAGACCCAGATAGGCTGCCATATCCGTATTGGTCATGCTCAAAGCCCTTATCATGCGCAAGATCAGCAGCCTGGTGGGATCTGCCAGTGCCTGTACTTGTTGCGCGAGGTTCTTCGTTTGTGCCAGGATGTTTTCATACATGCGTCCCGGTTCGGCAAATGAGAAATAGAACTTCCCCGGTAGAAGCAGGAAGGTGTCAGAAAAGCCAAAAGGTTCCAGCCAGAAATTTACAAATAGTTTCCCTGATCGTATAGCCTCGCCAATTTCCGGATAGCGTAGAGCAGGATTCAAATCGGATAACCACATCAGATCGGGGGCTTTTCCTCTGGCAGTGGATGACCCCAACACGGTAATCAGCTTTTGTTCCAGATTGGTTAAAAATTCTTTGCGCTCTTCTCGCCAGGGTTGATAAACCCCATAGTAGAACTGATCCAACCAGTGCCAGAAACGGTCATGGAGGTCTCCTCCTGAAAGCGCATCCAGACAGAAACGCAATTCTCTTTCCAGACGGGTTTCATATAACGGATCAATGGGATGGGTGAATCCAATGGCTTCAAAGGAGGCTTTGCGATATCGGATGTATACCTGTGAAAGGGCTTTTTCTATTGGAAGACCCGCTTCTTCTTGTATACCCATTTCAGCGGCCTTCTTACGCAATTGAACCAGTGCCTGTTCCGGCGTTGTCTGCCGGATGACCATGGTTGACCGGGAATAATCATTAGATTCAAGCTCCCCGGTCAACACAGATAACGTTTCAAGAATAGAGGCGTACCAGTTCATTGAACCGAAGAAATCATTCCAATCAGATTTCCAGGTTTCTGAATTTGCCTGTTGAAGGTAGAGAGTATCGGGTGTGAGGCCAGCGGACAGGAAGCTCCCTCCCGCGATGGCCAGAGCGGCATCCATTTCCATGGCTATAGATTGCACTACTTTCCAACCGGCATTGGACTGATCCGGCTGTTTTTCACCCGATAGACTTTTTTTCATTTAGGGCTCCGGAATTCGTTCTTCTTTAATTAATCCATTTTTACCAAAGATTTGACTGGAGAGGAACAGTATGAGTAATCCCATCAAAATCACCATTCCCAGGAAGTAGACATCCATGGCGACTATGGCTGGTACCAGCGCGGGCGTCAACAACAGACCAATTAATTGCCCGCAAACCATTACCGTTTGCATCCAACCGCCCACCTGCCCAAGGATGTCTCGCGGGGTGAGTAGCTGCATGATGGTTCCAATCTGCACGTGCACCAAACCATTCCCAATGCCGCCTACCAGGCAGGCAGCCAATAATAAGGTCTGTGCCAGTTGCACGTCTTGAAATTGAAGTGCGATAACCAGGGTAAGCGGGATAATAGTAAGCAGGAAAAATCCGATCACAATGTCTTTCCACGGGTTTCCAGCGGTCTTACGGAACATCACCACCATAGTGGCGAATAATGAACCAATGCCCACCAGACTGATAGCCATACCATAGACTTTTTCTCCCTGATGCAGGACATCGCGGGTAAAGATGGATGACAGCACGTCAAATCCGACAATTGCCAGAATGGCAATGAAAACTCCCGAAAAGAGGATTTGGAGTTGGGGAATATTCTTTAAGACAACAATCGGGCTGACCGCCACAGACGATTTTTGTGAAGGTTGTGTATTCGAGCGTGCCGGCAGTGAAGGCAGAAATAGCAGGATTCCAGCCCCAAGGAAAAACGAAGCGGCATCAAATAAAATGGCCGTATGAGGATCCATCACGCCAAGTACCATCCCCGCCATTACCGGAGCGAAAACCTTAACCAGTCCGGCCAGTTGCTGAAGGAAGGCATTCGCCCTGGGAAGTTCATCCCGCGAAACGAGGTCCGGGATGACTGCCTGGCGGGTGGGAGCGATAACAGAAAGCACCACAGCCTCCAGAGCCAGAATGGCATAGATCAATTCAATGCGAGTGGTAAAGAAAAGACCGCAAACCACCACTCCGGCGAGCAATTGACTGCCGATTAGCAATGTTTTCCGGTTGATCCGGTCAACCATCCACCCGGCCAGCGGACTGACAAACAGGGT
Source organism: uncultured Leptolinea sp. (assembly GCA_964397625.1). Lineage (GTDB taxonomy): Bacteria > Chloroflexota > Anaerolineae > Anaerolineales > Anaerolineaceae > Leptolinea. Next base: position 62,958 of record CAYNJT010000001.1, on the reverse strand, counting down.
GGGCAGCAGTCCAGCCAGAAAAACCCCGCTGCTGGCCATCACCCCACCACCGCCCCGAAACACCAGCATGGCCAGCACAGCCATCATGGTAATCCAGTCACCTATTCCACTTACCAATTCAGCAGTTCCCAAAATCCACAGCGCTTTCTTCTTAAAAACCGAATTCATTATATCTCCTATACGTAGTTTATTGACTACGTATATATAATAGCACGATTAATACGCTTGTCAATGATATAGAATATGCCGGAAAATTTGTATAATTCAACACATGACTAGGTACACTGACCTACCGGTTGTCCGTCGGGCAACCATCGAAGATCTGACCTCAATCTGTTCACTGGCAGAGCAATTGGGATATCCAAGTTCCACCGAGGAAATGCGGGACAGAATGACTGCCATATCTTCCGCATCAGATCAGGCGATCTATGTGATTGACCTGCCCGGACAACCCGCTGCCGGGTATATCCACGTGTTCAAACACACCTCATTGGAATCTGGTACTGTGGCAGAGATCGGTGGGTTGGTGGTAGACAAACAGCTCAGGCGGCTTGGATTGGGTAAATCGCTCTTATCAGCGGCGGAAACCTGGGCGCGCGAAATGGATTGCAGCATAATCCGTCTGCGCTCCAATATCATTCGTGAAGATGCCCATCGGTTTTATCAGAAATCGGGGTACGCGATCACCAAGACACAGTACACGTTTTCAAAACCGCTCAAAGAGAAATGATCCGGAAAACAGTCCGAATTAACCATTAATTCGTATTCCTTCGTGCCTGTTTCATTCGCTTCTGCAAACGCCGCCAACGGATGATCAGGCTGATCGTATACAATAACAACGACCCCAGAATAACACTATAACCGGCGATAAAGTACGTCCATGTATTGACAGGTGTATCCATGGGTCACTCCTCCTGCTGAATTGCAGTGGTTCTCTCTGCTTCTTCTTCCAACTCGCCCAGGTTAATCCTGTGCCAGAATAGATCAACAAACAGGATTGTAAAAGCAATCAAAGAAACAGAAAAAGTCCGCAGCATGGCAGCATCCATGTTGAATCCAGTTTCGCCGCTCAAAATGACAGGGTGAATGGTGCGGAAAAACCGTATTGATAAGAAGGTCAGGGGTACAGACACAAATCCCAGTAACGCGTAGATTGCCGAATAACGGGCTCGCCGTCCGGGTTCATCCAGGCTGTGGCGCAGCATCAGGTAAGCCAGGTAGATCAATCCCATGATGGCTGAAGTAGTCAGCCGCGGGTCCCACGTCCACCAGGTATTCCAGATCGGCCTGGCCCAGATCGACCCACTAACGATGCCAATGGTTGTAAACACCAGCCCAATCTCCACCCCTGCTTCAGACCGTATATCCCATTTTATATTTCGTGTTTTAAGGTAAAAACCGGCGCATACTGCCGCGGCAAGAAATCCAAGCATCCCAACCCAGGCGGCAGACACATGGAAGTAAAACACCTTCTGTACCGCGCCCATGACCACTTCAAGAGGGGTTAAAAAGACAACGACAACAAAAGCAGCCAACACAGCCAGACCGGAAATAATATCGAGACATACTAGTTTTGCCTGTTGACGTTTCATAAAAAAGTCTGCCCTATTCTTCCATCAATGAATCAAAGAACATCCATCCCATCACAGCGAAGATGATATCGTAGACGATCAACAATGTGATCCAAGGTTGAACTTCCACCCACCCGGCCGCTTTTAAAAAATCGCCACCCGCTTGAATGGCTGCCAGAATCAGCGGCAGAGTCACCGGAAAAAGTAAAATGGGCAATAGGGTATCACGCGCGCGGGTTTGCACAGCCAGAGCGGCTAGAAGCGTACCAGTCAGGGCGTAGCCGGCAGTTCCCAACAGGATTACTGCCAGCAGTACGGGATGGAACAGGTCTGTCTTATTCAGAAAAGTTTGGATGGGTACAAGAAAAGCAGCCGTTAAAAGCATGAAGAACCAGTTGGAAAGCGCCTTTCCAAAATAAATAGCCGAACGGTCCACCGGAGCCAACAGCAGGCCATCCAGGCAGCCGCGGTCTTTTTCACCAGCCAACGATCTCCCCAGCCCAATTGTTCCCGAAAACAACAGCGCCACCCACAAAACCCCGCTGGCGGTTTCCCGGTTCTGGCCGGCATCGGTGTTCAGCGCGAAATGAAAAATAAACAGAATAAGCACGGCAAACGTAAGCATCGCTGTAATGATTTCCCGGTTATGCCATTCTGAAGCCAGGTCTTTAAGGCAAACAGCCTGAACCACCCGCCAGTAATCTCCGCCTTTACTCATGCTGACCAGACTCCATTTCCGCGCGGCTATCCAAACGCGAATCAGTACTGGAGATCATTATGGACCGGGCGGTCACATTTTGGGACAGAAACCTGCCTTTAACAAGGCTCTCGCAGCGGGTTGTAAGGAAACTCATTGCCATCGGGTCATGGCCGGTCATCACAATGCTGCGACCATCCGCGATCCAATGATTGAAATAATCAGATAGTGCCCCGGTGAATTCCGCGTCAAGACCGGTAAACGGTTCATCCATGAATAGAATAACCGGTTCATGCAGCAGAACACGGGCAATTGATAATCGTTGTTGCATCCCCCGCGAATATGCGCGTACCTTATCCTGCGAACGTGATGACAACCCGACCAGGGTTAAAACATCCCGTATTCGTTGATGGGGCGATTTCACATCATACAGGCGGGTATAGAAACGCAAATTCTCTTCTGCGGTCAGATCGCCATAAAGCAACGGCTGGTGGGCGAGCATACCCATTTTCTTACGCATTTGCAGAGCCTGTTCCGGAAGCCGGAAACCAAGCACGGATATCTCACCGGCATCGGCCCGCATAAGGGATGCCAGGACACGCAGCAAGGTAGTTTTTCCCGCGCCATTTGGTCCGGTTACTCCCACTGATTCGCCCGGGTTTACCAGAAAATCGAGCCCGTTAAGTATTATCTTTCGGTTGAGGCATTTAACCAGCCCATGCGTGAAAACAACAGATGCGCCTTTTACGGTCATGTCAATCAATTCCCCCGAAGGCGGTTTTTCAATTCCGCCCTTCGCTCACGATAGGCGGCCGGTGGAATTTGCCCGTTGTGGTACTGGTCATCCAACGCGATGATCGCGTCCAGCAAAGCATTGCGCTCTGCCTGGGTCAAACCCGGATTGAGTGCGATCAGTTTCCTTTTCTCTTTTTCTTTGCGAATTGATAGCTCCATGAAAATTGTCGCCCCTATCATCATCAATACGATGAACAGACTGATCACTCCAACGGCTAATCCAGTGTTTTGCTCCTCAGTTTGCGGGTTGGCCTGCCGGGGGCGTCCGGTAACCAGCAGGTTCAGTCGCGAACCGGTGCTCAGCCCACCGGCTGTAAAGATACGCCAGGTCGAATTCTGAATGGTTTTTTCACCCAAATCGGTAAGCTGGGAGCTCTTAATGTTCACGCCAATGGATGGCAGCATGATATTTAGCATATCTACCGGCAAGGCAATCTTTACAGGGATCATAAGATCGCCCGAATAGGGCAACTCATATGAATACAGCAGTTGCATACCTGATCCAGGAGGAATTCCCCGCGTATCGCCAAAACCATCTGCGGATTTCACAAACCGATTCCGGGGGACACCATCCTGGAAGCGCAGATTCTGCGCTCCTGCCGGAAGTGGGTAGTTGACCACCGGGTCGCCGGATTTCTTTGCAGTGACAATGGATGATCCGGAGTTTGAAAGAACATACAGTTGAACAATGCGGATCACGTCCGACTTCGGAAATTCAAAGAAGATATGCATCCGCTCTGCTTTGACCAGGGTCAGATCGGATGTCGGCTCATATATCGTGATGAATTGATTATTCCAATCATCCGACATTCCACCGGGAATCGCCGGTGAGGAAAATTCAACACCTTTATAGTTTAAAGTCAACTGGTAGACAATATCTTCCTGCTCAGGCAGATTTTGAAACAGGAATTCATGATCACTATTTGGCGTCTGCCTGTAGGAGCTGACAATATCCAATCCAGAATATCCTATCAATTCAACGGTCAGGTTTTCTGGAACAACTCCACCCGCGCCATGAACCACTTTGCCGCGTATTGTGTTATCAACAGCTCCTGGTGTCGCAGGCATGGGTGATTGCGCGGTGAGAGAGTTTTGCTGCCCCAGACTTTCTATCGTCTGCGGTTGCGGGGCAAAGAGACGTGAGCGCAGGAAAATGGCGGTATTTAACCTTTGCACATCGTCTGATAATTCTTTTACGGCAGGCATGGAACCTTTACCTTCGCGAATGACCTTACTGATGTCATCCAATGAATGGCTCCATTGATCCGGTTTCACCAGAGACGGTGCCTTGCCTTCCCGGCCTTCCAATTCCTGACCGTGACAGGATTGGCAATACACCCCAACCAATTCCCTGCCCTCCGATAGCTGTTCAGACGTGGCACCCATTGACAGGATATAGGCAGTCACATCCCAGCGTTGGCGATCGCTCAGGTTGTTCGTAAACCCTGGCATCAACCTGTCCATTCGTCCCCGGGTAATTACGGAAAACCACGCGATTGGAGAGATTTTGCGGGAATAATCCAAAGAACCCAGCATCGGAGGTTTGGCAGGAAAACTCGCGGTCCGCTCGCCATCTCCCATTCCGTCTATGCCATGACATGAGGCACAATCCTTCTGGTACACCAGTTTTCCTTCAGCAGGATCAGGCGGCAGTAATGGTGATATGTCTTCTTCAGCCGGATTTGTCGCAATTACCCTGGGCGTGGGTTTAAACTCCGGTGGGGGTGTGATATCGCCAGATGTGGAACACCCGGCTGCCAGGAGGAAAACCCAGATAAATAAACAATTCGACAGCAGACGACAACGATGCCTTGTAATTTGGAAGAAAGGAGCACTCAGCATGGCGATAGTCTCATCCGGCAACTTTCGAACCACATGCCGGGCAAAATTGATCTGACTTTTGAATAACCTTGCCGCATCTCGGGCAAAATCCAGCGGATACTTCGTCACGTAACTTTCGACGCGCGGAGATCATTTCTTCAATCTCGTCGCTGCCCCCGGAAATACCAGGTGTTTCGATTAAAGGAGTTTTTTCATGAACCGTCTGCGCGGCATTGATCTGCCGATCCAATTCATCCAACCGGTGGATTACCCTTGCAGACGCGTGCAACAATATCTCTCTCTGGCGGGCATAAGCTTCATCCGGGATGTGTTCCAGTTCATGATCATTGTCGAGATCCTGCAATGAGGTAAACAGGTTCTCTTTTTCCAGCACCAATTCAGCCAGCTCGCTGGCCAGTCTATAAAGATCACCATCACCGGGCAATGTAGACCGCGATTCGCTAAAGAAAGGGCGGGAAACAATCAACCCGACCAGAAGGATAATTGACAGGAGTAAAAGCAAGGACCCGGTATCCATCAACCTGCCTGCTTAATCAACGTCTCAATCAATTGAATTAACTCTTCTTCAGAGGAAATCGGCCCAATTATGACGCGCGCCAGCGTTCCATCAGCCCCAAAAAGAAAGGTTTCAGGCACACCGCTGACTCGAAAAGTTCTGGATATCTCCGACCGCAGATCCGGTCCATTGGGGTATGTTACGCGGTATGTTTGCAGAAATTGACGGGCTTGTTGTTCTGTGTCCACATAGTCCACGCCCAAAAAGAGGACATTCCCCCTCGATTTAAAATATTGCCAGGTTTTTTCCAGCAGTGGAGCTTCCGCTTCGCAGGGTTCACACCATGAAGCCCAGAAATTAATGAGCACCACTTTCCCCTTCAGATCAGGGGAAGTGATCATCTGGTTATCAAAAGTCGTGAAAGCTAACTCAGGCAAAGGCATGCCAATCTTTACCGGCTTCTTTTGTGATGCGTTATATCCTAACGCGAGTATGCTGATAAACCCGGCCAGCAGGAAAAAAGCGCCAACCATGATCCAGATTGGCAGCCTCTTTGCCTTATTCGATGAAGGGCTTACGGGAAGTGCGTTTATCGCGGTTACCCTTTCCGGAAACGTTGCAGCTCTTCTTCCACTCGGGATATAGTCACTTCTTCCTCCGACACTGAAACAGGCGTATCCATAAGTAAACTGTCTTTCGTTTTTACGGACGTCCGAACCCGGTAGAGGATAAGTGCTGCTGCCAGCACAATGATAGTTGGCAAAGTAAAGATCAGGGGGGTCGCGGTCAGACCCGGGGGTTCTGCCAGCACGCGGTCTCCATACTGCTTCGCGAAATAGTCTTTGATCTGCTGGTCAGTCCAGCCTTCGCTAATTTTCTGACGGATTAATTCTCGCCATTGCGCGCAGGCTTTTGTCGGGCAGACATCCAAAGGGGTGTTTTCACAAACCGGGCAGTACATCTGTCGGGCCAGCTCATTCACCTGATCATCAGAAGGGGTCGGTTGTTGGGCAGTCACTGGAGCTGTCATAAGAATTAAACTCACAGATACCAGCAGAAGAACAGGTGGTAAATGACGTTTCATCAGATAGTGTCCTCATGAGAAAATCGACCGGAAGACCGGAACGACCGAACATCTTCAGAGATAAGCGCCGGCCAACCAGCCATCAGTGTGCCCAGAATGAACACCCAGGCGCCCGCCCACATCCAACCCACCAACGGGTTGCGGTAAATCTTGAATGTGGCTCCCTGATAACTTATAGGCTGCCAGTCTACCAGAATGACATAAACATCTTCTTCCAACGTGGAGTGAATACCGGGCACAGTCACCGGTTGCTGAGAAGCATAGTAATAATCACGGCGGGGGTATAACTCACTGACCGGATCCGTGCCGCGATTCACACCAATAACCGCGCGGGCAATATTGCGCCCGTCACTGGAATCAAAAATAGCCAGATCGCGGAATGAAAAAGTATAGTCATCCAATTTGATAGTCTGACCACGGGCGATCGTCCCCTGTGTTTCCGTTTGAAACATTTCAATTCCCATGATTCCCAATGCGATCATAACCACACCCAGGTGAACCAGGTGACCGCCATACCGACGACGGTGGTGAACAATCACTTTCCATATGGACACAAGTACCGCTTCATTGGTTTTTCGATTCCGCAGGTTAACAACCCTTCCGAAATCAAACAGGTTCACGCAAACGACCAGTATGACCAATCCAAATCCGATCAATGCCAGTGGGAAACGAACACCGGCTAAAATGATGATCACCAGAATTACAAGCGAGACCACCAGCGGTTTGAGCAGGTTTTTCCGCATGGTTTTCCAGGTTGAATGCCCCCAGGCAGACAGCGGCGCCAGTCCCATTAATAACAACAAGGCTAAAAATAGCGGCGCGGTTGCCTTTTCGTAAAACGGAGGGCCAATGGTCACTTTCTGCCCGGTGAAGAGTTCAGATACAACCGGGTACATCAAACCCCACAGGCACACAAAGAAGATTCCGATAAATAAGAGATTATTGAAGAGAAAAAGGGATTCACGCGAGAAAAACGAGCGCATAACCCCCTGATCTTGCAGATCACCCCACCGCCAGAGCAGTAATCCCAGCGACACGGCAAATGTCAGAGCGATGAATACAAGGAAAACCGGCCCAATAGAACTCTGCGAGAAGGCATGCACCGAAGAAAGCACGCCAGACCGGGTCAGGAAGGTGCCAAAGATGACCAGGCAATAGGTCAGGATGATCAGAACCATGTTCCAGCGCTTGAACATTCCCATACGTTCCTGGGTCATCACCGAATGGATATACGCCGTGCCGGTGAGCCAGGGCATCAGGGCGGCAATCTCAACCGGGTCCCAGCTCCAGTAACCACCCCACCCGAGAACGTCATACGCCCAGCGGCTGCCCATGATCAACCCCATGGACAGGAACAGCCAGGCCATCAAAGACCACCGGCGGGTTAGTTTTATCCAGCGGTCATCGATATGGTTGGTGATCAGGGCGGTGAGACCATAGGCATATGGCACCACCAGGGCTACAAAACCCATGTATAGAAGCGGCGGATGCAAAACCATTCCAGGGTGGCGTAAAAGGGGGTTTAATCCATAACCATTGGCTGGATATGATAGAACCGCGCCGGCCGGTTGAAGCATGGCGGTCAACCGTGAGCCGTCTGGAAGTTCCCAGAAGCGAACAAATGGATTTTCGAAGAATATAGAGAGACTAAGAAAGAAGGCGAGTGTTACCGAGAGAACAGCCATGACCCAGGGATAGAAATCAATCTCCCCGGCCCAGAGTTCATTGGCCAGCCAACTCGCGACCAATGCCACCAACCACGACCAGAAAAGCAAAGAGCCTGCCTGACCACCCCAAAGAGCTGTAAACCGCAAATATTCAGGCAAATCCTCGCTGATCACATTATAGACATACTGAACCTCATAATGCTTATTGACCAGCAAAAATAACAAACAACCGGTTGACAGGCTGACCAACGGTAAAAGCAACCGGATACCCAACCGCGAGCTTTCCAAAAATTCAGGAATATGTTTCCACCCACCCCATATGACTACCACAATGCAATACAGAGTGAGAAAGAAAGCAATGACCAGCGATCCAAATCCCAGATTGGCGATCATTGTTCTACTTCTCTGCCTGGGTCGGAACGGATTCTTCGTACTTTGTCGGGCATTTCAGCAGAACTTCCGAAGCGAAAAACTTTCCATCCGCATTATAAGTTCCCGTTAATACAGCCTGAGCTTCATTTCGTAACAGGTCGGGGCGGATGCCTTTGTAAATAATTTCCAATCGGTTTCGAGTCAGATCCTTCACCGCGGTGTGCAAAACGGCAGCCAGTCCACCCGCTTTCTCAACCTCCTGGTTATCACCCGGAATGTGCGCGATGGTGAAGGTAAGGAGCTGGGAACTGGCATCATATTTGATGGAATCTCCAAGCACGGCCCCGGAAACCCGGATGGTCTTTCCATGCAGTGATTGTCCGCGCGAGATTACTTCATCAACAGTCATAAAGTATTGCGCGTTAGCTTGAGTGGACGAAATAACGAGGTACAGGATGGCAGCTGCAATCAACAAACTGCCAATAATGAATTTTGGTTGTATTTTGACGGCAGGTGATGGAGTATGATCCAGCGGCATATCGTCCTTATGTCATTGATCAGAATGCTTACAATTTTCCCCTGACGGTAAAATTTCTCCGGCACTTTCATTCCATAGCCAATCTGCTTATTAATTATAACCAATCTTGTCCGGTTTTTTGATAAACCATATTTCATAATACAACTCATGCGTGAAGTCCAGAGAAAAGGTAAAATAGAAGTGAAATCACAAATAGACTCGTCTCGAAACCAGGAGGAGGAAATTCAATGTTCCAGACAATTATTATCGCTGGTAATTTGGGAAAAGATCCTGAAATGCGTTACACCCCATCAGGACAGGCAGTCACCAGTTTTAATGTGGCCACCAATCGAAATTACACTGATTCAAACGGTCAGCAGGTAAAAGAAACAATCTGGTTTCGGGTATCTGTCTGGGGAAAACAGGCCGAATCGACTCATAACTACTTGAAAAAAGGCTCGAAGGTCATTGTCGAAGGCCGTCTGATCGCTGATCCGGCTACCGGCGGCCCACGCATCTACAAACGCGCCGATGGTTCCTCTGGCGCGTCATTTGAGATTACCGCTTCGAATGTGCGTTTTCTCAGCTCGCGGACTGAAGGTGGAGAACCCGGTGCTGGTGGCGATGAAGTAGAAACCGGTTCAGCTGTCGAAGACGATCTGCCGTTCTAGAGCATAAATATGATCAAAATGCAGGCGCTTGAATCCATCAGCGAAAGGTCGCACAAAGACTTTGACACCCGCACCCAGGTGCGGGATCAGGCGCTTGCCCAGGCCAGGCAGCTCACCCGCCACGCGGCGCATACCATCCGCGCCATTCATCGAGGAGAGGTGGAAAACGCGTTAATAGAACTTCAACAGGCCGGGGAATTGGTACAGGGATTAAAAAGCGGCCTGGCCAACTTCCCCGACCTTTTCTATGCCGGTTACACCCAGGATGCCATTAAAGAATACACAGAAGCCAGCATTACATTCGCGCTGATCCAGAATAAAGATCTTCCATCACCCGAAGACCTGGGCGTGGAAACAGCCACCTACTGGAACGGTCTGGCCGAGGTGGTGGGTGAATTACGCCGCCGTTGTCTGGATATTCTCAGGCAGGGTTATTCCGATGAAGCTGAACGTCTGCTGGGGTGCATGGATGAGATCTATACGCATCTGGTCACCATGGATTACCCCGATGCAGTTACCCAGGGTTTGCGCCGGCAGACTGATCTTGTGCGCAGTATTGTTGAAAAAACACGTGGCGATCTAACGTTAAGTTTACGGTTTCAATTGATGGAGCACAGTCTAATAGAATACACCCGGCGGGTTGAAGAAGCCGAATAATCTGTGATCTGAATGCCGTAAGCCGCCGGTTCCAATACAATCCCTTATAATACCCGTATGGAAACGGCGTCATCTTCCCCGCGCAAATTTGCCATTGTTTGCCGCCCCGATCTCCCGGAAGCCGTCGAGACATCCGAGGAGGTTGCCCGATTCCTGAAAGAACACAGCGTGGAAAGGGTGGATACCGGCCCGGTGTATGACGATACCTGGCTTGAAAAAATCAGGGACTGCGATTATGACATGATGATCGCGCTTGGGGGTGACGGAACCATGCTGCGTGCCGGGCATATCTGCGCGCCGGAAGGCATACCCCTTCTGGGGATCAACATGGGTCATTTTGGCTTCCTGACTGAGGTCGGCCGTGTGAACTGGCAGCCCTCTGTGGAAAGTATTTTGAATGGTTTGTATCGTCTGGAAGAGCGCATGATGCTCAAAATCGAGCATTTTCGCGGCGGGCAATCTCTTGGATGCTGGCAGTCCATCAATGAAGTTGTGGTCTGCCGCGGACAATTTGTACGCCCCATCCGCCTGACGGCCAGCGTAAGCGGTTACGTCACCTCAACCTATGTGGCTGACGGCCTTATAGTAGCCACGCCCACGGGTTCCACCGCTTATTCATTGGCCGCCGGAGGCCCCATCATCCCACCGGAAATGCGAAACATCCTGATTGTGCCCGTAGCCCCGCACCTTTCCATGGATCGCGCCATTGTTCTGCCGGAGGGGGTCAAAGTCAGTATTCTGGTCAATACCAGCCATGAAGCGGTCTTGAGTGTTGACGGACATCCGCCCGTCGTGGTTATTGACGGCGACAATATTGAATGTACCGTCTCAGACTACCGTCTGCGCATGGTGCGCCTGAAAGATCCCGGGTACTTTTACCGTAACATCACCCTGTACATGGAACACAATCCAAGCACTGAGAATATCGTATGACCACACCCTCGTCCAACACCATGCACTGCGCCAATCACCCGGAACGGGAAACCTACCTGCGCTGTAATCGTTGTGAGAAACCCATTTGTACGGAATGCGCCATCTCCACTCCAACAGGATACCGCTGTAAGGAATGTGTTCGTTCACAACAAAAAATATTTGACACCGCCAAATCGCAGGACTATTTCCTGGCCTTTCTGGCCGCCGGGATACTGTCGTTCATTGGCAGTTTACTGGTGAGTTTTGTGGGATTTTTTTCGCTCTTACTGGCGCCGGCAGTCGGTTTGGGCATTGCCGAAGCCGTCCGCAAGATCACCGGTCGGCGCCGCAGCAAGCCACTTTTCCGGTTGACCGCAGCCGCCACGGCACTGGGCGCGGTGATTAACCTTTTGCCGATTTTGGTCTTGATCCTTATTACCGGAGCCGGATTTGGAAGCCTGTTGGGATTTATCTGGCCCATTGTTTACGCAGTAATTGTAAGCACCACTGTTTATACCCGCCTGAGCGGGATACAGATCAAGTAGCCGGCCTATGCTGACAGAATTACACATTGAGAACTTTGCCATCATCCAACGGTTGGACCTGCGGTTCGACCCGGGATTGATCATTTTCACGGGTGAGACCGGGGCCGGGAAATCCATTATTTTGGATGCTATCGAAGCATTGGTCGGTGGTAAAGCAGATGTTGAAATGATCCGCGGCGGAGAAGACCGATCTCTATTGGAAGCCGTTTTCTCAACAAATTCACCTGTGGATGATATCTTGAAACGGGAAGATTTACAGGATCAGGAAGGCTGGATCACACTAAGCCGTGAAATCCGTAGGGAAGGGCGCACGTCCAGCCGCGTGAACGGCCGGGCGGTGAGCCAGGGTTTGTTGAAGGAGATTGGCTCTCTTTTGCTGGATATCCACGGCCAATCGGAACATTTATCTCTGCTGAACACGCGCCAGCATATCATACTGCTTGATCGTTTTGCCGGAACCGGAAAACAGCTTTCGGAATATCGCGAAGAATACCAGCGCCTTATTACCCTGCGAAAGAATCTTGCCGGGTTGCGTGAACAGGAGAAAGACGCCGCCCGTATGACCGACCTGTTGCGCTATCAGGTCAATGAAATTGAATCCGCGCACCTGAAACCCGGTGAAATGGATGAACTGGTCGTAGAGCGTGACCGGTTGGCCAACGCGGAAAACCTGGCCTCTCTCGGACAGGAAGCGCTCCGCCTGCTTGACGAGGGTGAAGCAGAAGCCCCTTCGGTCAGCGACCTTTTTGGCCAGGTAGTGCGCGCCATCTCGTCTCTGGCTCGTATTGACCCTTCCATGTCTCCCCTTTTCGAGAAAGCGGAAACAACGGCGGATGAAATAACCACACTGAATCGAGAATTGCAGGATTACCTGGATCAGATCGAAGTCAATCCGCGACGCCTTGAACAGATGGAAGACAGGTTGGAGCTGATTAAGATTTTGTGCCGTAAATATGGCGGCGATGAATCCGCGGTTCTGGCATTCGCCATTGAAGCCCGCAGGCAGCTTGATTCCATAGAACATACCGGCGAACAAATTGAACAGCTCGAGAAAGATGAAAAGGTACTGCTTGCCAGTCTGGCCGCCCGAGCCAGAGAAATGAGCCTTACAAGAAAACAGGCTGCCAGCGACCTTTCTGCCGCGGTTGAGCGGCAGCTTCAAGACCTGCGTATGCCTGGCGCGCGTTTTCAGGTGGACTTTCAGACCCAACCCGATGAAAATGGCCTGCAAACCGAAACCGGTGAAACTGTTCGGTTTGATGCCTCAGGTTTCGATCAGGTGGAATTTCTCATCGCGCCAAATCCCGGTGAAGGGCTGAAACCAATGGCACGCATCGCCTCCGGCGGGGAAACATCCCGGCTAATGCTGGCATTAAAAAATGTACTGGCCCATGCGGATGATATTCCCACCCTTATCTTTGACGAAATTGATCAGGGTATTGGAGGACGAGTTGGCACCATAGTGGGGCAAAAACTATGGCAGGTTGCTCGGGCGCACCAGGTTTTTTGTGTCACCCACCTGCCGCAATTGGCCGCTTTTGGCGATCAGCATTACACGGTATGTAAAACCTTGCTCCATGATCGTACCATAACAGAAACACGTCTACTGGCAGGCGATGATCGAATCAATGAACTGGCCGCCATGCTTGGCAGCACAGGTGATGCTGGTCTGGGGTCTGCACGCGAAATCTTGACAGAAGCCCGGGAATTTACCAGCCAGGATAGACCGAGGTAACCAGGATGTTGGAAATCCTGGTGCTGGGACCCCCGGCCATTCTATTCAATGGCAAACCACTGGTCATCCAGCGCAGGCAGTTGCGAACCCTTTTATACTTTCTTGCCTGTCAGCCAGAAGGGGTTGGCAGGGGAGATTTGCTGAATCGATTCTGGCCGGAAACAAAAGAGACGGATGCCCGCCGGCAGTTGCGCGAACTCTTGAGTAAACTGCGCAATCAGCTGCCTTTCGCGGAAATTCTGGAAACAGACCATGACAGAGTCTGGCTGAATGATGATTCTGTTCATACCGACATACGCGATTTTCTCCAATGCATCCAACCAATTCGCCACATCCTGGATACATCAATCGGGGTCCCGGTTTTTTCGGAAACCCTCATTGCGGATCTGGAAAAAGCTGTATCTCTGTGGCGTTCACCCAATTTTCTTTCCGGCGTGAAAATAAGTAATACGCATGAATTTGATAATTGGATGCAGGAAAAAGCATCAACATTGGAATATTACCGGCTAAAGTGTCTGGAACTTTTGGCAGACCATTTTTCCACCATTGGCGACGTGGATAGGGCCATTCTTTTCATGAATAAAGCTCTAGAGACAGATGCCTTGAATGTTTCACTTCAAACCAGGTTAATCTCTCTACTCTACAATTCAGGACGGATACACGAAGCCCAGGCGTTTTATTCCCATCTAAAGGTTCTCTATGAACAAGAATTGGATGCAGAGCCCCCCGATTTTATTAAATTCACCACGGATGGGAATAATAGATTCTCAGTTGAAGAACGGGATCGCATCTTACCTTCCGGAGCTCATAACAGAGCTGCAACCCGTAATGTGTTTATCGGTCGGAAACCAGAGCTTGAAAAACTGGAAAGGGAATATTTTTCCGGCAGCTTTTTGATGATTACAGGTGAAATTGGTTCGGGAAAAACCCGGTTGGTACAGCAGTTTTACGATTCTCTTCCAGAAAAACCGAGATTGGCTCAGGCATCCTGTCAGGAGGAGGACGCGCACCTTCCATTGCAGCCATTGATTCGGATGATCCGCAATGAAGTTGCTCGTGAAGATATTGAACATCTTGATACCCGTTGGTTGAAGCCGTTATCCATTCTCGTGCCCGATATAGTACGAAAGACCAGTATCTCACCATCCGAAGCCGAGATCTCTTCACGGGAAGGTCGGACGGAGCTTTTTAACGCTCTGTACCATCTCTTCCTGTCTTGCAGCCGGCAAAAACGCATGCTCATCGTATTGGATGATGTCCAATGGTGCGACCTGGACACGCTGGAAATGTTCATGTTCCTCGAGCAAAAGTCGTTTTTTAAAGAGCATGGCTTTTTTATTATTACCTCCAGAACGGAGATAAAAAATCCACAGATTCATTCTGTTCTTTTAGAGAACAAAGATCACAAGAATTGGCCTCGGATTGCTCTAGGCCCCTTATCACGAAAAGAAATGGCTCAACTGATTGAGAAGTTGACAGATCAGTCTCCGACGGAGAGTTTTCTTGACCGCATGTATCGGGCAACTGCCGGGAATCCATTGTTTATCCATGAGACGATCCATGCCATTTTGACATCTTTTGATGATCTTATAGATTGTGAGAATGAAAATTTCCCTGTTGGTGATAATCTTTCTCATATTTTTATTGAGAAAGAAAAGAACCTGACTTCACAGGCGCGGGATTTGCTTTACACGGCAGCAGTTTACGGAATGGAATTTCAATTTGATGTTCTCAGTCGCATCCATATACTTGACACGGTCAATTTAGTTCATTGTCTGGAAGAACTCGAAGAGAAACAATTTATTCACGCTATCAAAAGCAGCGGAGCACCCGGACAATATGCGTTCAATCATAGTCTCATTCGGGATTCGCTGATATCACGTCTATCTCCAGCCAGATTATGCCATTTGCATGAACAAATTGCCGATGCACTTTCATCACAAAAAAGCTCAATCATAAACCGTCAGGCCGGCAGCATCGCGCGACATTATGAATCAGCCGGCAAATCGGTTAACGCGTTTCAATACTGGGTCAAAGCAGGCCAATACGCCCGCACGTTGTATTCCATTCATGAAGCCTATAATGCATTTAATAAAGCCAACAGTATACGCATTGTAGAGGCACAGGCAATTCCTCTGGATTCTCTTTACGAACTCTTCTATGCGTGGGGAGACCTGGCCTATAACGTCATGGATGTAAGGGCTCTGGATGAAAACTTCACAGCCATGTATGAAACCGGTCAGCAGACTAGTGATCCCCTGTTGACCGGCGCGGGTTTAAGCGGCATGGCTCTTGCGGCAATTTTTTCATTGGAGATAGAAAAAGCCATTGTTTTATTGGAGCAAAGTATTCAAATTTTAGAAAAAACGGATAACCTTTATGAGAAGATCCAGGCGCGCAGCCGGCTTGGTATAGCTCTCTCAACTGGATTGAAAAACGAAAAGGCAATTCAGCTTTATACGAAGGCTATCGAACTCGGAAAGGATTTGTCTACTATAAAAATACGCCAGGCAGTAACGTCCGTTCAATACCAGCTTGCCGTACTTTATTGTCTTATGGGTTGGCCTGAAAAAGCCAAAATTACCGGACACCAGGGTTTACTAAATGCGTACCTGCTGATCAATCACCCAACGGCTCAATCCAATATTCATGTTTGCCTCGCAATGGCTGCTTATTATGGCGGGCGCTTTGATGTGGCTGAAGAAGAGATTAAGTTGTGTTTAAAGAGTTCTGAAGCGCTTCAAAATCCCCGGACTTCCTCTCTGGCTCACATTATTCAAGCGCGAATTTTTTATCATACCGGCAGGTACGACAAAGCCTGGGAATTGGCCAATATGGTACTGAATATCTCGCTTGAAAAGGGGTATTTTGAAAATGCATCTGAAGCATATTGTGTGCGTGGAGACATTTTCTTAGGTCTGAAGGATTTTCGATCGGCGATTACTGAATATTCTCTCGGTAGCGAAAAGATTATGATGACCTACCCGGGAATAAATAGTCTTTACCGCAAAGGATATGCCATGGCGAAAGCCGGAGAGACCCACACAGGATTAGAATTGCTTGAAAAAGGTATTGCACTGGCCCGCCAGGCGGATTTTGCATCCATTTACTTGCCGGCGATGCATTTAAAAGCCATTCTTCTGGCTGACATGGGGAACAAAGAAGAAGCCCAACGACTGGATGCGGATGCTTTCACGGAAGCAGCCAATCGTAAGATATCAGCAATCATCTTCCCGGAAAGTGATCATCAGACTAAAATGATCTTTGACTCATTGGACAATGTAATGGCAGAGATTACTTTTGGAAATTTGGTCCAAATGCACGGGTTTTCGACTGAACCCTGGATTGATATATTTATTTCAAAGCTTCAATCTGTCTCGATAAGTAATAAATCATTTGACATGCAGCGATTTATCACTTTTCTGGAGAACTTGAAAAACGTATCGAACTCAGATTCACGAACAAATTAGTTTATTGAGTCAACAAAGTAATAATTTTATGCGTTTTGTCCACGTTTTGGCAACGGTATGCTTATATAATGTTTCAAGTTATGTGGACATTGGCTGCGCAGGTAGAGGGAACCAGCGCAAAAAGGTCGGTAGTGAATCGGGAGAAAACACTATCGACCTTTTTTATTTAATCAATATTTAGATGGGCTACTGTAACGCCTTCACCGCCCTCATTACGCAGGCCATCCTCCCAACGGTTTACATGAGGTGAATCACGCAACGCGTCGCGCAGCACCTGGCGCAACCGTCCTGTACCCTTACCGTGAATGATCCGCACAAATGGCATTCCAGCCAGGTAAGCTGATTCGATGTAACGGTCCAGGGCTGCCAGTGCGTCTTCAGCTCGCTGTCCACGCAAGTCAATCTCCATACCAGGCGAAGGTGTAAGGCTGCTGCCTGCTCCAGAGAACGAGCGTGTTGGCGTTTCGGCAGGTTTTGCGGCCCGGCTTGTGCTTTTCTGTTCAATCCGGCGTTCAATATCATTCGGGCGAACCCTCATACGCATGGAACCCGCCTGCACTTCCACGTCAGTGGCGCTGACCCCGCAGACCAAACCTTCCATCCCTATGGAGCGGATTCTCACCTTTTCCCCCAGCTGAAGACCGGCGGCCGGAGGATTGTTTTCCGGTTTACGTTCCACCGGTTTTTCTACTTTCTTGTGAAGTCTTTCCAACACTTCCGCGGATTTTTCGAGCGCTCCAAGAGGTTGGCGTGCGCGGCTCAATTCTCTCCGTAGGTCGTCCAATTCACGCTCTATGGCCGTTACCCGGTTTTCAGCTTCTTCCCTGGCTCTCTCCAGAATAATTCGGCGCTCATCTTCGATGAGGGCTAATCGTGCGGCTAATTCTTTTTCCCGCGTTTCTGCCAGACGCCGCAATTCTTCCGCCTGCTGCCGGTCTTTGCGGGCCTGGTCACGTTGATTGTGTATTTCGTCAAGCAGATCTTCTGCCCGCGCATCTTCATCACTGGCAGAAGACCGCGCTTCAGCGATTATCCCGGCCGGTAGACCTATCTTTTCAGCAATAAGAAGCGCGTTTGATCGCCCGGGCAGTCCAATATTCAGACGGTAAGTGGGCCGCAATGTTTGAAGGTTGAATTCCATACTGGCGTTCATCGCGCCAGGAGTGGAATGCGCGTAAATCTTCAATTCAGGATAATGCGTAGCCACGAGGCAGGTGATCCCGCGGCTGATCAAATTTGAAAGAATGGCTCTCGCCAGGGCAGCGCCTTCCTGTGGGTCCGTTCCGGCGCCCAATTCGTCAAATAAAACCAACGATGCCCTGTCAGCCCGTTTGAGAATGTGCACAATGTTGCGTATGTGTCCGGAAAATGTGGAAAGGGATTGCTCAATGGATTGCTCGTCTCCGATATCTGCGAAAATCTTCGGAAACACATTAATCACCGAACCGGATTGCACAGGAAGGTGCAATCCGCTTTGCGCCATCAGAACCAGCAGCCCGAGTGTTTTAAGTGTAACAGTCTTGCCGCCGGTATTTGGTCCGGTTATCACCAGCGCGTAGGTCTTCTCATCCAGAACCAAATCGATCGGCACAACGATCTCGGGATCAAGCAAGGGGTGGCGGGCCTGGTACAGATGAATCGTGCTGCCCGGGTGAGGCGCGATTCTGTTTTGATCAAAAGCAACCAGTTCTGGTTCAACCGCGCGAATTTCCTGCGCGTATTTGGCGCACATAAAGGCAAAGTCCAGAGCAGCCAGACTTTCAACCACCTGGGTCAGCGCATCCGCATGGGCGCCAACCTGCCCGGAAAGTTCGCTGAGCACCCGGCGTTCTTCTTCCTGCTCCAGCAGAATTTGTTCCTGCCAATGATTGTTCAATTCTACGGTAGCCAATGGTTCCACGAACAGGGTGGCCCCAGACGCGGATTGATCGTGCACGATGGCTTTAATTCGTCCTTTGTAATCCGCCCGGAGTGGCACAACATACCGTCCATTCCGCTGGGTGACAATCCCTTCCTGCAGCATGGGAGCCAGCTTGCTGTCGTTAACAATCCGGTCAAGTTTTGCCATCAGGCGTTCATGGGCAATTTTTACTTCCCGGCGGACTGTTCCCAGTTTTTCGGATGCCTGATCAAGCACCTCGCCGCGTTCGGATATGCAACGGGAAATGGCGTCCACCAGTCCCAGACTTGGAGAGAGGGGTTCAGCCAACTGCGCGAGCAGCGGATAAGTTTCCGCGTTGTGATCAAACACCCGCGCGAGTTCACGCGCGGCAATCAATGTGGTTTTCACGCTCAATAATTCGGCAGGGGTCAATACCCCGCCGCGGCCTGCCAGCAAGACCTGAGGCCGAATATCCACAGATCCGCCAATTCCGGTAGAATCATTCACACTCAATAACCGCGCGGCTTCCGATGTTACGGCCTGTCTTCGCCGTGCTTCCTCCAGACTGCGGGTTGGCTTTAATGAATCTGCCAGCTCCTTCGAAGCGCTGAAAGCGGCAAAAGAGCCCAAACGGGCGAGAACTTTTGGATATTCAAGGATTTCAAGTGTTTTTTCGTCCATGGCATTGAGAGTTTATCATATGCGAGTTGAAAATCGATTCATCATAACCCGATGATTTTTACTGGCATGACAGTGATTATTTAAGGATTACCATGTTATTTCGGATCACATGCGGTCTTTTACTGATAATGCAGACAGGCGCCCGTCTGTGGATGACCCGCAATAAGAGGGCGAGCAGCGGCAGCCGTTTTTACCACAAAACACGCGAAACAATATTCATCCGTCTGGCAGGCGCGGGAGTGGCTCTGGCATACCTGTACGTCTTTCTTCCGGAGACATCTTTCCTTGATTTCCCGATGCCCGCAATATTACGGTGGATTGGTTGTGCTTTAATGCTGGCTGGCAATTTGCTTTTCATTTTCGCTCACCGCAGCCTTGGAAAACAATGGTCGGCCGAATTGGAAATTCAGCCGCAACATGCTCTGATCACTTCGGGAGTTTATAAATACGTGCGTCATCCCATGTATACAGCCTTCCTTGCTTTTGGACTGGGGTTAATTCTCCTCACCGCCAACCTGTTGGGATGCGCGTACCTTCCGGTGGTCTCTGTCATGATTGCCATCCGCCTCCCCGCTGAAGAAGCCATGCTTAAGGAAGAATTTGGCGATGCATACCAGGCGTATAAAGCAAAATCTTCAGCCCTGATCCCCGGGATTCTCTAACCAAACATCTTTTATCAACAGGGTAATGCAATGTCGATAAAAAAACGTCTCCTGCTCTTTTTTCTTATCACAATCTGTCAGGCTATATACCTGCCCCTTAACCGCTGGCTTGAAAACGGTACAGTATTGAAGATTCCACTGGATGATCTCATCCCCATCCAGCCAATATGGGCAGTTCCTTATGTCCTCTGGATGGTAAGCTGGTACGTTCTCTGGTTTTTTGCCACCCTGAAAATGCCTGAAGATTTATTCAAACAACTCGTGGTGTCATCTCTGGTAGTCATCCTTTCGGCAATGGTCTTCTTTTATGTTTTCCCGACTTATGTCCCCCGCAGACCTGTGGACGACTCGGCATTTGGCGCCGTATTCCTAAAGCTGGTGTACTCGGCAGACGACCTGTATTGTGCCTTCCCTTCAGGCCACATCTACCTGTGCACACTATCCGCCCTTTATTTTTCGCGCTGGCATCCTCGAACAACCCTGGTGTGGGTAGGGATTGTCGCGTTAGTGGCTGTATCCACCCTATTGACCGGGCAGCACTTCTTGCTCGATATCCCCGGTGGGCTCTTCTTCGCATTTGCCGGTGATCTGATTGGCCGGAAGCTTGTTCTGCCGTCCTTCTCGACATTCTTCTCTTCGGAAAGAGAAATCACGTCTGCCTGAAACGGAATAATGAGAATACAATCGGTGCATGCATGCAGCTACAACAATAATTAACCGTATAAATTCAAATTTCAAACAGACTTTTATCGCGCTGCGTTATCGCAATTACCAGTTGTGGTTTGAAGGACAACTGGTTTCACTTGTGGGAACCTGGATGCAAAATACCGCCCAGGGCTTCCTTGTGTTTCAATTGACCAATTCTCCTGCATTTCTCGGGTACGTGGCTTTTGCCTCAGGGTTGCCATCCTGGTTGTTCACCCTGTACGGCGGAGTAATCGCGGACCGCATTCCCCGCCGCAGGTTGATCGTCATTACCCAGGCCAGTATGATGGTTCTGGCCTTCACGCAAGCCTGGCTGGTGTTCGCGGGGTTCATCCAACCGTGGCATATTCTGGTTCTGGCTTTCCTTCTCGGAATAGCCAATGCCTTTGACGCCCCTGCCAGGCAGTCTTTTGTGGTTGAGCTGGTAGACCGCCAGGATTTGACCAATGCAATTGCCCTCAATTCCACCATGTTTAACCTGGCTACCGTGGTTGGGCCGGCCGTTGCCGGACTAACGTACGCCTGGGTTGGACCGGCATGGTGTTTTACGATTAACGGGTTGTCATTTATTGCCGTGATCGGTGCCCTGTTGCGTATGAAATTCACACACAAAGTTGAACTGACAGCATCCGGCAGCGCGTTCTCACAGGTTAAAGAAGGTTTTAACTATATCCGCCACTCCTCTTCCATCATCGGGTTGTTCATTCTGGTGGGAATGGTGGGTATTTTTGCCAATGGCATGATGACCTTGATCCCCGCCTGGGCAGTGGATGTTTTGCATGGAGATGCCGCCACGAACGGTTTAATGCTCTCCGCTCGAGGTTTTGGTTCCATGGCAGGCGGCATTTTTATTGCCTGGTTAAGTCGGTTTCATATCCGGGGGAAAGCGTTAAGCGCCGGCAGCCTGATTCTTCCAGTGATGATGATGGCCTTTGCCTTTATCTCCAACGTTCCCCTTTCGCTGGTTTTCCTGTGTTTGACCGGTTTTTTCTTTATGCTGGTAATCAATAATGCCAACGCTATGACACAAACCTTTGTGCCAGATCATCTGCGCGGGCGGGTGATGGGGATTTTTGTCATGATATTCTTCGGCTCACAACCTATTGGGGCGCTGCTGGCCGGGCAATTGGCGGAAGCGACCAGCGAATCAGTCTCGGTGGTTGTTGCATCAGTCTGCCTGCTTCTGTGCTCATTGGTTATCCGTCTTCGCATCCCCGGGCTTTCGAGACTCGAATAACCTGACAAAATTAACGATTGAAAAGTAGAACCATAGTCAGTACCATGGTTTTACTATTTTCACATACCCAGAAAAGGAGGCATAAATGGTCCTGTCCGTTCTCGAAGCCAGTGTTCCACCGTCCAGGTGGGATGAGCTTAAAGCTTCATTCCGACGTGCGACTGAGATGCTGCCGCCCCAGATATGTGAAATCCTGCTGATTCAATCTGTTGAGGATTCCGAACGCTGGAAAGTCGTCATTGTATGGCATGTAAAACAGAATAACCGGCAGGTTGAAGACTCCATCCGAGATAGCGGGGCGGCCGGCATATTCCGGTCCATCGGCATAGAACCCTCCCAGGGCTTATTTAATATTATGCTGAATGCCCGTGAATCTGACCTGGGATCAGACCTGGCTGATACACCTCTGACAGATATGCTCGCGTTCATTCAAGCACCTTCCATCCGCGTATAATTACCGGATGCCTTCCGTCATCATCGCATCGTTAAACCCTGTCAAAAGGCAGGCAATTCTTCGTGGATTTCAACGGGTATTCCCGGATGAAACATTTTCCATTACACCGGTAAACGTGCCATCCGGAGTGCCGGAACAACCTGTGGGAGATGATGAGACCCGCCTTGGCGCGGCTAATCGTATATCGGCGATCCGCTCGCTTTATCCGCAGGCGGATTACTGGACAGCCATCGAAGGCGGGATTCTGGACGAAAAGAATCAAATGTCCGCTTTTGCCTGGATTGCCATCGCGGATCGTCAGAAGATCGGGTGGAGCAGGTCAGCATCCTTTTATCTGCCGGAAGAAGTCGCCAGACTTGTAAGACAGGGGGTGGAACTTGGGGAAGCCGATGACCGGGTGTTTGGCCGCCGCAATTCAAAACAGATGAATGGCGCGGTGGGAATTCTGACGGGAGACGCGGTTGACCGGGAAGAACTTTACGCGCATGCTGTATTGCTGGCTTTGATTCCCTTTATAAACCCCACACTGTATTAGTACCAGTCTACTTAATGACCGAAAGGCATGCGGGGTACATGCCTTTCGGTCAATCAAGGAGGAATTCCACGGACTGCGGAAACCGTACGCAGTGCTGGTAGCCAGAGGGAGGCAGGCTGCCAGTAAATGTGGAAGACGCAAATGTAAATTGATCTACCTTTATTATTTGCGCCTTACAGGTAATATACATCCATTAAGTCTGAATTTCAAATTAATTATACGTAAATGTAACAGGCGGCTGGCGTCAAGAATCATCGCCGAATAAACGCAGCCATTCAGTAATATCATCCTCATTCATTTCAGCGGCAGCCGATTGTTTTCTTTTCGTTATCTGTGGTTTCTCCACAATCAACCCGCGGGCAAATTCTCCACTTGGAATTACCTCTGCCCGGTGGTTTCTGGCTTCCGCCTGGACCTGTCTGTCAGAGCTTACCACACAGACTCCACTGCCGTTTGGTAACTGTCCCAGGCGCTGCCGGATGGCTTCATCAGCCGTCTTTCCTTTGGCCACAAAATGCGCTTTAATTACCCCAAAGTTCCGTATTCCTGCCCATCCGGGAGAGGCGCCATCAAAAAAAACCTCAATTTGTGCCCGGTGCTGACGGGCATAATCTTGCAACAAGGCCAGAAGCCGCATTTCATCATCCAGTTGTTTCAGGTTCAATCCTTTAACAAAAGGGATAAGGTTATGACCATCGATTAAATGCAACATACCGGGTATTGTATCGCCAAAATTGTGCTATGATTTCAGCAGCCCGTTATGAACCCTTGGAAACGACTCCTTTTCTATTTATGCCTTAATGCGATTGTCTCCGCGGTCACAACCCTGACCGTGTTGACGATCTGGGATCGCAATCACCAACCCGGCGCGGCCATCCAACCAGTCGCCCAACTGGCCGCCACTGTGACGCAGCAGGCAGCCATTCAATCGCCAGCCGCCATCACACCATCGCCCCGGGTAACAGGTGAAACCGGTGGTGTACAAATTGAAAACGTGTTTGGCGTGGGTGATCTGAACACTGAAGTGGTCATACTGAAACGAACCGGTGAAGGCGCGTTGTGGCTGACCGGATGGCGGTTGGAAGATGAGAACAATCACCGGTTTGTTTTCCCGGAATTAATGTTAAACAAAGATGGCGCGATTAAAATCTATACTAAGCCCGGAACCAACAGTGCCATTGAATTGCACTGGGGAATCAAGGAAGCGGTCTGGTCATCTGGAGAACTGGTTTCTCTAATGGATCAGAACGGAACCAACCGGGCCACATACAGGATCCCCTGACAAATCATATGGATGCCCTTCGAATAATCGCTGAAAACAAAATTGAAGAAGCCCGGTCTCAAGGTGTGTTTGACAACCTCCGAGGGTATGGCAAACCACTTGAACTCGATTCAGTCCAACCTGCCGATGAAGATCAATTCATGGCCAACCACATATTGAAAACAAATCACTTCCTTCCGGTCTGGTTGGAAGATCGGAAGCAATTGCAGCAGGAAATAAATAACCTGCTTGAATTAATGAAAGCGGATATTGTGATTTCACCGGAAAGAAAAAAGGCCATCGACCAATTGAACCGGCGAATTTCCGGGTACAATTTGCGCGTCCCTGTTGAATCGCTTCGTTTGATGCCGGTGACTATTTCAGAAAAGTAACCAGCCAGGGCGGTTAGAACAGGCAACTTAAAATATCTTTGGTGACATATGTCTCAGGCGCTTTACCGGAAATGGCGTCCCCGTTTGTGGGATCAGGTAGTCGGACAGGAACCGGTCGTCAAAACTCTGCAGAATGCCATCCGCAGCGACCGGGTGGGCCATGCCTACCTCTTCGCCGGACCGCGAGGAACAGGCAAAACCACCACCGCGCGTCTGCTGGCCAAGGCGGTCAATTGCCTGTCTGAAGACCTTTCTCATCGTCCATGTGATGAATGCGAGAATTGTAAGGCTGTCAATGAGAATCGCTTTCTAGATTTGATTGAAATCGACGCGGCATCCAACACCAGTGTGGATGACATGCGTGACCTGCGTGACAAGATCAATTTCTCCCCGTCGCAGGGTAAGTTCAAGGTCTATATCATCGACGAAGTTCACATGCTGTCCACAGCAGCCTTCAACGCTCTCTTAAAGACACTGGAAGAACCGCCCCCGCATGCCATATTCATTTTGGCAACCACAGAAATGCATAAAATCCCCGCCACAGTCCTCTCCCGCTGCCAGCGGCATGAATTCCGGCGCATTCCGGTGGCAGAGATTGCTGCCACACTGCGGCAGCTTTCAGACAGTGAGAAGATCGGCGTTGACGATGACGCCCTCACGCTCATCGCCCGCCAGTCAACAGGAAGTATGCGCGACGCCATTTCCCTGTTGGATCAACTCTCCTCCACAGGAGAACACGTTACTCTTGGATTAACCCAGACTGTGTTGGGTACTGCCGCCCTTCAGGCGGTGGTTGACCTGGTCAACACGTTGATCGAAGAGAACGCTTCAGCCGGTCTGCAGGTGATCCATCGCGCGCTCGACAGCGGCAGCGACGCCCGCCAACTTGCCCGCCAGACAGTCGATTACCTGCGCAACCTCTTACAGGTGCGTGTGGGGAACGCGTCCATTGTGGACGCCACCATCGAAAACCGTGATACGATGGCCAACCAGGCCAACAAATTCACAGTTAATCGGCTGGTGGAAACCATCCGCCTGTTCAATACCGCGGCCGGAGAAACCCGCTCCACCTGGAATCCGGGCTTGCACCTTGAACTGGCGGTGATTGCCGCTGTGGAAGCCGCCCATCCGCCAGCCCAGGTTGTTTCGCAGCCTGCGGAATCGGGTGTCAATTTGCGTGAAATGAGCATGCCCGATTTTCAACCAACCACCCGCACGACCTCCGGTCCAACTGACCGGGCTACTCCGGCCAAAAAAGTAACTGACCTGTCGGATCTTCCCCGCCGTGCGCCTGTCACACCTGTAACAAAAGAAGAAACCACTGCGACACACGCGCCTGAGATGGAATCCACAGCCAGAACTGATGCTTCACAAAACACTCCAGTAAGCAGTGACCTGACCATGGACGATCTGCAAAAAGCATGGCCGCAGATTCGGGTGACCGTCAGGAAAGTGAAAGCTCAGACAGAAGCCCTGTTGAATTCTGTGAAGAAAATCAATCTGGAAAACGGCCGGTTGGTGCTCAGCTTTGCCAGCGATATCGTCAAGCAAAAAATGGAGATGGACGACAATCTCGAGATGACCCGCCGGGCCATCTACCATGTGACCAAAGCCAACCTGCAAATTGTTTGCACAGTTGTTAATACAAGAAATACCAAAACTGAAAACACGGATATAGCCCGAGAAGGCCTGATCGACGCGGCCCTCAATCTGGGCGGCCAGATCAAGAGAGAATAAGGAGAACACCATGGCGAAGGGATTCAATCGACCGATGGGAATGGGTGGTGGCATGGGGGGCGGCGGTATGATGTCGCAATTTAAAAAACTGCAAGAGCAGATGGAAGCAGCGCAATCCCGCCTGACCGAAATGACGGTCACCTCCAGTGTGGGCGGCGGCGCGGTACAGGTCACCATGTCAGGCGACCAGGTTTGTAAATCCGTGACCATTGATCCGGAATTGTTGAAAGACGCTGATGCTGATATGCTGCAGGACCTGATCTTGAGCGCTGTCAACCAGGCTCTGGATAAATCCCGCGAGCTGGCGACCAAAGAAATGGGCCCGTTGGCCGGCGGGTTGCCCTTCTAATTTATGCCCATCCTGCCCGCTCCGGTCACCAATCTTTCCACCGCTCTCGAGCGTTTGCCCGGCATCGGTCCAAAAACCGCGTCCCGGCTGACTTTCTTCCTGTTGCGCTCTCCGGATGATGTTTCACGACAACTGGCTGAGGCTTTACTGGCATTGAAGAGTTCCACAGCCTTCTGCAAGATTTGTTTTAACATCACATCGTCATCCCAAGAGGTGTGTGATGTTTGCGGCAATCCAAAACGCGCCAATGGAGCCATTTGCGTTGTGGAAGAACCGCTCGATGTGATCGCCATTGAATCGACAGCCGCCTTTAACGGGCGCTATCATGTGTTGCACGGGGTGCTTTCTCCCATTGAAGGAATCGGCCCCGAGAATCTTCGAATTCGCGAGTTATTGGAACGCCTGCGCGCCGAGACTGTAACAGAGATTATCCTGGCTACCAACCCGAGCATGGAGGGGGACGCCACCGCGCTTTATCTCAAGCAGCAACTGGCGCCGCTGGGAATGCGCCTGACACGTCTGGCCCGCGGGCTTCCCGCCGGCGGAGACCTGGAATACGCGGATCAATCGACCCTACTGCGCGCCCTGGCCGGCCGCCAGGATATGTAAATTGTCCCGGATTTGTGAATAGTCTTCGGAATGTGGATAGTTTTATTCTTTCAGTTGACTGATGACAGGCAGACCCATCCATGATGATACCCGAGCCTGTCGAGGGCAGCACGTAGCGGGCTTCGACAGGCTCAGCCATCGAATTCCATCCCCCTT
>CAYNJT010000001.1:0-35167 GCA_964397625.1 uncultured Leptolinea sp. | reverse complement strand
TTGGTCCGATTGTCTTATGACAGGCCGACCCATCCATGATGATACCCGAGCCTGTTGAGGGCAGCACCTAGCAGGCTTAGACAGGCTCAGCCATCGAATTCCATCCCCCTTTGACCGGTGCTTTCCCGGTCAGAAGGGGGGCAGGGGGGATTCTTTGCATCCTTAGTGAACCCCGGATGGTTCTTCCGGTGAGGGATTCAATATCAGCCCGGATTACCTCTTGAACGCCGGGATTAATCTGTCTTCCAACCCGGCTTTCACCGTATAGTACGGCAGCCAGGCAATCCCGAACAGTTCGACGTAGATATCCTTCTTGGCCGGCGCAACCGGTACTTCCTGAATATCTTCGGCTACTTTCAGCCATTTTTCGCGCACGGCGGCAATTTCCGCTGCTTTGTTTGCGTCAAGAGAAGCCTTTTGCGCCTCCAGAGCCGCCATGTCGCTCTTTTCCTGTTCCAAACGGGCGGCTGCTTCCTCCGCCATGCGGTGCTTGTTAATGGTCGATGACCCGCCGGAAATGGCAGAGCTGATCCCGCTCTTTTTTCCACCCAGAATACCCATGAGAACATTGCCAACCACACTGGCGCCTTTTACAATCTCATCCGTGCGGCGGGCGTTCAATTGGCTTTCTTTCTGGTCAATCTCCACATGCTGTTTCTTGATTTTCGCGTCCAGCACAGCGGCTTTTCCGGCATAATCACGTTCGATCTTATCGATCTCGCTCTTTGCCGCGTCTTCTGCCGCTCTCTGGCACATGGCAATGAACTCTTCTTTCTTCATGCCGGGAGCCGCGTTCTGCTTTAAGGACTTATTAGAAAGAACAGTTATTGTTCCGGTTCGGTAGGCCCAGTCTTCATAATCATTTTGCATCTGGCCAAGGCGTTTAACATCTCCCAGCCAACTCGGGAATGTATCATACAACGCGTCAACCGGTGCGCGCACGGCTTTGAGACTCTTTATATCCTGTTCCGGGAATGTGTAATCTTCCCAGGCTATTCTGCCGGAAACCTCATCTTCTACCAGGCATGTCATCCGGCGGGAGGAATCCAGATTCATGCTGCGGGATAGGTAATTAACCTGTAGTTGCGCCAGTAAAGCCGGTTTGTAGACCAATCCGCTTTGCGGGCCGGAAGCTCCAGCCTGCTCCGCGGCCTGAGAAAAGGACAGGTTATTTGGGAAGAATACTTCATCCAATCCCTGTGGGATGCCAGGCCTTGTGGAGGTATAAGGACTGCCTGAGGAGGCTGTTTGGGCGGCCGCTCGGGTAGACGCGGCAGACACGGCTGAAGAGGCTGCTTCAACCCCCGCGGTCTGCGGAACTTTTACCGGAGCGGTTTCTGCCGGAGCTTTGGCGCCCACAAGCGCGTTGGCTGCCGGGATCTGCGAGCGGGTCAAAGGTCCAGCCAGGTAATTCAAGCACCAACGGGTGCCAATAAGGACCGGCGCTTTGGCATGCACATTCTGGACAAGGAAAATCCTTTTCCCAAGTCCGGAGAGCATTTTATCCACGGCGCCTCTGTCCACACCGCCGGCCGCGCTGGTCAGACCATCCAGCAGGCGGTTCTTATCCTGTTCGGTTTGCAGGCGGCCGATGATCCATGTGCCAGCATTGGACAGGGCTTTGTAATCCAGATCCACCGGGTTCTGAGTAGCCAGAACCAGTCCGACTCCAAAAGCGCGCGCCTGTTTAAGCATACGTAAGATAACGGTGCGCGACGGAGGATTGGCGATGGGCGGCAGGTAGCCCATGATCTCATCAAAATAGACCAACGCCCTGAGGCTGCTGGTACCACGCTGACTACGCATCCATGATTCGATGGATGAATACAGCATGGTCACAAAGAACATGCGCTCGCTCTCGCTCAGGTGAGCAATATAGAAAATGGAGTGCCGCGGTGAGCCGTCATCTTTGTAAAGAATCTTCTGAATATCCAGGGTTTGGCCGCTCAACCAAATCTGGAAGGATGGCGAAGCCATGAAGTTGTTCAGCAGCATGGATAGTTCGGTGCGGTCTTTGGGCGGGAAGAAACCATCCACCGGCAATGCTCCGAGGCGTTCAAACGGAGGATTCTGAACCTGCAGAATCAGGTCAGATAGTTGAAGGGTCTGCCCCTTGCTCCAGGCAGTTTCCAGCAAATTTGAGATCAGGATATGTTCGCGGGAGCGCAGCGGGTCAATGTCGGTTACCCCGACCAATCCCAGCAGCGCGGTAACGATGCTGGCAATCTTTTCTCGCAGTATCTCCTCGTTTCCTGACCAGCTGATATCCGGCGATTGGAAGGAGGCGAGAATATTGATCGGTACACCCGAGGAGGAGCCCGGAGTATAAATTGTAAAATCCACGGCTTTCCCCAATTTTTCGAGTTGTTCTTTACCCAGACCGTAGCTTTCGAGCCCCTTCTTCCAATTATCAGCTGTTTCCGCGGCCATGACATCGACAGTCTTTCCTTCACGGCGAGCCGCGTCAGGGTCAATCCAGGGTTGAAAGTCAGACGGTAACAGGTTTGGAAAGTGAAGCACGAGGTTGGTCAGGTCCCCTTTGGGGTCAACCGCGATGGCCGGGATGCCGTTGAGAGCGGCTTCTTCCAGCAGGCTGATGCAAAAACCAGTTTTGCCGGAACCGGTCATACCGGTGATCACCGCGTGCGTGGTCAGATCAGCTGGATCATACATATAGGGTTCGGCGCCAACCTTCCCCTGTTTTGTGTCAAAAATACGTCCAAGATAAAATTCGTTTCCGTTTCCCATGGTTCACTCCTGGATGATCAATTTACTATCTGTGATTCTATCGTCAAAAAGGTTTATAAACAACTAGAGAAGAACCCATATGGCATATTGTTTGCAGAATGAGTAGAGCGAGGTGTATATGAAACTGAAAATTGTTCCATTGTTCTTGCTTCTCAATTTTCTGTTAACCGCTTGCGTTAGCATTGACCCGGTTCAAGGCGCGATGGATCCCACTATCGCACCTTCTGAAGCTATCGCCGCTCAATCTACTCTGACTGCAACCGCTCAGCCGCTTTCAGCAACGAATCTCAATACTGTACCGGATGCTTGGATGGTCGTGATCCTTGAGGGTGAAAATAACCTGCTCCGCGCGATCAGTGCGACTGGTAAATCTATGGTCGAATTGGGGCCTACCGGCGGCAGCCTGCGTTTTGCCGGATCGCCTGATTCGGCTCAACCCTGGTTCAGTCTGTTCACGGGCGATGACAACGGGTTGACCCTGTTCGACATTTCAACAGGTTCCAGCGAGTTGCTTCCTTTGTTGAAATCCGGCCAATTGACGGTGGAGCAAAAGAACATCCTGCAGGCAGAATTTCTGCGTACTGATCTACCAGCCCAGGTTTGGTCGCCGGATGGAACCCGTCTGGCTTATCTGGATGTGTCTGATGGGCAGAGAAGCCGCCTTATGGTTTTTGATATATCCAGCAAAACAACCACGCCAATTAGTCAGGTAACGGAAGATGTAATCGCCCCGGTCTGGTCGCCCGATGGACAGTGGCTGCTATATCAGACTATAGACGGTTTTGTGTCTCAGGGCTTGCCGCAGGTTTTATCAGTGCACGCGGTACGCGCGAATGGAAGTGAAGACCGGCTGTTGTACACACCCGCGAGCCTGCGTGAAACCGTGCTGGGATGGGATGGACCGGAAACCTTTGTAGTCCAATCCCTTATCGAACGCGGCAACCGCGACCTGAGATTGGTAAGCGTTAAAGATGGCAGCAGTTACAGTTTGAACGCGGGCTTGATTAAGAGCGCCGGTTGGGACGCGAAATCCCGCACCGCGATGTACCTTCTAACCGCGTCAGAAACCAACAATGAACAGCCCTCTGGCGTGTATGCCGTCACTCCGGATTCCCCGCAACGTATGGTGCTGCCGGGGGATTGGGAATTCCTTCAATATTTCCCGTCTTCCGGCATCTGGGCGGCATCTTCACAGGATGGTGCAGAGATCATTCGTCCGGATGGATCCACTCTCAGCCTGAAAGGTATCCAGACAGTACAGTCTGTATCAACGGATGGCCAGTGGCTGGCTGGTTCTAATGAGAATTCGGGGCTTGTTCTCGCGCCCGCGGATGGGACGAAGGTTTTCCCTCTGGCTGATAGTCCGGTACAGGCGGTATTCTTCTCTCCAGACAGCCAGAAAATCTATTACTCCATTGAAAATACTGTGTTTTTGGCATCCTTACCTGACTGGAAACCGCAATTGGTTCCAGAAGCCTCCACTCTGTTGGGGTGGGTTGGCTTTTAAAACAACTGAGTGCATAAAAAGTAACTCATCCTGCCACCTATCCATCTACCAGAATGAAGAGGATATCCGTATCAGATTGCGCGTAAAAGGGGAGTTGATTGAATTACGAGATATAAACAGAAGACCAGGCACCCAGATGTATACCTGATCCTGTCTCCAGTCATGCCTGAAGTGGACAGAATTCAAATCAATCTGTGATGAAATCAACGTTAATCCTATAGGTATATCCTTTTGTAAAGACGCAAACCATAAACCAATTACCCCAGAAAAAAGGATGGTCAAAGCGTATAATGACTCACAATTATGGAAACTGATCCAGTCTTCAAATCTCTAGCTGACGAAGTGTACAGGAGACTTCTCGCCCGGTTTGGTATGCCAGTGTGGCGGGTTGCCCTGACTCCCTTGGATGAATTGGTATCCACCATCCTTTCGCAGAACACCAACGACCGCAACCGTGATGTAGCTTTTGAGCGCCTGAAAGCCGCTTTCCCCACCTGGGAAGCCGTGCGGGACGCCGATATTCCGCAGATCATCGAATGCATTCGCCCGGCCGGATTGGCCAACCAGAAAGGGCCGCGCATCCAGGCTGTGTTGCGCGAGATCACAGAGGAACGCGGTAACCTTGACCTGACATTCCTGAAAAACCTGCCGTTCGATGAAGCGCATGCCTGGCTGACACATTTCAATGGGGTTGGTCGTAAGACAGCCGCCATCGTACTCCAATTCTCTCTGGATATGCCGGCGTTTCCCGTGGATACGCATATATACCGGGTCAGCGGGCGGCTGGGATTGCGCCCGGATAAGATGAACGTCGAGCAGGCTCACGACCATTTATCGGCATTGTTTGATCCAGACACCTACGGCCCGGCTCACCTGAATCTCATCCGGCTGGGGCGTGAGATTTGCAAGGCACAAAAGCCTGGTTGCCCGGATTGCCCTTTGGTTGATATTTGCACCTATGCGAAAACATCTTGCGATCATAGCGAACCGAATCTTGCGTCATCGTGAATCGGGTAGAATACGAAACATAGTTTCCATCCGGATTGGTGAATGAGAAAAATAACCGTTTCAAGAATCTTGCTATCCATTATCGCCGGTATTGGGGCGGGTTTTTTTACGGCAACACAATTCTTCAACGCCTGGTCTGCCTCACTGATCAAAGGAAGTGCGCTGCTTGCGGGCTGTATTCTGATCTGTATCCTCATGTTCCTTGTGCTGGTTTCATTCACCGGCAAGAAGTCGATCCACCAGCTATCGCCTGACCTGCACACCGCCATGCTGATCATCTGCGCGGCTATCGCCGGTTTGATCGTGTTGACGGTTCCCCTACCTCAACGCCTGACACCCGACCGGTTCCAAACTCTGGTCATTCAGCCCCTCTCTGCCGATACCCCAATACTGATCGAAGAGGTCAAGATCAACAGTACTCCACTGATCCTTGCGGATCATCTGCCGCCCGCAGGCTGGTCCATCACGCCTTACGGGATTGAAAGCAACAGTAGTAGCATAGTCCCCTTTGTAGTACAAAAAAAGGGTGATCTGACCAGGCAGGTCGATATTCTTTTTGGCAAGGGGCCGGCTTACGGGCAGGCCAGTATCCGGCTGGGGTGGGTAGAACAACAGATCGATCTACACCTGGCAGATCGCGAATCAGAAACATCCGTTGAGCTGGCCTCCGGCGCGGGCCAGGTTCCCTGGAATCTGATCTACATCCTTAGCATCTGGTTCCTATTGACCAGCACGATCTATATTCTGCTCGGGATGGTCCTATCAAAATATGCTCTCACCCGCCTGGCCGTTTATTTCATAGAAAAGTCGGCTTCCGTTTCATTCTGGGTGATATTCACTTTCCTTTTCTGGTACGGCTTTGCCTACGTTCGCTCGGTTTTCTTTGACGCATCCCATTTCATGCAAAATGGGAATTTCCTGCCGGCTATCCGGCCGATCGGCAATGACCTAAATCTTATCTTGAAAGCCGGTGATTCTATCGCCGCCGGCGGGTCTCCCTACGTGGGTGCCAACAAATATCCGCCGTTCGCCACAGTTTTGTTTGTTCCGCTGGCACTCATGGACAAACAGGCTGCCTTTCAACTTCAAACTTTGCTTATCTACCTGTCGTTCGTGTTCGTGACTCTCGGATTTCCATTGGCTTTCTCAAAAGCCCGGAGGCTACCCGATTACGCGTGGTTCCTGTTTGCCGCCGGTTTATTCTCTTATGGTTTGTCCTTTGAGATCGAACGAGGTCAATTTAATCTGACAGCCATTGGTTGCGCCTTTCTGGCCATTTTTCTTTTCCACAGGTATCCCCGTTTACGCTGGTTGTCTTTCATATTGTTGACGTTTGCCATTCAGTTAAAACTCTACCCGGCGATTTTCATTCTTTTTTTCATGGAAGACTGGCGCAAATGGAAACCGACATTGATCATCTGGGGCAGTATCGCGTTGGTCAATATGGGACTGTTCTTCATTCTGGGGAAAGATATAGGAATTGCCTACCTGGCATCGCTTTTCAAGATTGTAGAATCGCGGGGATTAATAAACTGGCCTGGCGCTCATAGTATTTTGGGTTTTCTCAGTTATTACAACAACGCCTGGGGGCTTTCGGATAATGTCATCAAGTTTATTGAAAAAGGACTGCAAGCCGCTGTGCTTCTCATGGTCGGGTACTGTTTTGTTCGGGCATATCGCCGAAACCGGCTAATGGACCCATACCTTTTCCTTGCCTGCACACTGGCTGCCTTGACCATTCCGGCTCTAAGTCACGATTACACGCTTTCCTATCTCGTGGGGCCGGTGATTTTCGTGTTAAATCACCTGGATGATTACAGATCTGAATACGTCGAAAATCAGAGAAAAATCCCTGTAGTCAACCAGATCGCCCTCATCGTGTTGGTCACTTGTTTCACCGGAACGTTCTTTTCCTATATGCAGAAACCCGCGTTGATCCAGAACCAATTTCCCGCGCTATTCTTAATGCTGATATGCACCATCCTACTGGCCTGGAGCGAACCTTTTGTATCAGGAAAGAACATGCGATCGGATTAACCGAAAAGTCAATCATCCAGCAAGGATGAAAGCTCTGCCTTAAAGACGGTTACTGCCTGCCCGCGCAATTCCACGCGTTCACCGCGATCCACTACATGCAGCACACCGCCGCGAGCGCTGGCCTGGTAGGCTTTCATCTCGGTCTTGCCCAGCTTTTTTGACCAGTAGGGAGTCAAAGCTGTGTGCGCTGAACCGGTGACCGGGTCTTCCTCAATTCCGGCGCCCGGGGCAAAGAAGCGGGAGATAAAATCAAAACCACTGGTTGTTCCCCGCGCTGTGACAATAACCCCACGAATTTTAACCTGCTTTAACAGGGTATGATCCGGAGACATGTCGCGAACTTCATCTTCGGTATCAACTTCCACAAGATAATCCATTTTATTGCAGCCCACAAACCGTGGAGAAGTCACACGCAGCCCTTCCAGTAATCCTGCGGGAGGTTCCGCCGGTTCGGCGAACTTGGCCGGGAAATCCAGGGATATCCAATCATCATCCCCAGGCCGGGCGGTCAGCAGACCGCTGCGTGTGTGAAATTTTGCCGCTTTATCGGCGCGTAAAAATCCCTGTTCCCACAGAATGTGCGCGCTGGCCAGGGTGGCATGACCGCACAGGTCTACTTCCACCTTCGGGGTGAACCAGCGCAGGGAATAACCGTCTGTGTTATTTTCCATCGGTGAAAGAAAAGCGGTTTCCGACAGGTTCATCTCCATGGCCATCCCGCGCATCCAGGTTTCATCACGAGGCGTCTTGCTGATATAAACGCCGGCAGGGTTGCCTTTGAATGGTTTTTCTGTAAAGGCATCAACCTGATAGATCGTGTTATGCATGGCTTTCGCTCTGGGGCTTCAAGTCCCGAATGTGGATATTCTCTTCACCAACCAGCAATTTCAGCGTCGTCAAAACTTCATCGCACACATGGGTGGTGTGATTGGGGAAATCCATTTCATAGCGCTGATTATTTTCAAAAAGCAGGAAATCAAACCGGTCTCTGCCGGGGTGAGCAGTCAATATGGTATGCGCCCGCACCAGTTTTGCTTTATCACGCTCGCGATCACCGGTTGGCGTTAACACTACGGTGATTTTTTGCGGGACGGCATCCGGATCAAGGTGTGACATTTCAACCGCCGATAAGGCCGGAGGCGCCTCTATGGATGGAGAACTCTCTCGTATTTCCGCGATTTTCGGGGTGTGCCCGTTTCCTATCACGGTGTTTGACGGCCAGTCATTCGATGAACTGCCAGCGGCATTGTCTGGCAGATTCTCTGAAGTCACGGTTGCCATTTCTTCATAATCGTCCGCGGGTGGCGGCAGGGCATTCCAATCAGGTTCGTAATCCGATTGTTCTTCCGCGGCAGGTTCTGCCGGTTTCACAGCAGGCGCACCGGATTCGTCGGCTTTTTTCTTGCCGTTCCTTTTCTTTAGCGGTTTTGTCAGGTCGATCTCAGCCAGGCGGTCAACCAATACTTTCGGGTCGCCCGATTCGCAATCCGCCTTACCGGTGGCGATCACCACGGCGTCAGGTTTGAGCAAGTCTCCGCAGGCTTCCCAGGCTCGGGGGAAGATAACCAGCTCAATGAAACCCTGTACATCTTCGATGGTCGCGAAGCCCATGGCGTTCCCATCCTTTGTGGTATGCGTGCGAAACTTCGTGATCATGCCCGCCACAGTAACCTTTTCTTTCGGGCTGGCTTCCTTCAATTGGGCGGAAGAATGGGTGACCGCGTCGGTCATATATGCCACGTAAGGAGATAGAGGATGATCGGAAACGTACAATCCGATCAATTCTTTCTCCCAGTCGAGTTTTTCACGGCGGTCTATATCAGCCACCATAGGCAGAACAATATGCTCCTCCACTCCTTGAATGGAACCGAAGAACGTCATCTGTCCACTCTGCGCGGCTTTAAAATGGCTGCCGCTGACAGAAATGATCTGATCAAGAGCCTGCAACAACGCTCCCCGGCTGCCAAAGGAATCCAGCGCGCCAACTTTTATCATCGATTCCAGCGGTCGGCGGCCGACCGCGCGCAGGTCCACGCGTCGGGCGAAATCATTAAGGTCTTTAAATCGGCCGCCTTCATTGCGCACAGCCAGTATGGTTTCCACAGGACCCTGCCCCACATTCTTGATAGCGCCAAGGCCGAAGCGGATCTCGCTACACTTACCCTCGCAATCTTCAATGGTGAAATCCCAGCCGCTGGCATTGATGTCCGGCGGCAAGACATTGATCCCCAGCGAACGGCAGTCAGCGATATAGAAAGCCACTTTTTCCGTCTCGTTTTTCGAGGCGGAGAGCAGCGCTGTCATATATTCGATGGTGTAATGGGTCTTTAAATACGCCGTTTCCACGGCAATCACACCATAATCAGCGGCATGGCTTTTATTAAAACCGTAGCGCGCGAAATTTTCCCAGTCTTCAAAAATGGCCGCGGCCGTCTCTTCGGCAATATCATTCTTCTTGGAGCCTTCAATAAATTTCGTGCGGTGTTTCTTCAACGCTTCCGCGTTCTTCTTGGAGATGGCTTTACGCAATTCATCGGCTTCGGAGGCGGTGTACCCGGCCAGATTCATGGCCGCGATCATCAACTGTTCCTGATAAATCGGAATTCCGTAGGTCTCTTTAAATGTTGGCTCCAGCATTGGGTGCCGGTAGGTAACTTTTTCTTCCCCGTGCATTCGTCTGATATACATGGGGATGAAATCCATAGGCCCCGGGCGGTACAGGGCAACCATGGCGATCACATTATCCAGATTCTCCGGGTGCATCTGGGTGATATAACGGGTCATCCCGTTACCTTCCAGTTGGAATATGCCGGCGGTATGCCCTTTGCTGATGAATTCAAAAGTTTCTGGATCATCAGTCGGGATATTCTGGAGATTGAAACGGATGTTATGCCGTTGGTAGATAAGTTCAGTGGCGCGTGCCATGATGGTCAGCGTGGCCAGGCCAAGAAAGTCAACTTTCAACAGCCGCTGCGCATCCAGAACACCCATATCGAACTGGGTGACCACCTTTATGGGGCTTTCATCTGAACCGCTGGTCGGGCGGTGGAGCGGCACCACATTGACGATCGGCTGGTCGGCAATGATCACACCGGCTGCGTGCGTTCCGGCATTGCGCACCGCGCCTTCCATATCCCGCGCGGTTTCGATCAACTCCTTAAGGTACGTTCCCTCTTCGTAGGCGGTCTTGAATTCAGGCACCGATTCCATTGCCTCGGCAATGGTCATGGCGCCTGCTCCTACATTTGGAATCATTTTGGCAATCCTATCCACTTCTGAAAGCGGAATATCCATTACCCGGCCGACGTCACGCAAAGCGCCGCGGGCGCCCATGGTGCCAAAGGTAATAATCTGCGCCACACGGTCTTCACCATAACGATGAGCGCAATACTCCAGCACTCTGGGACGCAGGTCATCCTGAAAATCAAGGTCAATATCCGGCATACTGATGCGGTGCGGATTTAGGAAACGTTCAAAGATCAAACCATGATTGATTGGTTCGACCATGGTGATATCCAGGGTATAGGCAACCATGGAACCAGCCGCGGATCCACGGGCGTTGTACCAAATCCCTTCCTCTCGGGCGTAACGGCAAAGGTCCCACACAATCAGGAAATAGGCGTCAAACCCCATGTTGTGAATAACACCCAGCTCGTATTCCAGACGTTCACGAACTTTTGGGTCATCCGCGCGATTTCCATATCTCCGGCGCAGGCC
This sequence comes from uncultured Leptolinea sp., assembly GCA_964397625.1. Lineage (GTDB taxonomy): Bacteria > Chloroflexota > Anaerolineae > Anaerolineales > Anaerolineaceae > Leptolinea. The sequence continues at coordinate 24,150 of CAYNJT010000001.1, read as the reverse complement.
TTCTTCGCAAAGGTGCCGAAGGTAGGTTTCTGCGGTAAATCCTTCCGGCACAGGGAAGACCGGCAGGTGATACCCTTCGGGAGTGAGGTCGACGTTACAGCGTTCCGCGATGAGTATGGTATTGGTCAATGATTCGGGAACGGCGTTGAAAATATCCTGCATTTCCTGAGGGGTCCGCAGGTAATAGGTTGGATCGGACATCCGCATGCGTTTGGGGTCATTCAGCGTGGTATTGGTCTGAATGGCCAGAAGCACATCCTGAAGGCGGGCGTCATCTTTGTTGATATAGTGCACATCATTGGTAGCCACATAACGCGCCTGGTAGCGAGGGCCCAGGCTGAGGAGGGTTTTGTTCAATTGTTCCAGCTCAGGAATGTTATGCTGCTGTAACTCCATAAAAAAATTGTCCGCGCCAAATACGTCATAGTACCAATCCAGTTTCTTGCGGGCGGCATCCTCGCCTTTTTCCAGGATGGTGCGCGATATATCCGACGCCAGACAGCCGGTGGTGGCGATCAAGCCTTCAGCGTGCTGGGCCAGGAAATCGCGGTCAATTCGCGGATAGTAATAGAAACCTTCCAGTTGAGCGGCGCTAGCCAGTTTAAGCAGATTCCGGTAGCCGGTTAAATTTTCTGCCAGCAGCAAAATATGTGTGGAGCTGCGGTCCAGGTTGGGGTCTCGATCCTTCATCCCGCGGGCGGCAAGGTAGGCTTCCAATCCAAGGATGGGTTTCACACCGGCGCCGGTGGCTGCATTATAGAATTCAATAATGCCATGCATCGTCCCATGATCTGTCAGGGCAATGGCCGGCATTTCCAATTCTTTCGTGCGTTTAATCAACTTCTTGATGTTGCTAAAGCCATCAAGCAGCGAATATTCGGAATGGACATGAAGATGGACGAAGGACATAAATAGCTACAAGTAAATACCCGTTCAAGATGGTGAATGGTTGTGAAGATTATAGCATCACGGCTTGTGGATAAAGATCACCTGCAAGGTGAAAACAGGCATCTTAAGAATTAAAAAAACCAGATGTTTTAAGGAAGGAATTGGGTAGAGAATTCTCCGCCAATATGAGAGCGCAACAATTCCTTCAGCTCATTAACCGCAATAGTCACCAGTTCTTTTCCACCTTCGTTCTGAGCTTCCACAGTTATTAGAACGTCCGTTGTTTCCTCTCGAGCGGCGCTTTCTTCACTTTGACGCCAGCACCATCTCCGGGCAATCACCACATCTTTTTCATCGGTAAAAATCACTTCCCCGGGAGCCGGATGGTCAGCTTCAGATTGATTTAAATTAACAAAGACTTCGTCGCCGCGGGCAAATCGCACGGTAATCGTCCCGTTGATATTTTTCCTGTCGATGGCGGCCACCGGAAGGCCGTACCGTATGCTGATCAGGTTGCATAGATCTACAACCGCATTAATTGAAGGGATATCACCTTTTTTCGTCAGCCGCCGGAGAAGGGCTTCTGCCGCGCTGCGGTAACCGGTTGGATCAACTCCAAAAGACCGGAATGCCGCCCGCCAACCGGCTAAAGTAGGCAGTTCACTCAAGGGTGTACTTCCAATTTTTTCAATCACATTCTTCTGTTCTGCCAGATACAAATCCAATATCTGCGGTGTGGATGGTTTATTTTTCAATCCTGTCCCCAGGATAACTCCACCGGCCAATAATGGATATCGCGTTAATATGTCAATATCGTATTTAAAGGCGTCCATTCATCCCTCTTTCATTTTTCAAGCCCACATTTTATCAGGCATTTGGGAGATATCAATAAAACCGCTTTTTCTGGTATGATGACCGGTCTGTCTCGACTTCTGCCTTTTTTTGTGATCAACCATGATAGAGAGCTTTCAAACCGCCAGAAGGGAGTATCCCCGCCAGTTCTGGCTTCTTTTCTGGGGATTGTTAGTTAGCACCATCGGCTCCAGTATGATCTGGCCGTTTTTGATGGTCTATGTCAGCGAGCGTCTGAATCTTCCACTGACAGCAGCCGCCAGCATTATGACCATTAATTCTGCCATGGCCATCATTTTCACGTTTATTGCCGGACCGGTAACCGACAGGATTGGCCGAAAGTGGGTGATGGTGATCAGCCTGCTGGGGAATGGTCTGGTCTATCTGCTCTATGGCAGCGCGACGACCTACTGGCAATTTTCGCTAACCGCGGCTTTGGCTGGTTCATTCAATCCGCTGTTCCGGGTGGGAGCGGATGCGATGCTCGCCGACCTGGTACCCGAAGAGAAACGAATTAATGCCTATTCCCTTCTGCGCCTGAGTAACAATCTGGGCGTTTCCATTGGGCCGGCCATTGGTGGATTCCTGGCTTCCTCGTCCTACACTATCGCCTTCCTTTGTGCCGCCGCTGGGATGTGCACCTACGGGTTGATGATGTTGATCATCGGGAAGGAGACCCTACCCACGCAGGTGGTAAAGACCGAAAAACAGGCGAAAATGCCCACAGAAAAACTGGGCGGGTATCTCAAAATTTTTCGCGATCGGCCTTTCATGTACTACATCTCCATTTTCGCACTTATCCAGCTTTGCGCCGCGCTCGTCTGGATTCTTCTTCCGGTGTACAGCAAGCAACAATACGGCATATCTGAGCGGCTGTATGGATACCTTCCCACGACCAACGGGTTAATGATCGTTCTTCTTCAATTGTTGGTCACAGATCTGACAAGACGCCGCTCGACATTCAAGATGATGGCATTGGGATCCGCCTGTTATGGGTTGGCAACCCTTGGTATGGGCTTCATGACCGGTTTCTGGGGATTCTGGGCGGCCATGGTTGTATTGACTATTGGGGAAATGATCCTGATGCCCACATCGAGCACATTCATTGCCAATATGGCGCCCGCTGATATGCGCGGCCGGTATATGAGTCTGTACACCCTCACCTGGGGGATTTCCATGGGGGTCGGCCCGGTGTTGGGAGGCCTCCTTTCGGATGTCTGGAAGCCACAGGCTATCTGGTATGGAGGTGGATTGATTGGTTTAATCAGTGTGTTTGCCTTTCTGGTGCTTAAAAGGTTATACAAAGAAGACGAACTTCTGGCAAAATCCCACGGGGTATCAATTTAATAAAAGAACCATCAGACATCTGACAGCACATTAAGAGTTTTTTCAAATTTATTGAAAACCGGGTTGAGGTATGCTAAAGTGTGAATGCATGGGCGGCTTTCACAATTGAGGACACCAGGGATGGAGGTTAGTTCTCCAAAAACCTATATTCTCAGAGGCAGCAGGTATTCTCTGCCTCGTATTGGATTGTTAGAAGGCAATCCGTGTGTGGTTTTGACGCGCCGACCTCAAATGGCGGCTCCTGATTGCAGGATATGCGTCCTAATGTATTCGTCCCTGAAAGTCGCCCATGTTGTATTTTAAGAAGCCCGATATTGACTCGGGCTTCTTTTTCTTTTATAAATTGTAGGTATAATATTTTTTGTAATTAAGGCTGTTGGGGAAAGAACTTTAATCCAGACATCAGGGTTGATACCTTTACAGCGGCAATAAACCTGGAATACCTATAGGAGGAGATATGTCTAAGAGGATTTTGCTAATTGGTATGGTCATGGTATTGGTTTTATCAGCCTGCGCATTACCTGGCGGAAAAACTGCCAAGGCCGAAGAGGTAGTGGTAGAGCCTACCGTTGAACAGCCGGCGCAACCAGTTCAACCTGTCGAACCCGCTCAGCCCGCGCAGCCGGAACCGACAGTTGAACCGTTACCCACAGAACCTCCCGCTCCGACCGTCCCGCCAGCGGAACCAGCTGCCCCCGCTGAAGAGGCCGCCCCTGCTGAAGAGGCCGCTCCTGAGCAGGCAGAAGGTTTTAACTTCCGCGACGAATTTGATATCGCCAACGATAACTTCACAGACGACCTGGTGACCACGACGCAGGCTACCACCAGAGACCGGATGCAAACCGAACCATCGTCCGTTCAAGATGGCATTTTGGTCTTTAACCTTCGCGATAATGAAACCTATATCTACAAATTCGTAAAAGGCTCGAACACGGAAGATTCTGTCATTGAGGCAAAATGGAAAAGCAACGGCCAGAGTATGAACGGCGTTGCACTGATTTGCCGGGCTGCCGAAGACAACTCCAGCTGGTATGAATTCCGGATTTCCTCTCAGGGCGAATGGCAAATGCTTCGCTATGACAAGAGTATTCGCGATGATGATCCATACAAGAATCCCTATGTATCAATTAAAAAAGGTGTGGCAAAGCAAAAACTTGTCAAACCTTCTGGTGACAATGTATCCAAATTCAGCTGTGTGGGCACGAAATTGACCTATGAGATCAACGGGCTGAAGATCATGGAAACCAATAACAATGACATCAAAGGCGGCGGTATGGTAGGCCTGGGTGTAATGTCAGCCGCTTACCTCCCGGTCGTAATCCAGTGGGACTACTACTCCGTAACCACTCCGTAACAAACAACGAATAAATAAAAAAATGGAGAGGACTGAAATGGTCTTCTCCTTTTTTTTGTTTGAATTTTTGGTGTGAGATGCTATAATCCGGTTGAAAGCCCCAGTAGCTCAAATGGACAGAGCAGAGCACTCCTAAGGCTAAGGCTGTGGGTTCAATTCCCGCCTGGGGCATATAAAAACAATTTAAAAAACCTCTTGCAAAAAAAATAAAACCCATGTAAAATGCAGGAAGATAAGCACTTGGGTGCCCCCCTCACCCAGGTGTTTATCTCTTTTAACGGGGTTTCTTGCGGGCCAGTTTCCTGACAACTTCTCCGAAGTGTCTGATTTCTTCAACCGTGTTGTAATGAACCGCGCCGGAACGCAACAATCCACCCTGGCCTTCCAATCCAAGACGTTCAGTAACGGCCAACGCGTAAAAATTACCATCCCACGTGTAAATTTTCTCTTTATCCAATGCTGAAGCAAGTTCCTTCGGGGTCCAACCATCCAGCGTAAAGGAAAACGTCGGTACACGGTAATCCAACTTTGTCAGGTCTGTAATACCGTACAGTTTTAACCCACTAATATCTTCAAGCTGCTTAACAAATTCCCGGCTGATCTCAAACTCATAGGCGCGAATGGCCTGCATGGCCTGTTTAAAGATTCTGCGCCGCCTGGAATATTGACGGGTATTTTCTTTAAACTCACTCCCAAAGGTCGAGCCGATCCATTCAAAATATTCCAGCGCGCCCAGAGTACCCGCCATATGCTCAAAATTCCCTGTGCCGGTTTCAAATTTACCGGGCGGAAGAGCCGGAGCCGGGCGGACTTTATATGCTTTCAGGCTATCCAGCAACTCGTAACGGCCGTAAAGAACACCGGCATGCGGACCAAAGTATTTGTAGGCTGAACAAACGAGAAAATCGCAATCCAGGTCTTGAACATCAATGGGACCATGCGGCGCGTATTGCACAGCATCGATGTACACAATCGCTCCGGCCGTGTGCGCAAGACTAATCAGCTCTTTAACCGGATTGATGGTTCCAACGGCATTTGCCGCGTAACCCAGGGCTACCAGGCGCGGCTTTTCTTCCATCGCACGCGAAAAATCATCCACATCAAGCGTGCAATCTTCCGGGTGGAAGTCTACCCAGCGGATCTTGCAGCCACGGTCTTCCGCTGCCAGCAGCCAGGGGGAAATATTGGCGTCATGATCCAAGCGGGTAACAACCAGGGTGTCGCCCGGATTAAACGTTCGCGCCAACGCCCGGCTGATATTAAAGGTCAGGGTGGTCATATTGGCGCCGAAAACGATGCAATGCGAACCTGGAGCGTTCAAGAAATCGGCGGCAGCCTGCCGGGCTTCCTCAATCGATTGGTCCGAAAGCCGGCTGGTTTCAAAAGCACCATCATGGTTGGCGTTCATGTTAACCAGATAATTCTGAATACGGTCAAGGCTGCGCTTTGTAATTTGAGTACCGCCCGGATTATCTAGAAATAATACCGGGCGGGATAAAGCAGGGAATTCTTTTCGTATTTGATTGATCTTCAATGTCATGGCTATTCGTCCAGATCCTCACTTCCAGAGTCTTTACCAGATTCAGGCGCGGTTTCTTCAAACTCCAGCCTTACCCACAACAATAGAACCGATCCATCCTGCGTATTTACAGACCGGGCAGCCAGGATCGGGGCTTTCTCTTCCATCCCAAGCTCATTGCGGTAATGCAGGAAAATACTCGACCTGTCATTCCAGGCGCGATGACAGCGTTCCACCAATGCCTGCCCATTGAATGTTCGCACCCTTGTCATCACCAGGTCATACAACACAGGGCCTTCATTTAAACCCAGGGCCCATCCATCATTGATCTCTTCAAATGTGGGGGTCGGCCCCTCAATTATTGTGATCTTGTCGTCCATGCAGCACTCCAATATAAAAATCATACCACACTATAAAAAGACATTTTTCGAAATGTTCTTATAAATCTCCAATTTACTTCTTACATTTCTCCAATAATTATCGCGTATCCTACAACTATCACCATATAAAACACATATAAAACATGTGAATTCTGGAGGAAGAAAATGACTCTCTATTTTACTCATACACCGTTTGAAACCCGCCGCCCCTGGACTCGCCGCTGGATGGAAGAAGACGTTAGGGACTCCTACGGTGATCTATTTATCCCTGTGGATGTGAAAGCGGAAGATGAAGCCTACGTTCTTACCGCCGTTATTCCCGGCGTCCGTGCTGAAGACTTGAATATTCAAGTCATTAATGAGACGGTCACCATTCAGGGAGAGATTAAGGTTGAACGCTCTGATGAGGATCGGTATCTGTTGAATGAACGACCTACCGGACGGTTCAACCGGGTGATCACCCTGCCTGACTCTCTAGACGCGGCTCGCTCCGAGGCGGATATCAGCAATGGTATTTTGACTCTGCGAATTCCGAAATCGGAAGAAGCAAAACCAAAATCCATCAAAGTGGTTGCCAAATAACCATGTAAACGAATAGAGAATTGATAGACAAAGAGGAGTCGTTGAATAAACGGCTCCAATTTTGTTTATGCTTCGTATCGCGTACTCTGTGAAGCGTGCGAGAGGGTAACCCCGCCAGAACCAACCACAGAGAATCCGGATTGCGTGCAGCATAAAATGGTGTCTGCCTCCACGCCAATCAACGTCAGATCACCAAGTAAATGTCGTCCGGCGAACCGCAACACAAAGGGAATTTCATCGAAATGGGGAACAATAAAGCAGCCTGGCAGGATTCCCAGCGCGGGTAACGTTCCACCAACATGCAGTCGGTTTGGAATTTGTTCTCCAAAGATCATTGCTCCCGCCGAACAACCTGCCACGATACCACCTTCTGTCAGGTTACGCAGAATGGCATCCAATAGTTTTGTTTCCTTCAGACATTCCAGGAGATAGGCGGGTTTACCTCCGGAGAGATAGACAAAATTGGCTTCCTGTATTTTTTTCACCAGAACAGGATTGCTGGCATCCTCCCGCGTAAACACTGGAAGAGATTCTACCGACGCAACACCCAGAGCTTTAAAATGAGTTTCACCCAGGTTCTTCCAGTACATTAATCGTTCTTCACCTTCAGTGCCCGCCGCGGTCGGCAGGCACACCACCCGGGCAGGTTCTGGCAACAACGATAACAGAAACTCATCCACAGGACGCATGGATGGAAGGTATTCTCCACTGCCGGCAAGCGCGAGTGTCCCCCGGTAAGGGAACGCAATGTCAAGCGGAATCTTCATGGAAGTGGTGTGTAAAACACGCGGTTACCCAGCGCCATCCAGGCAACCCGGTTGGAAGCCACGGTAAAGGCTGTGACCGGCGTATCGGGTAATGAGTATTCATCCAGTGTCTGAAAACGCAGACGGCGTTGTAGATTCAAACGCAGGCTGAAATGATAGATCGTAGGCCCGGAAATATCCATAACGTAGATGGATGGATCAGGCGGCGGCACCGTGGCAAGCTGGGTAAACTGGACATCATTAAAGAAGGGGATGGGTTTACCGGTCTTATCACCAAATCCAGCCGGATCCTGGCAACGCGTTGGTGAACTGCTGAAATTGTTGAACGTGCAGCGGGTGATATGGCCATCTTTGCGCAGCAGCAGAAGATCATCCTGATACATGGCCAGATCTATCACATCCGCCAGGGCGGGAATGTCGCGGTCAAAGAACAGGTGGGGTTGATTTGGAAATCCGATACCGTCACCTACCACACGCCAAACCGCGTTGCTTACCGGGTCAAGAATAAGCAGAGCGCTGCCTTCCACAGTGAAAGCGATGATCTTACCCCAGTGGGTGGATGGAGGCGCCAGTGTGGATGATAGTGGAGCCGAACCCGGAATACAATACAACAAGTTCCCGCTGGCATCCATCCCCATAACAGATGCCTTGTATTGATTATTTATCGGCAAAGGAACAATATCAATTAACGCGCCTATGATCTTCCCACCTGAAGGTCCGGGACCGCAATTAAAATTCGGATCCAATTCGTACCCGTTTCCAGTAAGGGCAAAACGCAATACCCGCCCCTGGTGCGAATCCAGCGCGAAAACATCGGTGGTTGTGGCAGCCAACTGAATAATGTTCACCGAGGTGGGTATGGCATCGGCTACAGCTTCCTGCACTGGAAGCCGTATGATGCTATCCAGACTATCCAGGGCAGTTTGAGCCTGCTGACGCAGCATTCGTGTATCTTCAGTGCGGCCATATTCTTCAGCTTTTTTCACATAGTAAAGTGATTGTGTCCATCCGCTGCGCTGCGCTTCAGGGTCTACCTGACCGGCAGCCTGAAGGGCGTACGCTTGCGCCTGCACAAGATAATTGGTTCGTTGTTCGCCTTTTCCTGACCGGGTATACACGGTAGTGGAAATGAAAACTACAATCGCTGGAACAGCCAGCGCGATAAACAGCAAAGTGGACGCGGCAATGCTTCCCGATGGATCAGTGGGCACCGGTTTGATTGTTACCTTTGGGGGTTTTACTTTCGGTTTAACGGAACGGCTGAGATTTGTAATTCTATCCAGAAAATCAGTCAGCCTGTCAAGTAACGGGGTGTCAGGAGCAGCCGCCTGCGGACCCGGCAATTCACTCGCGGGGATGGTACGAAAACCTGTCTCTTCTTCTTGTTTAACGGATGGCTCAGGTGGAATGGAAAAATCAGGGCCGGGTATTTCAGAAGCGGGTGGCAGTGGTTCACTCTGCTTTTCAATAACCGGGGATTCCAACGGCCAGATCGGTTCTGCCATGGGCGCGTCAGGGAAAGCTGCGTAATCATCAGGAGATGGGTTGGACGGGGATTCCTGAACAATATCGGGAATATTCAGATCAACAGGCACCTCAGCCGGAACCGGTTTTTCAGGCTCAATGGTGTATGGATCGGCGGGGGCCGGTTCCTGGGGAATCCTCGGTCGAAGTCGGTGCACCTCACCCCGACCAGATTGCACCTGAGCGACAGCGGCTATCATATTGAACGGTGATTGCGCGAGCAGTCGACGCCTGAATTGATCAAGATTTAATTTTGAGCTTCCCCCGAGAAGCGCCGCTGTCCAGGTTGGCGGAGGAGATGGACATAAAAGCACCATATCCCCATTGCGAAGCCTGGTTGTAAAATAACGCGGTGTGATACTGCTGCTTACTCCGAGTCCCCGGCCAGCACCTTCGAGGTCCACAAAATCCGTGACTCCATCTGTATTGACCACAAGTGTGTGTGTGGGACCGGTATGCAAAAGGTACAGCATGTCACCATGAAACACAGCCACGTTCAGTACGCCTACATTTGGACGCCCGGATGGCGAATCAAATTGATTGGAGCCCAGAATGAATGTGTTAATCTGTTCCGCGGCGGCTCGGAGTCCGGAGGTTACTGATCCGGGTGTGCTGAAATAGGTGGCAGACAGGTGCAACAACATCTCCTGCTGCGATTCTTCTGTAAGGATATTTTTGCTGGGGAGGGTAAGCAGCGCGGTCAATTGATCTCCAGCACGGTTTCGCAATACCCGGCGCGGAGCAGCCGACACTACAAGACCTGGCAGGTCTGCCAGTTCTTTGCCTCCAGACAAGTAGATGGGGAAAACGTAAAGATCAAACACAATTTTTTCTTGCAGCAAATTTTAGATTAAATTTGATTATACAACCCGTGACTTATTGAGCATGTGCCGGCGCGGCTGTATTCACAGGAATATACCTGCCCTGCCGGGTGGCAGTCGGTTTTGGAGTCGCCTTTGGTAATTTATATCCCGGTTCAATCGAGCGGATAACCAGGTTGGAAAAATTAACCGTAATAGGAGTATCAGCGGCCTGACGAGCAAACACTCCTATTTTTCCATCGGAATAAATGGCGTCGCGTGTGGAGAATTGAAAAACATCGTTTAGAAAAAAGCGCAATTCGTTCTCAACCATCCATACCCGCAGGCGTACCTGGTAGGGAGAACCGGGCAGCACCTGGCCGCTTTGTAACCAATCCACCAGTGTAGAGGGTTTTCCCATTTTCAGTATTTCAAGTTTTACCTTCCCCATGCAATTAACCATGAAACGGTATCCGTTCAATCCGTTTGTGGCTCGCACCAATAACCCGTAGAAATCTTCTCCTTTACACAGGGTCACATTCGAAGTGATTTCCACCGAAGCATCTTTGATCACAGGTAAGGTATACAAACTGGCCAGATAAAATTTTGGTTCCTGCACAGCCAGGGTCAGCTCCTCTTTCCCAAAAGCGATCTTCCCGCCGCTCCCTGATTGTGTTGACCACATGGATTTTTGAGAGAAATCATCCTGAAAAAGGATATCTCCAACTGCAGGGTGTAAATTTTCTGTTGGCTCAGGCTGCCTTGTTGGAACGGTCGTCGCTGTTGAAGTCGCTGGAAACCAGATGATGGTTTCGGTAACCGTGGGAGACGCCGATGGAGTGGAAGTTGGATACACCGGTTGTTCCCAGAGACCTGAACAGCCGAGCAGGGAGCATAGCAAAAAGAATGGGACAATCCGCCTGATTACTATTCCCCTTTCTTTAATAAAAAGTTTCATATCCATACAAATGGAATTATACCTGTCGGAAAGGTTGCTTTCCGGTCAATGTTATAATCACGGAAAATGGATCGCGCCTTATGAAAACTAAAACAACAACTGGCCTGGCCATATTGGCCCTGCTTCTCTTCGCGAGTATAGTTCCGGTACAGGCAGATAATCACCCGCCGCAGGTTGTCTATGCCACACCGACGCCCAACGCGGACGGTCGTGTGATTTATGTTGTGCAGCCGGCAGATACCTGCATCAGCATCTCTTTGAAAACCGGAATCCAGTTGGACGAATTACGCCGCCTGAATAACCTGAAAGAAGATTGCACCTTGCAGGCTGGCCAACAACTCTTGTTGGGGTTGGCAGAGAAACCCGCCCAACAGGCCACGTCAACACCGGCAAACCAGGTCCCCACACCCACTCTGCCGCCTGGCAGCGGCGATATATGCGTTTTGTTGTTCAATGATATAAATGGAAATTCAATTCCAGATGGTGATGAACTCCCGCTCTCAGGTGGCGCCATTAGTGTCACTGACCGTGATGGCAAGGTCTCATTGACGGGACAAACCAATTCCGCTGAACCCGTTTGTTTCAAATCACTTCAGGAAGGTGATTACAACATCAGTGTGGCTATTCCTGAAGGCTACAATGCCACTACCCTTCTAAATTACCCTCTCAAGTTGAATGGGGGGGATAATTCCACTCTCGATTTCGGCGCGCAGCAGAGTTCAAAAGCTGTGCAACCAACAGCCAGCGAGGGTGGTCGGTCTCCTTTGTTGGGAATAATCGGCGGATTGTTGATATTGGGCGGTATCGGGTTGGGATTCTTTGTAGCCCGTCAAAGTCGCGGCTGACGCTTCATCGCAGCCGTTCTTCTTTCCAAACATCACCCTCGTTATGATATCCAGCCTGTTCCCAAAAACCTGGCCGGTCTGATTCCATAAATTCAAGACCGCGCAGCCATTTGGCACCCTTCCAAAAATACGGGACCTTGAGGTCTTCCCGTCCGACAATCGCGCCAATCACCCCGCGAAGAGGGTAACCATGCTCTGGTGTAATCGGTTGGCCATCGTAATGTGTGGCCAACAAAAAATTATCTGCCAGCACGACATCTAACGGAAGGTTTGCCGTGAAACCGAACTCACTGTGCTGCATGACAAAATGAGCGGAAGATTTGATACGGATCAATCCCTTTTCCAGAAGAGTTCGCACATATACTCCTTCCCACAGGGTATCCGGTTTGCTCCACCGCGTAACGCAGTGGATGTCCATGATCAGTTTTGAACGGGGTAATTCAGAGAACTCATCCCAGGTTAAAGAAATTGGTTCTTCAACCTCACCCCACACACGAAAATTCCAGGTTTGCGCATTAAATTCTGGTACCGGGCCATAATGCAGCACAGGAAATTTCTGGGTTAATGATTGTCCGGGTGGAATGCGGCCGGCTTCACGCATGCGGATTTCCATTTCTTTACGTTGTTGAATACTGTTGAGCATTTTCCTCTCCTGATTTGATTATAGCCTGACAGGAGCAATGCCAACCTGTCACTGTCCATTGTTGCATGAACATTTGTCTCGGATTTCCTGATAATCGGGTAAAATTTTATAGATTAATGCAGGAGGTAGTATTGGCGAAAACTACGCGCGCATCTTTTGAAGATAAGATGGCAGCGCTTCATCAGGCATCCATCCAGTTGATTCAGGATGTATCCATTGAATCATTACTGGAGAGGATCGCGGCCCAGGCCAGCCAGCTAGGCGACGTAAAATACGCGGCACTTGGTATTCTGAGTGACACGGGCAGGCTTGAACGTTTTATTCCTATTGGTTTGACCGCGGCTGAACTTGCCGGAATGGATCATCAACCCATTGGCATGGGACTGATAGGTGAGTTGATGTGTGGGAGCGAGTCCATTCGACTGAAAGATATTTCAGCCGATCCCCGCAGTGTTGGATTTCCGGACAACCACCCTCAAATGAAGTCTTTCCTGGGCGTGCCAATCCGGCAGGGAAATAAAAATCTGGGCATCATTTTTCTTTCCGAAAAGAAGGATGGGACTGAATTTACTGAAGAAGACCAGCGGTTGATCGAAATGTTAGCCTCTTATGCCTCGGCAGCCATTACGAATGCCCGCCTGTATGACCGTCTGGTGAAACGCGACCAGGAAATGACCCGCCGGAATGAAAATCTGGCGTTATTAAACAACATGGCCTCCACTTTGGCCACATCGACTGAAATTGACGCGATTATTAAGATTGCGCTAACCCAGTTAATGGATTTTCTCGATTTAAAGGTCGGAGAGGTTTATTTGCGCCCGGAAGGGGAGAAGAAAATCAAGCTGGTACTCCACCGCGGAAAACTGGTTCCCAAATTATGGAAGGAAGAAACCTTCGCGGTCGGCCGCGGGATGATCGGTATGACAGCCAAAACCGGGCTTCCCAGGGTTTGGACAGTAAACCCGAATGACAGTATGGATCTGGATGAAAGTGTGCTTGCCAATGGCATCCATCAGATCGCCAGTTTCCCGTTGCGCGGCCGAAGTAATGTTTTGGGGGTGCTTTGTGTGGCTGTTTTGGACCGGCGTCCATTAACTGACCTGGATGTGCAATTTATCGGCGCGATCGGCTCGTGGATGGGAACAGCGCTTGAAAACGTACGGTATAACAACAACAGCCGGCGTCTGGCAGTACTGGAAGAGCGGGAACGTATTGGAATGGACCTCCATGATGGAATCATCCAATCCATATATGCCGTCGGATTGACCCTGGAACACGCCCGTTTACTGCTTTCAGAAGACCCAAATCAATCCCGTGAGCGCATCGACCAATCCATTATTGGACTTAACAACACCATCCGCGATATTCGCACCTACATCCTTGACCTTCGCCCGCGCCAGTTGAGCGACGAGAATTTAATGCAGGGATTGCAGCGCCTGGTAAACGAATTTCGGGCCAATACTCTGGCTGAGGCGTATATTAGCGGACCTTCTGACGGACTGGTAAAACTACCGGCTTCAAAAGCTCTCGCCCTTTTTCACATTTGTCAGGAAGCGCTGGCAAACACCGCCAAACACGCCAAAGCCAAGAAAGTTGAAGTCGTGGTCTGGACAACTGGTGATCGGGCCTTGATGGAAATCCGCGACAACGGCAAGGGCTTTGAAATGGAAAGCACGCGCACATCCTTGGGGCACGGCCTCTCCAATATGCAAACCCGCGCGCGCAATGTGGGCGGCGACCTTGAATTGACAACGGAACCTGGCAGCGGCACGACTATTCTTACCTGGGTGCCCTTTGCGTCGGAAGAATGAAATCCCCAGGCTGCTTAATGCCTGGCATCCTCACTTCACCGGATTAATCTGTGACTGATCATCAACCATCTGCCAAAGCCGCCCTGCGGGGTGAACCATCCTATATCTGGCGTGAAGGCCAGAACAGACGGTTTTCTCTTATCAAAGAAGCCGCCGAAACAAGGATTACCGGTATGATCCTGGAAGACGGCTGCGGAGTGGGTGAATATCTGGCACGTCTGGCAGTGAATTCCCGGCTGGCGATTGGCCTGGAGATCGAACTGGAACGCGCGAAGGAAGCCCGCCGGAAGGGGCCGTCCACTCTTGGCGGGGTTGGGGAATTCCTGCCTTTTCCGGCAGATACTTTCGACCTGGTTCTCAGCCATGAAGTACTGGAACATGTGCAAGATGATCAAAAAGCGGTCAATGAGATCATCCGAGTATTAAAACCGGGTGGCCGGCTGGTTCTGTTTGTTCCCAATCGGGGATACCCGTTTGAAACTCACGGGATGTATTGGAAAGGGAAATACAGGTTTGGCAATATCCCTTTGATTAATTACCTGCCGCGGAAATGGCGTGACCGTCTGGCCCCGCATGTTAATGTGTACACCCGCCGTGACCTTCAACGCTTGTTTGCGAATCTTCCTGTTCAATTTATTCAACAGACGGTCATCGCGAGCGCGTATGACAATATCATCGCGCGCGCTCCGTTAGCCGGCAGGATGCTCCGGGCGGTCACGCGCTGGCTTGAAACCACACCCCTGCGGGGATTGGGATTATCGCACTTCTGGGTGGTCGAAAAAATTCAGGCAGACCTGAAATCGTAAATTCCATCTACAACCGGGTAGCGTTTTCCACACTTCCGGCAAACCAGTTCCGGCGGGGTATCATCCAGCGTTGAACGGCAGGCCGGGCAGTAAAAGAAGGATTCTTCCACCCCCAGAGATTTCCCGACGACAATTGAACGCGTGAAAACGCTGGGAGTCAATTGCCACCAGTCACCGGTGAGAGAAGCGGCGCCATCCAACGCGGCCAGGAATTTCGCAGGGAAAACGCGCTTTAGCCAGCTCACCCGAAAATGTGAAACCGTCAACTGCCGTTCCAAAGAGAAACCGATCTCGTCAAGCCAGTTCCGTATGGCCTGTGGATGAAAATCAAAATTCAAATCGGCGAATTCAACCGGTTCAAGGGTGTACGGATTCCATGTCTGTCGTTTAAGAAGAAACCGGAGAATAGCTTTCAGGTTCAATTTATTGGCATACTCCAGAATAAAGACCGCTTTCGGTTTCAGGCAGGCATGAACTGAACGCAACGCCAGTGGGGCGTCTTTCATGTGGTGCAGGGTGCGGATCATGGTGGCAGTATCAAATTGATCCGCTCCAAACGGCAGGCGATAGATATCCGCCGCCACATACCGGTATCGGTCAGAAAGGCCCAACCGTTTCACCGCCTGCTGAAGCTGAGTCAACGAATAATCCACCAGGGTGATACGGTTAAAACCTGAATATCGCGGTGTATTACGCCCGGCGCCCGCGCCCAGTTCCAGCAGATGATGGCCGCCAGTGGGAAGCAAGCGACGCAGGGCAATTTCTTCCGCCGCGTCTTCATATTCCCTCCCACCCTTCTCCCAGAAGCTTTCCTGGTAATCTGACCCTTCATAACTGCAAACAGGCGGAGTCTTTTCCGTCATGGTTTTTCTCTCCACATGAATGAAATGCGTTCGGGCAGGAAACCCGGCGGCACCCAGAGTGTCCTCCTTACCGTTGCTTCCTCTCAGACCTGGCGGGGTTCGAAAGATTCTGCCGCGCCGGTCCCACCCGAACGCCGCGTAAGGATACCGTAGGATTGGTCGCGTGTCAATTCCGCGGTTTGAATAAGGTTCATTGAACAAATGCATTGATTAGATTATGCTTAATGAACCAAATCCTTTATATAAGTCTGATAACAAATAACTATGACCATGATTAAAAATCACCGCGCATCAAATCAATTCTTACCCGCAAAAATTTTTCTCGTTTTGACTACACTGCTAATTATCTGGGCGGGCTTTTTTGCAACGTCAACGATCGGAAGGATTTCTCTACCGCATTTACAGGTGGCGTTTATTAACATTGATCATGGGGATTCGATCCTATTGATATCCTCTAAGGGTGATACTGTGCTGATCGATGCCGGCTATCCCCAATCTGGCACCTTGAAATACCTGAAAAGTCATAATATTACAGAGTTGGATACGGTCATAGCCACACATGCATATGAAGATCATATCGGCGGAATTCCGGAAGTATTGAAGAACATAAATGTGGGGGAGTTTGTTGAAAACGGACAGGAAATCGATTCTCCCTATTTTGAAGAATTACAAAAAGCCATTCATGAAACTGGTGTTCACCGAAGAGTGGTTAAGGCAGGGGATCGTATTCCTTTCGGTGAATGGACATTGAATGTGATAAATCCATCTCGCATCCGCCCGGATTTGGTGAATAACAATTCCCTGGTTCTTTCACTACATGTAGGGAAAATCCGTTTCTTGTTCACCGGGGATATAGAAAAACCCATAGAAACCAGGTTGGTCAAATCCAATTTGAATATTCAGGCAGATATCTTAAAAGTAGCCCACCACGCGGGAGACACATCCTCTGATCCCTCATTTCTGGCTGCAGTCCACCCGAGCGCGGCAATCTATTCCGCTTCGAACAACTTTCCCGGGTTTCCAAATCAAGATACCATCGACAACCTGCTCCTGGCCGGTGCCAGAGTGTATGGAACTAACTTTAATGGGACGATCACTCTGACAACCGATGGTATGAGCTATGAGATTCAAACAGAAAGAGGCTCTCCCCTGCTTCCATAACAGACAGCCGGAACACATTGACCTTATATTTATGTCAAATCAGATTATCAAACATTAAGGCTGGTTTGATATCATTGCACTATGGCACTATTCGTGCAATAGTGAAGCTGAATTTGAATTTTTACATCCTTTTTTACAAGGGCGTCTCATGGATGATACCGAATCCCGTAACGCGCTTCTGGCACGCGTTGCGCATCTTTATTACACAGAAAATAAAACCCAGCAGGAAATTGCCGATGGCTCCGGTATCGCGCGAACCATGATTTCACGCCTTATCAATGAGGCCCGTGAACGCAGTATCGTGGAAATCAATGTTCATTTCCCCTGGACATCCAGGAAGATTGAAACTGCTTTAATGAAAACATTCGGCCTCAAAGATGCCCGAGTAATGGTCATGGACGATTATATGTATAGCGAAGTATTGACCGGATTGGGCATGCTGATGGCGGAATACGTCTCTTCAATCCTGCATGACAACATGGTGATTGGTATTTCCTGGGGCAGCGCCCTTCAACACATGATCCAGGCGCTGAAACCAAGAAAAATGCACGGTGTTGAAGTGGTACAGATGATTGGAGCTACCGGGCTTGAACATAACCTTTCAGATGGCCCTCTCCTCGCTCAAAAATTAACAGATCGACTTAATGCCACCGGTTACTATCTTCACGCTCCGTTGATTGTAGAAAATAAAACAGTGCGCGATGCCTTGCTGAAAGACCCCGGGATCAAATCAACTCTGATCCGCGCCAGTCAGGCAGAGATTGCGCTGGTAGGAATTGGATCAATACATCCAGATCTTTACAGTTTGAAAATTGCCGGTTATGTAACCGAGGAACAACGAAAGCAGCTTGCCGCGAAAGGCGTAGTCTGTGATTTCTGCGGTTATCATTATTCCATTGATGGAAAGCTGCTTGATATCGATATCAATGACCGTGTGGTCACCATCGACCGGCCATCCCTCGAAAAAATCGGGACGATCATCGCGGTGGCTGGAGATATACGCAAAGGTGACGCTATTTTAGGCGCACTTCGCGGCAAACTGGTGGATGTGCTTGTTACAGACGCGCAAACCGCGGAATATGTTCTTGATCACGCCTGATTGCCCTGCGATTTAACTTTGATTCGAGTATTACAATACATTCGGCAACTCTGCCCATCCGGATGGATGTTAAGGCAATTTAATAATCGTTTAATAACTCAACTCTTTTATTGGTTCTTGTAATCCTGATGATCTGTGGAGGTAATTTGGTACCAAAATCCATTGCGGGGAAGAAAATCACCGTTTTTCTTGGGTTAACTCTTCTTATCTCTTCCATATTAGAAATTGGCATCATTTCCGCTGGTTCATTAAATGCCAATGACGGTCTATATGTTTTTCTCTTGATGTGGTCACCCGGATTGGCCGCCATCATTACCCAGTTATTCTTTGAGCGCTCATTAAAAGGACTGGGTTGGAAGCCAGGAAAAGCAAAATATCTGGGGTTGGCGTACATTATCCCTGTTGGTTACTGTCTGGTTGTTTATGGATTCACCTGGTTGAGTGGATTGGGTGGAATTCCCGGCGCACAACTGGTCAAAGCTGCTGTTCAATCCTTTCCTGGAACGTCTTCGGATGTGACCATAATTTTGTACATAGTCTTCATGGGCACTGCAGGTGTGGCGGTCAGTCTGGTTTCCGCTCTGGGAGAAGAGATCGGCTGGCGGGGGCTGTTGGTTCCTGAGCTGGCCAAAATGCTGCCTTTTCCACTGGTAAGTCTTTTCAGCGGTTTGATCTGGGCGGTATGGCACATGCCAATGATCCTGTTCTCAGATTACAACCTGCCAGGAACACCGAAATGGTATGCCGCGTTGATGTTTTTAATCCTTGTGATTGGCATAAGTTTTGTGTTTGCCTGGCTGCGGTTGAAATCCGGCAGCCTGTGGACAGCCACAGTATTACATGCCAGTCACAATATCTTTGTGCAAACCATTTTCACTCCTCTGACCATTCAGAATGATATAACGCCATATGTCATCGATGAATTTGGTTGCGGACTGGCATTGGTGGCTGTATTCCTTGCGTTTGTCTTCTGGCGGAAAAGTTCCGGTATAGGTGTTAAGGAAACTCCTCCAATTACCTCTGTATAATCTTTTAACCGTGATTGTCAATCAACTTTCAACCGGGGAAAACCTTATAATTAGCCTGATCATCGATCTCTTGCCGTATAGGAGAAGAAGTCCATGAATGAGCGAATTCTGGTGACGTATGCCAGTCGTACCGGTTCAACGATTGGAGTAGCCCAGGCGATCGCGGCAGCATTAACAGAATCAGGCGCACTGGTTGATGTGCTTCCCATGCCTGATGTTAAAGATATCTTGCCGTATAAAGCGGTTATAGCCGGAAGCGCCATTCACGACAGAACCTGGCTGCCCGAAGCGATACTTTTCCTTAAAACCCATAAGGCGGCTTTAAACCAGCGGCCTTTCGCGGCGTTCCTGGTCTGTATGACTATGGCCATTGGAAATGGCAAATACCGCGACGGTGTTTCCGAGTGGATGCGGCCCGTGCGCGCGTTGGTCAAGCCGCGTTCCGAGGGCTTGTTCGCAGGCGCCCTGGACATAAAGAGTATGCCATCTCTGATTGACCGAATCAAATTTAAACTGAGTGTGTTGTTCGGCGTGTGGGGTGAAGGCGATCATCGCGATTGGAATGCAATCCACGCCTGGGCAGTCACGTTACCTAAACTTCTTTATTGAGGAAAAATGCAAATTCAATCCATCCGCAACGCGACCATGCGAATTATATATCACGGGCATCTTTTCGTATGCGATCCCTACCTGGCAGACAAGTTCTCACGCCCGTCATACACAGGCAAATCACCCAATCCGATGGTCGACCTTCCCGTGCCGGCAGAAGAAGTTATCAAGGGAGCGGAGTTCTTTTTGATCTCGCACCTTCATTCTGACCATTTCGACCCGGCCGCCGCCTCGCTGTTGCCTAAAGACACCCAGGTCTTTTGTCAGCCGCAGGATAAATGCGATCTAAAATCAAAAGGCTTCACAAAAATCAACTCGGTGAATGAGTACATTGTGTGGAAAGGAATCCGCATTGAACGCTTTGGCGGGCAACACGGCAGCGGATTGGTTCTGGCTGAAATGGGCAATGTTTCCGGCTTCGTTTTTTCGGCGGATGATGAACCGACTGTCGTCTGGGTTGGCGATTCTCTGCTTACCGATGAGATTCGCGGAGTAATTCATCGTGCGAAACCCGGGGTGATCATCACTCACTCCAGCGGCGCCGTGTGGGGAAAAGACCGGGTTTTAATCCTGACAGATGCCGCACAGACGATGGAAATTTGCCAACTCGCCCCGAATGCCACGGTTGTTGCCGTTCATATGGAAGCGCTTGACCATGCCACCGTATCCCGCGCCGATCTGCGCGAGTACGCCCGTGGAAAAGGCATAAACGACAACCGGCTTTTGATCCCGTTGGATGGCGAGATTCTTACGCTCAACAAGAACTGACCGGAGGTAAGTATGTGGTTTATGAATCACATCTGGAATCCGCTGGTGCGCCTGATTTTACGCTCTCCACTGCATGGAGTAATGAGCAAAGGCATTATGTTGATCACCTACACCGGGCTTAAAAGCGGAAAGGAATACACTCTGCCGGTATCCTACCTGCAAGATGGCGGAAGAATATATGTCATCCCTGGTATGCCGGAAAAGAAAGTCTGGTGGCACAACATCCAGAATGACACACAGGTGAAATTGACTTTGCGCGGAAATGAGATTACGGCCCGGGCGAGCCTACTTAAAGCTGACAAAGATATGGTTACCATGACGCAGGCACTTGAACTTTTCTTTCATAAAATGCCGGCCGGCGCGGGCTTATACAGGGTGCGCAAAGAAACCGATGGCGGTTTCAATCAAGAGGACCTGAAACAGGCCGCCGGTTCAATGGTTATGGTAGGTATTAATTTAGACAATCATTAGACGGGAGGATTAGACATGAGACATATCACCAGCCTCGGTCATATCGAAGCGCAAGCCGCCATCAATGCCATCCAGGCAGAACTCGAAAAACGCCGCAAAGCCGCGGTAATCGCCGTGGCGGACGCGCAGGGTGAACTGATCGCCCTGCTGCGCATGGATGGCGCTCCCGTTTCCTCTGTGGTCATCGCGACCAACAAAGCCTGGACGGCCGCCCGCGAACGCAAACCATCCGGCGATGTGGGACGGGCATCCCGCCATCCGGAAACCGGTTTTTCGCTTACCAATTACGGCGACCTGCGTTACCTCGGTTGGGGCGGCGGATTCCCGGTAACCATCGATGGAGAAGTTGCGGGTGCCGTGGCCGTAAGCGGGCTGGTCACGGAAGAAGACGAAGATCTGGCACAGATCGGGATCGCAGCCATAATAGGTAAATAGCTCCCGGGATTACCTGGCGTTGGGGATTGCCCAAGCATATTTGATCTCATTAATGATATCCAGAGGCTGTCGGGGGCTCGGTTCAACCGCCGTCTGCTTCTGCGGGGATCTGGATGATAAAACGGGTTCCCTGCCCGATTTTACTTTCCACAGTGATGTTCCCGCCGTGCGCCTGAACAAGCTGGCGGGCAATAGCCAGCCCCAGTCCACTGCCGGTGCCTTCATGCCGCGAACGGGATTGATCCGCCTTCCAGAAGCGGTCGAACACAAAGGGCAGGTCTTCTTCGGCAATACCGCTGCCGGTATCTTCCACGGCGATCCGAACGCCGCTTTTTTCACCATTTACCTTTAATGTGATCTTCCCGCCGGTTGGGGTGTATCGAACGGCATTCGCCACCAGGTTATTGAGCACCTGGCTCAACCGGTCAGGATCAGCGCTGATCATCAACATATCCGTGCTGCCGGTGATCTCGGTGGTCAGAGTGATTCCGTTTTCAGCCGCCAACCCGGAAAAACTGGTGACAGCATCTTCGATCAGGTCACCTGCTGAAATCAGTTCCTTATGTAAATACAACTTTCCCGCTTCAGCCAGTGAAAGAGTCTGGAGGTCGGCCACCAGGCGGGCTAACAGCCGGGTTTCATCCAGTGTCGCGCTGATCTGCTCTTTTGTCGGTTCATACACACCATCCAGAAGACCTTCAAGATTCCCCTGAATAATATGCAATGGCGTGCGCAGTTCGTGAACCACGTCTGCCGTCATATTACGGCGGTTCGTTTCTGCCCTGGACAACTCTTCAGCCATGCGATTGAAACTGCGCTGCATTTGCAGGAATTCACCATGTGAGTTTTCGTCCACACGGACTCTCAGATCGCCGTTTGCCACAGCATCAAGGGCGGCCATGATATCTGCCATGGGAGAACCGAACCTGCGGAACGCCAATCCACCATAGATGAAAGCGACCAGTCCGATCACCAGTGGAATCCCAACCACCACGATCATCAGAATCCCCGTGTGCGGGATCATGTCCTGCAGCGGTCGGTAGACCTGATTTAACAGCAGGCTCATCACCACAACCAGTGTGACCAGCATGGGGATGAAGAAGAACAGGAACCGCAGGAATAGAAAGCGGCGTTTCCTTGGCCGGTTGGCGATCCAATCAGGCGGGGTGTGATGCCAACGCATATCGGAAGACCAGTCGTCTCCCAAGCGCCAGGTATGACCGTGTGACATTTCGTTCATGTCGGGCACACAACCGCGCGGTTGGTCCTCAACTTTCTCGTCACGCCATGCGGATTGACTCCGCCATTGGTCCTGGTTGCGCCACCTCATTGGATATCCATAAAGCGATAACCTTCGCCGTACACTGTTTTGATATACACAGGTCGCGACTGATCCGCTTCCAGTTTGCGGCGCAAGTTCTTGATATGCGAATCGATGCTGCGGTCATAACTCTCCAGTGATATTCCATGCATCTGATCCACAAGCTGCTCGCGGGTCAACAATTGACCGGGGTGCCGGGCAAGAACTTCGAGCAGTCGGAATTCATTGGGCGTGAGGTGGATTGATTCGCCCTTCAACCGGACACTGTGTCCTGCCAAATCGATCTCCAGATCTCCCACGTGGATCATCGTTTGCGGTTTCAAATGCCCCCCGACGCGACGCAGCACAGCGCGTACTCGGGCTACCAAAGTACGCGGAGAGAATGGTTTGGTAATGTAATCATCCGCCCCGAGTTCCAATCCCACCAGTTGATCCGCCTCGTCAGAACGCGCCGTGAGCATGATGATCGGCACGTCGCTTTCACGCCTCAGGGTCCGGCAAACCTCCCGGCCGTCCATTTCTGGAAGCATCAGGTCGAGGACGATCAGGTCCGGTTTTTCGCGGCGGGCTTTAGCCAGGGCTGTCAGCCCATCTTCTGCGCTGGTAACCCTAAAACCATCCTTTACCAGGTAATCACAGGTAAGTTTGACGATCTTGGGCTCATCATCAACGATCAATATCAACTTTTGCATACTAGAAGTTTACCTGAATGCGGTAAATTTGCAGGCCCGGGAGACTACCGGGCCTGATTTGTTCATCTATTTCGCGGATTGTTCGGGTTGTTCACCGGGGTTTTTTGCCTTTTTCTCACTTTCATCACATTCTGGATCTTCCTCCCAAAAAGGGTGACGCGAGAACCTGTGACCACAGCGGCAGTACCCTCTATGCGGGTAACCAAATATGATGTGTCGGAAAAAGCACCCGGCAAACATAAGGACAAAGATCAATGGGATCAGTCCAAACAGTCCTATGAACGGAAAAAAATGGGGAAACATGAATCCATAGCCAGCGTGCGAAAGCTGACCCTGTGCCAATGGTTGGCTTCCTGTTACAGCCGTTCCTCCAGCAGAGGCCTGCAAATACCCCTGGGCCTGTCCAGCCTGGAAGGCCATATAGCCGCCAGCGCAGATCAATGCGATGAGTAACAATGCGCCCAGAATTCGAAAAACAATATGACTTTTATAAAACATTTTTCCTCCAGAAAAAATCATGACTGAGGTCATGTGGTGTGACAGTCATAGTATGCGATTGGATTGTGGAGGTTTTATGGATATGTTCGGCAGGTTTTTTGGAGATTTTATAAATTATATAAACCCATG